>NZ_ACQT01000001.1 GCF_000175235.1 Acidovorax delafieldii 2AN | reverse complement strand
TGTCGTGGCGTAGCGAGGATGGCAACATTGAAATCAAAGGATGGGTGTTTACGCGCTATTTACAACGCTTCTCCTGACCTCGTTGAAGCCTATTCAGCATTTTTTCCAAGCATCGGTGATGCTTTACGGGAAGGTCAGCCGTGCCGCAAAAGGCCATACGGCCTCCCGGTTTTTTCGCTAAATTCGCCCGGGCGCCACCTGACTTGATCCGCCCCTTCTTAGACCTGCAACTCTCAAATTCCAGCCCAATCTACATCAGTGCAGAGCGAACATTGGCGAGTTTCTGCTTTCAGCCAGAATCTGCCACGCCAGAGGTCGGTTCTGCAGCAGTTGCTGACAATGGAAGCGGCCAAGCGCACCCACAATGTGTGCCAGAGGGCGGCTGTTGCGTTCGGCCGTCATACTGGTGCCGCCGCGGAATCGAACCGCGTTCGTCCCTTCAGAAGGAGGCGTGTGGTGGCCTGCTTTTGGAGGGGTCGCTCTACCATTAAGCTAACAGGCCATCATCCAAGCATGTCGTGGATATGGACACCGTGGCAATGCGCAGCTTCATTAGTGGAGGCATTTCCACCTTCATCTTGAGCGAGAATTAGCCCTCGTATCGCCACCTCACCCACTCCGATCCAGCATCCGTCTCCCCCAGCAAACGCATAAGCGTGTGAAAGCACGCGTAGCGAAATTAGAGCATCCGTGGGGTACCTTTTGCGTCTTGCCATCAGGTCAATCTACTTCCGTCGTGGCTGAGTTCATAACACGCTCTAGTGGGGATAGATGGCAGCAGTCCCAATACAATCTGGCTTGCGTCTTGAAGAACTCGAAGCTCCAAACAAAAACCCGCTGATGCTGGTTTTTTTGAGTGAGCAGCGCTCAGGGCACGAATCCAAAAAGTCCATTCAGCAAGCTCGCAAAACCATTGGTTAGCGTTCCGACGAAACAGGCCAGCGGCCCCCAAACTCCCGTTGCACGACGCGAGTTGGCCCGATCCACAGCCCACACCGGAACTGGTTCGCCCTTCTGCTTATAGTATTCGGGATCATCCAGACTCATGTTGGCATCTGCCGCGTACACATCTACGCCAATCTCGATGCCAGAAAAGCTTGGCCGTGCAAGAAGAAGGATCCCCCAACAGATGACCAGAGCACTAAAGCGACTGAGCCAGTCAAAATTCTTGAAGATCACGGAGAGCAGCAACCCAGCAACCAGCGAGAGCACAGTTAGCCACAACATGACCGGGATTGACGCTAGAAGCCTTCTCAACCCTCGAAGCTCCTTGGCCTCAGTTTGCATATCCCCTCCATAAATAAGGCTTCATACTAACTGCTACCGAAATCCATCGAAAAATCCTCATTTCATCGTAGGCTGAGCTCCACCTCCGCCAGTGACAAGCCGTCAAAGTAGCACTTCGCGACAGCTGTGGTGCCAGCGTCGTTCATCACCTCGAACTCAACCGTCACAACCGTGCGTCCAACCACGGCTCTGTAGACGCTCCCGCCCGTAAAAGAGCAAGAACCTTTCACCCTTGTCCTCACTGCTTCTTGGGAAATCTCCAATAGTTGCTGCTCATCAAGCCACTTGGCCTTGTCATTCTGTGAAACGGTCTTGCGCTTGGCAAGGATTTCACTCTCTGTAATGTAGAAGCGATTTCCGTTTGCGCAGTCAGCAAAGAAAACGATGTTGTCAGGCGGCGAACTCCGCTGGTTGCTCAACTCCAGCACTTCCAGCCTGTCACATCCTGGCGAAGAGGCCACGATCTCTGCCGCTGGTTGCATCAGCGCATTGATACACTCTATGCCCTTCTCCCCCCACGCGGCGTATGTGTTTGGATACGACTTCTGAGTAATCAGCATGACCGCGTTGTCTGCAATCTCTCCCATATCCTCTCCTTCACAGAAGGCCCCATGGTACTCAATTAGGCTGGGATCTTGCCTTCTGGTTGCGAGGGCCGCACGCCCCGAGTTCACCAGGAAGCCCTCAAAAAAGCCTGGCCCACTAAGTCGCGGCTGACTTAGCGAGCCCGCCTCGTTTAAGGCATCGCGCCCGGTGTCGCCGGTGCCGAACAACAGCCACAGAGTGAGCAGGATGATGACTAGGAGCCGCCAGAAACGTTTGGTGGGCATGATGCGGAGCGTTCGTTGCAATGCACGAATGCTCTGCTCTACCGCAACTCGCTCCAGTACGATAGCTCACGCACAATCTCCGCCATTCAAAATTCGAGCTAAATTTGGTCGGAATTTCCCGCTACCGGCCCAAACCACCCAAGTTGACCTCGATGCACCTGCATAGATGACAACAGCATCACGTCTCCCTTAGGCCAAGCCACTATGATCCGGATACCCATCACTTTGGCCCTACGGCCAGGCTTCGAACACATCCCCGACTCGCTAAGGTCGCCAGTTATAGATCTGACCATTGCGGCAATTCCTCATGTCTCCGAAGACGGTAGCGTTACAAGAACACCGCAGCGGACAATACGAGCACTGCTCGACACTGGAGCCGACCTCTTTCATTTCGATGAACAGCTATTGGTCGAGATGGGCGCGTTTTGCATGGGCCCCGATCAAGCAAGCATCAGGACGGTGCATGGGGAAAAAACACACAACAACTACTCGCTGAGCCTTTTTCTACCGGGAGTCGGCAAGCCATTTGACGTTGTCGCATCAGGAACCAGCCTCAATGATGGCTCGCGAGCGTATGAGGCCATCCTGGGCATGGAATTCTTGAAATTTGGCAGACTTGTAGTTGAGGCAAAGGGCGAAAGCTACTTCGATCTACATCCAGAACTACTGCCCAAATACGCTCTCTAGCCCCCTGCAGAGACATCGCGCGGCAAGTTCCTCCAAGGACTTGATGCCGCGCTCAACGCCATCGGTCTCCATGCCGATGCCAATGCTGGTTACTTCATCTGCCACATACTGAAACTAGGCAGTGTCGCAGTTCGCGTTCGCTTGGACTCGCGGCCAAAGGCTGCGGGGCCGCAATGCAGTCATTGGTGAGCTTCCGCTTTCAGCCTGAACCTGCCGGCCAGAGAAAGGGCTGACTGGAAGCAATTGGCGGCGGATTCAACCGGTCGATGCAACACATTCGCTGAAAATCTCAGCGGGTGTGTGAAACCCTGCGCCGGGATCAGCCCATGTGATTTGAACGATGGAGTGAAGAGCTTGGTTGAATGGGGGGACGAGGTGCCGCAGCACCTCCCGGCTAATCAACCGTTGTAAGAGTAGATTAGCAATCCCAGAGCTGGAACAACCACCAGATCCTGCTCGTGACCGGTAGTGAAGTACGCCCCTTCGTTGCCAGCTGCGCGCTGAGCCCGCTCCAGCAATTCAGACGGTTCACCTGCGCAGTTCTGCCCACGAAGGAGCTGTTCATGCTCTGAGGTTGGCGTGGCTTTCCACGGCTGGTACTGGTGGTAGGGCTTGCCATCGCGTCCGAGCTCCGCCGCTTCGAAGTAAGTCAGACCCTGGCGGCGGATGCGCGCCAGGTTGTCTTCTGAAAGCCGGAAGATTGCGTATCCACACCCCTCTCGGAAACCAACGATCTCATCGTGGTGCAAGACCTCCACCAGCTCGAACTGGGGCGGAATCGCCTGGCGATACAGCTCCACCTGCACATGGCTGCATCCTTTCATCGGCAGGAGTATCAGCACAAGCAGGGCGCCAGCCCAGGAAGTCAACCGTAGGGCGACTGCAGGTGGTCGGTATCCGAGCAATGGGAGAGCCAGGACACCCAGAACGCTGGCCATGCCCTTGGCCAGAAAGAAGGTCGCCGCCCCAAAGATTGCCAGGCATACCAGGCCGATGCCCAACGCGATTGCTACAAACATGGGGACCTTTCCATCCAAGAACTCTGGATCGTTGGGTGCCAGTATTCGGTGGCTGCGTGAGGCCAACATGAAGTCTGTGAGGCGTGTGTGATCTTCTGGCGGCCTTCCCATCTGCGCCTGGATGACCAGATCCACCACGCGACGGACATCTCACAAGGAAAAAAAAGGGGCGCAGACTTCCGTCCGCGCCCCTCCTGTTTGGTCTACTAGGCCAGTCCATCCGGCCCAGTGCGCTTCTTCACTGCACCAATGCAGTCATTTGTCCTGCAGGGACCACCCCATAGTGGTCCAGCTGCATTGAGTACTGCGCGCGGCCTGATGACAGGGCGCGCAGGCTGCCGATGTAGCCGAACATCTCTTTCAGCGGTACCTCGGCCTCGACCGTGGCGGCGTTGCCGCGTTGGCCCTGGCTTCGCACCAGCCCTCGGCGGCGGTTCAGGTCGCCGATGGCATCGCCCAGGTAGACGGCTGGAGTGATGACCTCCACGGCCATCACTGGCTCCAGCACCTGGGGACCGGCCTTTGCGAAGGCTTCGCGGAAGGCGGCCATGGCCGCCAGCTCGAAGGCCAGTGTCGACGAGTCGCGCTCGTGGTAACTGCCGTCCAACAGGGTGGCCGCAAAGTCCGTAGCGGGGAAGCCAGCTACTACGCCTGCGAGAGCGGCACGGCGGATGCCGGCCTCCACAGCAGGGATGAACTCGCGTGGCACAGCACCTCCAACAATGCGGCTTTCAAAGCGGATGCCTTCGCCCCTGGGCAGGGGTTCGAGCAGCAGCTTCACCTCGGCGAACTGGCCGGGGCCGCCTGATTGCTTCTTGTGCACATGGGTCACCTCCGCACTGCGTGCAATGGTCTCGCGGTAAGCCACCTGGGGGCGGCCGACCGTCACGTTCACACCATGGCGCGCGCGCAGCTTCTCGATAGAGACTTCGAGCTGCAGCTCGCCCATGCCGGACAGGATGGTCTGGCCGGATTCAGCGTCGTGCTGCAGCCTGAGGCTCGGGTCTTCACGCAACAGGGATTGCAGGGCCTTGGACAGGCCTTGCTGGTCCGCGCTCGCCTTGGGCTCGATGGCCACGTGGATCACCGGTTCGGGCACGCTGATTTGCTCCAGCACCACCGGGTGGTCCGGGTCACTCAGAGTGTGCCCTGTCAGTGTGTCCTTCAAGCCAACGACAGCGGCGATGTCACCAGCCACCAGTTCGTCGCGCTCGATGTGTTTATCAGCATGCACTTCGTACAGGCGAGACACGCGCTCGGTCTTTCCCGTGCTGGTGTTGAGAACCACATCGCCCCGGCCCAGTCGGCCGCCGTACACACGCACGAACACCTTTGCGCCGTGGTCGTCGGTGACGACCTTGAACGCAAGAGCGGCGAACGGGTCGGCTGCTGAAGCAGGCTGACCGCCGTCGCGCACGATGTCGTCCGGCGCAGGCAGGTAGTCCACCACGGCGTCGAGCAGAGGCTCTACACCCCGGTTCTTGAAGGCCGAGCCGGCCAGCGCAGGCACGAAGGCACCCGCCAGCACACCCTTGCGGATGGCTGCGCGCAACACGTCGACGGCGATGTCTTCGCCGTTCACGTAGGCTTGTAGGGCCGCTTCGTCCTGTTCCACAGCGGCTTCGACCAGGCGGGCGCGGCTGCGCACCGCTTGCTCAAACAGGGCGGCGGGCACATCGGCTTCGCGGTACGGGGCGCTCGCGTCGTCACGGTCCCAGATGCGAGCGCGCATGCTCAAGAGGTCCACCACGCCTCGGAAGTCGCCTTCCGCGCCAATGGGGATTTGCAGCGGAGCCACGCGTACGCCCAGGCGTTCTTCCATCATGGTCACCACGCGGTGGAAGTCAGCACCCACGCGGTCGAGTTTGTTGATGAAGGCGATGCGCGGTACGCGGTACTTGTCGGCCAAGCGCCAGTTGGTCTCAGTCTGCGGCTCCACGCCAGCGACACCATCGAACACGACAACGGCACCGTCGAGCACGCGCAGCGAGCGATTCACCTCGATGTTGAAGTCGATGTGGCCGGGCGTGTCAATCAGGTTGAGCTGCGTGCCCTTCCAATGAACCGTGACTGCGGCACTGTTGATGGTGATGCCGCGCTTTTGCTCCTGCGGGTCGAAATCCATTTGGGCCGTGCCGTCGTGCACTTCGCCGATGCGGTGGCTTTCGCCGGTGTAGAACAGGATGCGTTCAGTGGTCGTGGTCTTGCCCGCGTCGACGTGAGCGATGACACCGAGGTTGCGCAGTTGTCGAGGAACGTTATTGCGCGAGGAAGAAGAAGTCTTGGTCATGGCGAATCTTTCTTTTGCGGCTGCACTCGGCTCTGCGAGCAGCTGCCGCCTGGTTGGCTTTGCGCCAGCCCAGGCGTGAAGGATTCGCCTGGTCGCTAGCGTCTGAGATGTGTGCTGTCGCCGAAGCCCGGGCGCACGGAACTCAAGCTCCGGCGGTCGGGAATCGTGGCAATCAACTTGTCGTAGGTACGCATGGGTTGGTCCGTGGTGTGAAAAACAAAAAACCCCGGAGGGGGAGCCTGCCGGGGTTTTGTTGACCGGAAGGCGCGCAGCCCTCCGATACGCAATCGAGGGGCGCAACTAGGTGGCGAACGATGCCTTGATCACGTTGGTGAGGAATTTCATAAGCGCGAATTATCCTCTTCGCGGAAAAAGCTTGCAAGCGAGACTGTTGTGGCTGTGGGCTTCAGGCTGACTGCAGCCTGATGTTCAACAGGCGGCTTCAAGTGCCGCAATATAGGGCACCACGCGCGGATGCTCCTGGACCCATTTGTTGCCCAAGTATGAGGATACGGAGCCCGATCCAATGACGGTCGCAAGCGACCCGGACTTGCTGGCCTACAGCAGTTCGTGGGCCAAATGCATGACTGCCTCGCTCGCGGCCGACTCCGGCTCTCCAGCTTCGGAATGCCACTCCTTTTGAATCGCACTTATGAGTTTGCCCGCCGCAGCCTCAAGCTCGGTTCGTGAATTTGTCATTGGGGCGAAGGTCCGGTTGTGGTCGAAACCGCCAGTCCAGGAGATGGGGAAGCGGTCAGTGGCGCGGTGCCACTAGGGTCGCGGAAGTCTAAAGACTGTTCGGTTTCTCTTGGACACCGGGAACGGCGCGAATTGGACACACGGATTGCTGAGACGGAAGTCGGTACCCTTGGACGAAGCCCAGTCCTTCAAGTACTTCCAGTTTGTCGGCTGACAATTTCTCCGTGTAGGTTCGATCCTCGCCGCACCCAGAAGTGCAGGTGAATTTCAATCTCGTTCAGGTCTAACTTCTGGTTGAACGGCCACATGCAGAACCTCCTGTGGTTCCCTTGCCATGCCTCATGTCGATGGAGGTGCCGATGCCAATATTCGCTCGATCTCTTCGAGAAATTTTTTGTACCGGATCGGTTTGGCGATGTAGCCGTCGCAGCCGGCCGCGATCATCCTGTCTTCATCGCCCTTCATGGCAAAAGCTGTGAGCGCGACGATCTTGATGTGGCATGTCGCTGCATCCTCTTTCAGCAGGCGAGTCGCCGTGAGACCATCCATGCCGGGGAGCTGAATATCCATCAGAATCAGATCGGGCAGGTGTTCACGGGCCAGCGCGATGCCATCATTGGCGTTGTCCGCCTGGAGCACACGGTAGCCCGAATTGCCGAGCAACATGCTGACAAGTTTCATGTTGGCGGGGGTATCTTCCACCACCAGTATCTGTGTCGTCATGGCAATGCACCCCGGGGGGGGTTCAGGGCACGCTGGACTTCGTTAATAAAGTGAGCGTGATTGAAGCTGGTTTTCTCCAGAATCGCCGCGACAAAGCCGTTCAGGGTGGCTCGGTCCTCCTGCGTGAGGGTCTTGGCGGTCACTACGACGATGGGGATAGAGGCTGTTTCAGGACTGCTCTTGAGCGCCTCGACGACATCGAAACCACTCGCTTCGGGCATCAACAGGTCCAGCACAAGCAGATCGGGCCGTTCTCGTTTCGCCATGGCGATGGCCTCCCTGCCGCCATAGGCCCGCAACACCGCATAGCCCGGTTCGGAGAGATAGGCTGACAGCAGATCCGCCGCCTTCATGTCGTCATCGACGACCAGCACCTTGAGAACGCAGCTTGTTTTTGCCAGCCCGAGGTTCTGGAGGGACTTGATCAGCTCATTGCGTGCTACCGGTTTTTGCAGCACAGCACTGGCACCGAGAAAGAACCCATTGCGCGCATCGGCGACGATCGAGACAATGACGACGGGAATGTGGACAGCAGATGAATCCGGCTGCTTGAGTCGCGCCAGCAGGTCCCAGCCATCCATGTCGGGCAACAAGATATCGAGGAGGATGACAGCCGGTTTCCGCTTTGCCAGCAATTCGAGCCCTTCCTTCGCGTTGCTGGCGCGCATGATCTCGAATCCTTCCGGCTCCAATTGGAGACGAATCAGCTCAGCGGCGCGTTCGTTGTCTTCGATGAGCAGCGCAAGTTGCCGGTTGGTGTCGGCCACGGCATGCAGAGGCGCCGTTTCATCCGTATCCCCGGTCGCTGCGTCGGTTTTGCGCCATGGTAGCCAGACGGTGAACGTAGAGCCATGCCCCGGTGTGCTGGCCAGTGCCACAGTACCACCGTGCAGCTGGACCAGCTTGAGGACCAGTGCCAGCCCAAGTCCGGTGCCTTCCGATACGCGTGACAGCGAGGAATCGAGTTGCGAAAACGCCTGAAAAAGGCGCGGAACATCCGCAGCGGAGATGCCGAGGCCCGTATCTACCACTGCAATTTCCAGGAAATCGGCAAATGCGCTGGGTGGCAGGGGCATTCGCAGGCTGGTCGGCTGCTGCGTTGCCCAGGTTTCGATGGCGGCGCGCTGCACTTTGCGGGCCTGCAAGGTTACCTTCCCGTTATTGGCGCTGAACTTCACGGCGTTGGACAGGAGATTGAAGACAATCTGCTTGGTCTTGCGCGCGTCCAGCAGCGCCATGCCAAGTGGTTCGGCTACGTCGAATTGAAGCAAGATGGCATGGGCTGAAGCCTTCTCCTTGACGATCGATAGGCTGTTTCTCAGCATGGCATCCACGTCCTGTGTGTCGAGGTCGAGGGTCATCTTGCCGGCCTCGATCTTGGACAGGTCGAGAATGTCGTTGATCAGGGACAGCAGATGCTGGCCACTGGCGAATATGTCGCTGACAAACTCATGCTGCTTTGGTGTGATCTCGCCAACCAGTCCATCCTTGAGCACTTCGGAGAAACCGATGATCGCATTTAACGGGGTGCGCAGTTCATGTGACATGTTGGCGAGGAAATCCGATTTCAGCTGACTCACCTCCTGCAACTGTTGATTCTTCTCGGCCAGCAGGTTGTTAACAGATTCGAGTTGAACGGTGAGTTGCTGCAGGTCTTTGGTCTTGCTGCGTTCTCTCTCGTGAGAGTCGGCGAGCCGGGCGTAGAGCTTGCCATTTTCCAGCAGTAACACTATGAGCACGAAGCTGGCCGCAAACAGACCGTAAATGCGACCTGCATACCAACCAAGATCGTAGCGACCATGGTTGAGGACGGCGGCCAAGGCGCTGTCGAATAGCCAGGCGCACATGACCACCATCAGCCACAGATCAAGCACTGAATGTGAACGCCGCCGCCACAGAATAGCCAGGGCGATGAGGCTGAACGTCCATACGATCGCAGCGACGACGATCTTCGCCGAGGCATCTATGTCTCCCGCCATGATCACAGGCAGGGCATCTTCCATCGAGGCAAGAAGCGTTAATCCGCTCGCCACGGCAATGGCCGCAATCACATAGGGCACCACGTGCCCAAACAGTCGATCACGTGGATGGGCTGGCGAATCCTTGACATTCTGCAGTTGCGTGTAGCCGATGACGAACAGAGGAAAGCCGCCATGCCAGAGGAAGTAAATCCAAGCGGTGGTCTGTGTCCCGGCGCCGAGAAGACCGGCAGGCGCGAACAACCCAGGAAAACTGAGTGCATGGAAAACTGCCATCGTGGCACTGAACAGATAGCCGCTAGCCAGTACTGCCAGTGCTCTCGAGCGCAGGATGCCAAACTGCCCAAATAGCAAGGCAGCCGTAATCATTTCGATGATGACAAGCGCGGATTGATAGATCGGCAGAAAGGCTGGAATCTGGGGGAGCGGAAGTTTTGCAAACGGCGCTGCACAGAGGAACACCGTCACGGATGCCATGAAGACGAGCAGCGCGATGCGACGATCGCTACGCTCAGGGATGTAAGTGGATAGGAAGGGGGAACTTTTATCCATCAACTGATTTGTGAATGCTCAGGAAACTGGCGGCAAAACCTGCGCCACGCAGGGGGTGGGTTTGGCCTCGTCGTGCTGCTCATAAATGGCGGCAAATCGGTCTGCCTTTTGTAAAAAACAGGCGAGTACATCGGGATCGAAGTGTTCAGGCCGAACCCGTCCGTCGCCTTGGCGGATGATGTGCATGGCGCGCGCATGGTCATATGCCGGTTTGTAAGGCCGCTGGCTGCGCAGCGCGTCGTACACATCGCAGATTTGCATGATGCGTGCTGGCACCGGGATGGCCTCGCCCTTGAGACCATTGGGGTAGCCGCTGCCGTCCCAGCGCTCATGGTGATTGAGGGCGATGTCGCAACCCATTTGGGTGTAGGGCGAGGTGCTGTTGGACAGAATGCTGGCGCCTAGTTCGCTGTGCGTGCGCATGATTTTCCATTCTGACTCGTTGAGTGGCCCGGGCTTGAACAAAATGTGGTCCGGGATGCCGATCTTGCCAATATCGTGCATCGGACTGGCCAGGAAGATGATCTCCTGGAATTCCGCAGTCATTTTCAAGGCGCTGGCCAGTTCATGGCAGTAGTGGCTGATGCGTCGAACATGATGACCGGTTTCCTCGTCCTTGTGTTCGGCTGCGCGAACCAGTGTGAGGATAGTTTCGCCATGTGCATCTTTCAGTTGGACGGTACGCTGCTGAACCTGCTTTTCCAGAATGCTGTTGTGGTTAGCCAGGAAGTCGGCATATTCTTTGAGTCTCAACAGGTTCCGCACACGCACTTTGAGGTCGGCACGATCGATCGGTTTGCTCAGGAACTCTTCGGCGCCCGCCTCCAGGGCGCGCAGTTTTGACTGGCGATCATCGAGCGAGGTGATCACGATGATCGGCACTGCTTGGGTGCGTGGATCGGCCTTGAGCAGGACTGTGGTATCAAAACCATCCAAATCCGGCATCATGATGTCGAGCAGGATGAGATCGGGAGGATTGGCTGACGCCTGGGCCAGCGCATCGCGCCCGCTGCTGGCTGACATGGTGATATAGCCATCGGCCTGCAGCAGGGTCTCCAGCAACTTGACGTTGCGCTCCTCGTCATCGACAACGAGGATGGTGGCTGACTTGTTTTTATCCATAGCCTTCCATGCTTTTCCCGAACATCATGAACCTGATCAGTTCCGACTCGGCGCGGTCCGTACTGAGGCGGATCAGCCGCATCGGGTGCAGGGTAGACCCGGCATGGACACGACTTCAGCTTGACGAGATGCGTGATTATTTGCTATTGAAAGTAATTGTCAATAAATTGAACCAATGTGGGCCGCTATCGGGCGCCCTGACCACGCCACGTAGCAAAGTCCGTGATGGCGCATGGTTCGTGCGCCAGGAAGTCGTCAGGGTGAATCGCTGGTTTTTGTGGCTTTGAGCCAGTCGTGGTCAGCAGGAGCGGCCGCTCGTTCTGATTGCGACCGGTATCGAGGGCAATGCTGCCGTTTGAGGCCGTCGACGTTCAATGGCCGGTTTCGTGATTGCGGCCATTCAGGCCGTCAGCCGCGATAGTCTCAGATCAGCCTAAAGCGAAAGCAGCGCGATTTAGGTTCCCGATACGGGGACTCTACTGCGGGAATAACCTCCAGATCCGACCGCGCCACCTTCGTCGTAGTCCTGGAGCGCGGCGAGTACACGCAGGCCCAGCTGGTCGAATATGCAAGCCATGCTGGACGCTACAGGCACCCAGATCGGTCTGACAGGGCTGCAGGATTCCGGGCTTGCGTACACGGTGTTCATGGGATGAGAGACTGGGGGCAGTGCCCTCAGGGGACATCGTTGCGATAGCAGTTCATACCCAGAACACGCCCATGCTTCTGTCACCGCATATCGACCAACAAGCGCCGAATTACTACACCGCCCGGGTACTCGACCACCAAACCGAGGTGGATGAGTTCTTTGCCGAGGACATCCAGTCAGCCATCACCCTGGCTGGCCAGGAGGGGTACACCGCGATGGGATTTCACATCTGGTACCGGGTGGTGTGCATCGGCACCACCACCGTTCACGCCATGCTCACTGAGCGTGAGATGCTGGCGGAGCGCCTGGAGCACCTTCAGCAGCAGCTTGAGGACAACTGACGGTGCTGTCTATGCGTCGGCTTGCCTCTTGACATCCAGAAGAGGCTGACGCATTATGAAATTCTGCTTCTGATTCCAGAGTTGCCCGGCCCGCTTCGCAGCATCCAATCCGCGAATGCCGCAAGACTCGAATGTTGGGAATGAACAATCTCCAGATCAAGCCCAACATTGGGGGATCGAGTCGACCCACGGCATACCAAAGCGAGGTGAGTGCCAGGTTTGATGCCCTTGAAGTACGGCAAATAGTCGTCCACGAAAGCCGCAGCACCCAAATGCTCTATAGCCTCGGCTTTGGGACTGCGATCCCCTGTGGAGCGTCCTGTTGCGATCACCCGTTCGATGGGGAATCCAGCATCCCGCAGATTCCGTAAACGTGCGTTCTGGAACTGCGGGCGCAGCGCTGTGACACACACGAGGTTGAATCCAGCATCGTGCAATCGGTGGCAGGCTTGCACTGCATGCTCAACGGCAGGAATCGTGGACCAGAAGTGCTCATCCATGCAGGCCTTGAAAATCGAGAGCCTCTCACCATCCAGCGCCTCGACTTCCCAGCGGTCCAAGGGCCAATATGCATCCTTGTCCAACTCCTTCGGAAAATACCCAAAGGCACGTTCCCAGAGGTGCGCATAGGCCAGACTGTAGTCCAGCAGCACGCCGTCTGCGTCAAGTGCGATGAGAGGACGCGTCGTCATCTGGTTTGTGCCTCACGCAGTTTGGAAAGGTGACGGATGTTCATAGGGAAGATATTACGGGAGCGCACCGAGAAGTTACAGCGCTGACAGGCTACGTTGACGACGTAGCAGGCCTTCATTCTCCTACGGCCGTTTGCTGATCGGCCATGGCAAGCCCTTCTGCTGCTGAACTGTGAACTTCGCTGAGTGATTGCGTTGTTGATTTCCACGCAGAAGTGACCCACTGCCCCCCTCTGTCATTTTTGGTTGGCATCAACGTTCTGTTCTGCGTAACATGCACATACAACCAATCCAGGAGACACATGAAGGCAGCATTGTTCGCGTTCATCCTCGGCGCATCCACCATGGCCAGCGCAGCACCAGTTCAGACCCCGTCTGGGATTCACCTGTCCCCCTCAGCCGTTTCTAGCCCCACATACATCTTTGAAACCAAGGGACGAACTGGAAGCAAGAGAGTCGGTGGCAAGGGGCGCAGTGGCAAGGGCGGTCGCTATGTTGGCGGTCACAAGTAAATTGAAACCAGCCCCCTATGAAGCCTCTTCTGCTTGCTAGTGTTCTGGCACTTTCTGTCTTAGCTGTGCCCGCGATGGCCAAAGGGGGCAGCCATGCCGTCAGCGGACACACCACCAAAAACGGCACCTATGTCCCGCCCCACCGGGCGACCAACCCTGACAGTTCCAAGACGAACAACTGGAGCCACAAGGGCAATGTGAACCCGTACACGGGCAAAGAGGGAACGAAGAAAGATTGATGCCTCGGCACAGGCATTGAGCAGCCGCCCTAGGAGGCGGCTTTGCGCTTTCTGGGGAACCCATAATTTGCATATGCGAACCTTTCTTGCAATCATGGCATGCACGCTGTTGGCAACAACCGCTAGCGCCCAGGTCTATCGCTGCGAACACGGCGGCAAAGTGACCTACTCAGATGAACCCTGCGTTGGAGCGAAGGTAGTGGACGCCACACCCACGCAGGGCATGGACAAGATGAGCGGCCGCACGCGCAAAGGTGCTGATGTTTTGCGCGACGAAAACAGAAAAGCCGTGGACTTGGCGCTTCAGCCGCTCACGGGCCTGGATCACGAGCAGATGAACGTCGAGCGCAGGCGGCACAAACTGTCCGCCGGGGACAAATCCACCTGCCGCAACCTTGACCGCCAGTTACCAGAATTGGACGCTCGTGTCGCGCGATCGGCAGCCAACCAAAAACAAGAGGCTGAAACGGACTTGTACAAGGCCCGCAAAATCTTCTTTGCCCTCAAGTGCTGAGTTGCGGTGCAAGTGAGCTTTAGAGCCGCTGCTGCCTACAAGACTTCTATGACGGCAGAAGCGTAGATGCCCTGGCTGCCACTCTTGAATAAACTTGTCTCAAGGTCATAGCGGTCGCCAAGATACCGCTGAGCTTCCGGGCGCAAAGACGCCCGCTTCAAAGAGAACCAACGCACAGGGAGGAAATCATGGCCAGACGCAAGAAAACCAGTCCTTTGGAAGACATCCTGGACTTGCTTTCCCTGCTTCCATGGTGGGTCTGCTTGGTGCTGGCTGCGGTGAGCTACATAGTGCTCAGCAACTTGGCCGCTCCTATCAAACCTTCAGATATCCAAGGCCAGGGCGGCGCGATGGTGGGAGCGATGATGCAAAAGGCCGTCATCCACGGATTGGCAACAATTGGCCAGTACCTCGCTCCCCTGATGTGCCTGATTGCTGCAGCGATCTCCGCTTGGCGGCGCAAACAACGCAGGGAACTGATAGCCGGTGTTTCGCAAGCTGAAAGCTCGGATGCTCTGGATGGCATGAGCTGGAGAGAATTTGAAATTCTCGTGGGGGAATCCTATCGACAGCAGGGCTACCGGGTTGCAGAGTTAGGGGGCGCCGGCCCAGATGGTGGTGTGGACCTCGTACTCATCAAAGGCAACGAGAAATTCTTCGTACAGTGCAAACAATGGAAGGCTTACAAGGTGGGGGTGACCACCGTGCGCGAACTCTATGGTGTCATGGCTGCCAAGGGGGCCACGGGCGGATTCGTGGTGACCTCGGGGCGCTTCACAGCCGACGCAGTGGAGTTTGCGCAAGGCCGGAACATTGAGCTGGTCGATGGCCCCCGTCTCTTCGCGATGATTCAACGCGCACGGCGGACTGGAACGTCTCCGCCTCAATCAAATCCGGCGGATTCTCTGGCTCTGGCGCAGCGGCCCGAGGCCACTGCGATCGCCAAGGCAGAGACCGCTGCGCCGGACTGTCCACGCTGCGGTGCTTCCATGCAGTTGCGCACCGCTCGACAAGGCGCAAACGCCGGAAGCAACTTCTGGGGGTGCTCAACCTATCCGAAGTGTCGAGGAACGCGCGCTGCAGGCTGACAGTGGGTCAAAAGGACGGAACGAATGTGAAGCAGACAACACTCCACCCTGCTGACAGGTTGCGCGACAGTTCCACTGCCATGAGGCCTGACCCGCGGACAGTCACATGGGCGGCCCCACAAACACCCTCGCTGGATGCTCATCACGCTGGAGTTGCCGCCATTCAAATCAGTTCCGCCGTTCCTGAGCCGGTGGCGATTCAGTTTGAGATTGCCCGCAATCTCTATCTCTATGCGTGGTACGTCTATCGCTTCTATATGCCAGCAACGGCTCAAGCCTTGGCAGCGCTTGAGTTAGGGCTGCGGAAACGGCTGCACACTACTCTTCCCGAGAAAGAACAGGGTAAGAAGCTCATGCTCAGAAGACTGCTCCACATGGCGGTGGATCAGGGGCTAGTGAGAAACGAGGGATTTCGACGTAGGCACCATGCGGCGGAAGTCAGTGCGCGAGCGGGTGTCAGGTATGCGTGGAAATCAACATGCAAGTGCTAGACAGCTGCGAAGAGCAACACGGCGAACAAACATTGGGCAATCGAGAGTATGTAGGCGCTGCAACCTCACGGCAATCCCAAGTCCCTCATGTGGGGTCATGGGCCTTGGTTAGCCGCAAAGGTGCGTTTCAATGCCACGATGTGCCTATGCGCGGTGTCTCTGGATGCCGACTTCCGCCAGCGCGCCATCACCTCGCACAGCGCCGCCCACGGCACGATGACAGTCCATCGTCTGCAGGAATTTGCGCGTCGCATGGGCTTGCGGTGTTGCTCCAATCCCGAGCCCGAGCCTTGATCAGCAGCCATCGCAAAGTCTTATGCTTCATCGCTACGTAACGCCTCACACGCGCTAGCCGTGAACCTTAATCAGCTTTGCCCAAAGCCCCTGCAAAGCTCACCGCCGACTGCGGCCTCCCCTCGCGACCGCGCCGTTCGGCTGGATCTCCTCGCCAAGAAGCCGATCGCCCATCGTTGGCAAGGTGCAGCCCCCTTGCCCACATTGCGCTTCTTGGCGCCTCACGCTACCGACAGTTTTCCGTGCAAACTGATCTGTTCCTGGGAACAATTTCCTTGCATACACCTCGACCGAAGACCAATGAATGGGGTGACTGAGGTCGGAGAGCCGCACGGTCTTCACGGCTTCAGCGAATACCATGCAACGCCGCTCTCGTCCACGTAACATTCCACGGCGCCATCCGCAATGAGGTAGTTCATGCAGGCCACGGCCTCGCCCGTGGCAAGACTTAGTTGCTGCCCATCCTGCTCCCCTATGGCGCGGCGAAACAGGGCGGGGAACACGTCCACGATCCGTTGTGGCCCGCTGCACAGCGACTGGTGCAACCGCTCCAGCGCCTGATCCTGGCCTGCCTTGAGCGACGCAAGTCGTTCGTGTAGCCCATAAAAGGGCTCGTTATGAGAGGGAAGCACCAGTACATCAGCAGACACCTCCCGCTTCAGCCTGTCCTGCGACTCGTACCAATCCTTGAGGGGATTGGCCTGCGGCTCGCTGGCGAACACCGATACATTGGACGAAATTCGCGGTAGCACTTGGTCGCCGGCAATCAGCAGTTTCAAGTCCTTGGAGTATAGGCAGACATGTTCCGGCGAGTGACCGCCGGTGGTGATCGCCCGCCAGCTATGCAGGCCCATTTGAACGTGATCGCCGTCCTGAAGGCGCACGAAACTTTCAGGCAGCGCGTGGATGTGCTTGCCAAAACTACCGAAACGGCTGCGGTAGCTCTCGAGGGCCGCCTCCGACCAGCCGGCGCGCCGATAAAATCGCACACCGTCGGGCGGCGCCTCGCGGTTCGTGTCGGCGTGCATCACGCGGCAGCTCAGGTATTCCAGTCGGCTCATGTGCAGCGGCACGCCGGCGCGGCGCGTGAACCAACCCGCCAGGCCGATGTGGTCAGGGTGCATGTGAGTGGCGTACACGCCCTGCAGGGGGCGCGTCAGCGGCCCCTGCGCTATGAGGGCCAGCCAGTCGGCCACGGTGGCGGGGTCGTTCAGGCCGGTGTCCACCAGCACCCAGCCATCGTCTGTGTCGATGGCCCAGACGTTGATGTGATCAAGCCGGAACGGCATGGACAGCCGGATCCAGCGTACGCCGGGGGCGACCTCGACCGTGTGGCGCGGCGTGGGCGGCTCGAACGGGTAGGTCAGCGCGACGGTGTCGGGCTTTGCCATGGTGCGGGGTCAGATGCCGGTGAGCCCGCCCGTGCACAGCAACGTCTGGCCGCTCACGTAGTCGGATTCGGGGATGCAGAACAGGTAGGCCGCTCCGGCGGCCTCCTCGGGCGTGCCGGCCCGGCCCAGCGGGATGCCGCGCTCCATCGCAGCCATCAGGTCCGGATTCACCCCCACCCTGATCTCGCGCCCTTCGACCTGGATGGCGGCGTCGGCATCGGCAGTGGCCTCGGTCATACGGGTCCGGATGAGTCCGTAGGCCACGCAGTTGACGGTGGTGTTCAGGCGCCCCCACTCCTTGGCCAGCGTCATAGTCAGGCCCATGATGCCGGCCTTGGCGGCGGAGTAGTTGGCCTGCCCCGCATTGCCGAAAACGCCTGCTACCGAGGAAATGTTGACCACCTTACGCACCACGCGACGGCCTGCCGCTGCGTCAGCTCGGTTCAGCTCGCGAATCACCGGCTGAGCAGCCCGCAGAATACGAAACGGTGCGGTCAAGTGCACATCCAGCATCGCATACCACTGTTCGTCCGTGGTCTTCTGGATGACGTTGTCCCAGGTATAGCCAGCATTGTTGATGAGGATATCGAGCCCACCGAACGCGCTCGTCGCCGTACCAATCAGCCGATCCGCAAAATCTGCTGCGGCCACGTTGCCGCAGCAGATTACCGCCTCGCCGCCCAGCGCAAGGATTTCCTCGTGCACCGCAGCAGCTGGCGCTTCGTCGAGGTCATTGAGGATGAGCCTGGCACCTTCACTCGCAAGTTTGAGGGCCATCGCCCTGCCAATACCCCGCCCCGAGCCGGTGACCACAGCCACCTTGCCGTGCAACTTTTCCAACATGGCGTGTTCCTGCTTATTGGGCGCCCTCGGCCTCAGTGTCGTAAGCGCCAGCGCTACCCTGCTGACGGAGTATCGCGCGCTGGATTTTGCCCGTCGCCGTTTTCGGCAAGCTGTCCATCTGGCGGAGATAGCGCGGCTTGGCGAAGCGCGGCAACTGGGCGCTGACCTGACGGACGATGTCCGCCATATCAAGTACCCCGCCTTCGGCTGCCACCAGGGCGAGCATCACCTCGTCCTCCCCTCCTGCTCCTTGCGCAGGAACAGCGTAGGCCGCCACTTCATTGATGCCGGACAACTGGCCCACTACGGCCTCAACCTCCGTGGCCGAGATGTTCTCACCCCGGCGACGTATGCAGTCCTTGATTCTGTCCACAAAGGTGATGAGCCCCTGCGCATCCTGCATTCCAGCGTCACCTGTATGAAACCAGAGGTTGCGCCATGCCTCGACCGTCTTCGCCGGAACGTTCAGGTAGCCTGCCATGAAGCCGAATGGCACCTTGGGCCGCACCAGGATTTCACCAATCTGCCCGGCAGACACCGGCACATCGGTCTCAGGGTCGGCGATGCAAATTTCGAACCTGTCCTCGTGTGCCCAGCCGGCCGCGTTCGGCGCGGCGTGCCCAACCCGCCCCCAGATAGGGATACCGACCTCGGTCATGCCAAATCCAGACAATACGTCCTTCACGCCGAAACGCTCGCGGAATACGGCTTCGTGCTGGGCAGGGTTGGGGGCGCTCAGACTCGCGCGCAAGCGGTGGCTCCGGTCCTGCTCCGTGGGCGGCTGATTGATGACGAACATGGCCGTCGTGCCCAGATGGTTTGTCAGCGTTGCGCCGGACTCCCTGATGTCAGCAAGCCAGGTGCTGGCGCTGAAGCGTTGCTTCAGGAACGCCTGGATTCCCGCCAGCACTGTGGTCCCTAGCTGCATAAAAAGGCCATTGGCGTGGAACAGGGGAAGGCAGATGTAGTATTTATCGGCCGCAGTGATTTCCAGACTGCGTATCGCCCCCAGTCCAATCAAGGCACAGTGACAGTGAGGCATCAAGACACCCTTGCTCGGCCCGGTAGTGCCGGACGTGTACATGATGCAGAAGATGTCTTGGGGCTGCGGATGTGGACCTTCCCACGGCACGCAGGTGCTACTGTCCGTCCAAGCTACCTGGCGCCAGTGGTCGGGCACGGCAGCACGACTATCTCCCAACACGACCAGCGTCTTGAGGTGAGGGAGCTCATCGGCAAGGCAAACGATGTGTTCGACCAGCGGTGCATCCACCACGATAGTTGCCAGTTGGCAATCGTTCAACTGGTGGCGCAGGAATGAGGAGCGTAGCTCGGTATTGAGCATCACCGCGGTAGACCGCAGGTAGCCAATGCCGAACACAGTTGCCACCATGGCGCAGCTGTTGGACATGAACACGCCAACGCGCTCCTCTGCCTGTACGCCCAGTTGACACAGAAAGCTGGCAAACCGCTGGCTGCCAGCATAGGCCTGCCCGACAGTGAGAGCGTTGCCCTGGCTATCCTGCAGCCAAGGCATGCCGGGGCGGCTGATGGCCCATTCACTCAATGCATCGGTCAGCGTGCATGCGTGGGGTTCATGGATACGACTGTACATGGCCTACGTCCTCAAATGCATGAAATTTCAACGCGTGGCATGCTTAGATTTCCAATTCGCAGAGCCAGGGAACATGGACCATTGCCTCCGACGGCACAGACTCCAGCACCGAACCCATCAGGCCATTCCAGCGGTTGAACCATCCGACCATGGCCACGCAGGACACGATCTCCACGATTTCTTCATCGGAGAAGAATTGCTTGGCCTGCCCCATGGCCTGCGCTGGATTGCGCACCGGCAGGCTGCCCCCGGCGGTGGCGATGGCCAGCGCTTTTCTCTCCTGCTCCGTATATCGGGGATCTTCCTGGTAGGAAGGCAACGCGGCCAGCTTGTCCCAAGAAACGCCCAGGTGGTGCGCGGCATGGACGAGGTGCGTCGTCGTGTAGCAGCAGCGTGCTCTGCGCGAGGCTTCCGTGGCGATCAAAAACCGTAGCGACTCCGCCAGCAGCCCGTCGCCGCGCAGCGTCACGCCCATTAGGTTGAGCAGTGCGGGCACCACGCCATGCTTGCGTGCCATGGTCAGCAGCGCGTTCGGCCGGTAGCCGACGAAATCCACCAGTTCTTCGAGCACCGGATCTCGGGACCTGGGGTCGCTTTCATGCAGGGGCACTATGCGTGCGATGGTTTGTGAATTCATAGGCTTGTCTGGAGATGGAATGTGGTGAACATGACGGGATCAAGCCGCTGCACCAGTCGTGATGAGGCCCTCGACGTGGGCGCGCTGCGCATCCAACTCCTGCGCCGTGCCAGACCAGGCGACTTGGCCGTGATCCAGCACATACTGGCGATGGGCCAGCTTCATCGGCACCTTGAGGTTTTGCTCCACCAGAACGATGCCGGTACCCTGACGATGGACCTCGCTGAATACCCGGACCAGTTGGTCCACGATGACCGGAGCCAACCCCTCGGTAGGCTCGTCGAGCAAGAGGATGCGCGGGTTGCCCAGCAAGGCGCGCCCGATCGACAGCATCTGCTGCTCCCCACCAGAGAGCTGATCGCCGCTGAAATTCAGTCGCTCTCCCAGGCGCGGAAACGCTTCCAGCACCCGGTCAAGGGTCCAATGCCCGGGCTGGTGGAGCAGTGCGCCGATCTTCAGGTTTTCTAGCACCGACAGGTTGGGGAAGATCCGACGCGTATCCGGCACCAGCGCCACGCCGAGCTTGGCGATGGCCTCCACGCCCAGTCCTGAAATGTCTTGCTCACCCAGCAGACGCCGGCCAGCCACCAGAGGCATCAGGCCCATCAGCGCTTTCAACAAGGTTGTCTTACCTGCGCCGTTGCGCCCAACGATGGCGACGATTTCATGGGAATCAATCCGAAGGGAAATTTCTTCCAGCGCCAGAGCTTGTCCATACTTGACACTTGCTTTTTCCAGCTCGATCACAGGGCGTCCTCCCCTAGGTAAATCGACCGCACCGATTCGTTCTTGCGAATAGCCTCTGGAGACCCGCACGCGATCACCGAGCCGTTGCTCATGACCACGATTTCATGGGAAAGCGACATCACCGCGTCCATGTTGTGTTCAATCAGAAGCACCGTTCGCCCCTGCGAAACCTTCTGGATCAACTCCAGCGCCGCCTGGATTTCATGGTGGCCGATGCCGGCTAGGGGTTCGTCTAGCAGCAGAATCTTGGGATCCGGGATCAAGGTCACGCCCAGTTCGAGCGAGCGCTGCAAGCCATAGGGCAACGTACCCGCAATGTCATCGCGGTGTGCAGCAAGCCCAGTCAGCTCAAGCGTGGCATCCAGCTGCTCGCGGAACTGCTTGTCGAAGCTGCGGCTTATCCAGAAGGGCTGGAATCCCGGTCGGCGGGACTGGGCAGCGATCAGCAGGTTCTCCGCCACCGTCATCTCGCCGAATATCTTGATGATCTGGAAGCTACGCCCGATACCCATGCGAGCCCGCTCGTAAGCGGGGCGCTGGCTAATTTCCTGGCCGCCGCAGAACACCCTTCCGCGATGGCGCATCTGCCGCCCTGCCAATACGTTCAGCAGCGTCGTCTTACCAGCGCCATTGGGCCCAATCAGGCCGTAGACGCGGCCTTCTTGAAAGTCATGGCTGACGTCGTTGACAGCCCTCAGGGCACCGTAACTCACAGTCACGCCCTCGCATTTGAGCGCTACCTGGGTCATCGAGCACCTCCCCGGCGATTGTTCTGGTAGGCAGCGAAACCCTTCTCCAGTTCACCGACAATGCCGCGCGGAAAAAAGATGGTCGCGAGGATGAACACGGTGCCCAGCACGCCGTACCAGTACTCGGTCCAACTGCTCAGCCATTCCTTGAGAATTTCAAAGACGATCACACCAACCGTGGCGCCCCACAGCGAGCCGGAGCCGCCCAACAGGGTCATGATGATCACGTCCCCTGAGGTCGTCCAATGCAACATTTGCGGGTTCATGTACATCAGCAGTGATGCCAGCAATGCTCCCGCTAGGCCACTGAGCGCCCCCGAGATCACGAATGTGATCTGTTTGTAGCGATTGACATTGAAGCCCAGTTGATCCGCACGGGTCTCGTTACTCCGGATCGCCGCTATCGCGCGGCCGAACGGCGAACTGCGCAGGGAAATCACGGCAAGCATGACCAAGGCATACACGCCTAGAACGAACCAGTAAAAATTGATGGGATCGTAGAAGTCGATGCCCAGAAATCCGGGGCGCTCGACGCCGGAAATGCCATCTGATCCACCCGTGAAGCCTCGCAGCTTGCTGTCTGCCAGGATGAAAATCAACTGGGACAGTGCCAAGGTCACCAGCGCGAAGAAGATGCCGGAGACCCGCAGGGCAAAAAAGCTGAAAAACAAGGCGAAAGCCGCACCTACGGCAATGGCGATGCCCGCCCCGCAAAAGAACGGCAGACCGTATTTCTGGGTCGCCAGTGCCACAGCATAGCCACCCACCCCCAGGAAGGTGGCATGTCCAAACGACACCATGCCCAGCGATCCGAAGACGAAATCGAATCCGACGGCGAAAACTGCCCAAATGGCGGCCAGAGTGACCAGTTGGATCAAGGCCTCTCCCGGTCGGAGGAGAGGCAGTAGGATGCCCGCCACAGCCAACAGGATGCCAAAGTAGATATCAAATCTGGAGAGCTTCATGCAGTCCTCGCTGTCCGGTAGAACAGGCCCTGCGGGCGTGTCAGGAGGGTGCCGATAAGCAGCACGAAAGTCATGATGTCCACCCAGCCGGGCAGGTACACATAGCCAAGGGCGCGGACCATGCCGATCAGCATCGACGCGGCAATAGCCCCCCGTATGTTCCCGAGGCCACCTAGGATCACAACGATGAAGCAGTCGATGATGGTGTTGGTAGCCATGCCCAGTTCGATAGGAAACAACGGCGCCGCAATCGCACCGGCGAGCCCGGACAGACCACAGCCGATGGCGAAGACCGCCATGCGGATCGCGCCTACCGGCAGCCCCAGGATGCGCACCATCTCCGCATCGCTGCTCGCGGCCCGTACAAGCATGCCGAAGGTGCTCTTCTCCAGCACCAGGTACAGCCCCACTGAAATGAGCGCACCGAACCCAATCACGAACAGCCGGTACATCGGAATCGTGCTGCCCAACATGTCCACCGTGCCACTCCACAACGGTGGGATCGCCACTTCCTGGTAGCCGGGCCCCCAGATGAAGCGCACCAAGTCGCTCAGGACCAGAATCAGCCCGAAAGTCAGGATCAACTGGTAGAAATGGGGGCGCTCGTAGAGCGGGCGCAGCGTCAGTTTTTCGACCACTGCCCCCACCAGGGCGGTGAGCAGCGTCGCAGCCAGCACACCCATGAGAAAAGATCCCGTGCGCCTTCCCGTCTCATAAGAGATGTAGGCGCCCAGCATGTAGACGGCGCCGTGGGCGAAATTGATCACGCCCAGCATGCCAAAGATGAGTGTCAGGCCCGCTGCTAAAAGGAACAGCAGCATGCCCAGGCTCAAGCCAATCACAATAGTTGACATATCGATTCACCGGGAAGGAGCGGCCAATGCTCCGCGGACGACTCCCCCGGAGCCCGCCCCGCGGCGCGTTCTTCAGCCCTTGCAGGCCGCGAATAGTTTTTCTTCGGGGAAGATCTTGGTGATCTTCATCGTCAAGGCGGGTGCCGGCGGGGTGCCTTGCACCACCTCACCCCAGAAGCCCGGCTGCAAGGCCTGGTGGTCGCATGCGCGCATGGTCTTCCTGCCTTCGACAGAGTTCTCGCGAACACTAATCGCAAAGGCGTCCACCCACTTTTCCTTGTCCCAGGAGCCGGTCTTTTCCACCGTATCCAGCCACCAAGCCATTCCGTCATAAGCTTCCCCGGCCGTCATGCTGGGGAAGATGCCAAACTTCTTGCGGTAGGCCTCGACGAACTTGCGGTTGGCGGCGGTGTCGATGGAGTGGTCGTAGCGCAAACCGGAATTGACGCCCAGCGAAGCTGGTCCCACAGCCGCAGCCATGGTTTCATCGGCGGCCACAGGTCCAAAAAGCAACTTGTTCTTGCCCAAGTTCACCTGGCCAGCCTGCTTGAGCAGGGTGACAACGTCCGACCCTGTCAGCATCAGCAGAACGCCGTCGGCGTCGGATTTGGCGATCTTGTCAACGATCGATGAATAGTCGCGGTTACCCAGGGGCGGGAAATCCTCACCTACGATCTGTATGCCGCTGGACCCAACTTGACTCTTGATCCACTCGTAGCCATCGCGTGTGGCTTGGTAATCAGCGGTGACTATGTAGATCTTCTTGAGTTTTCTGTCCTGCATGTACGCCAACGCCATACGATTTTCCATGCCCAGGTTATTGGACGTGCGGAACGTGTAGCGGGATCCACCAGGCACGGTGATTTTGTCGTCCGCCGAAATGGTGACGAGGTGGGGAATCTTGCGCTGCTTGGTCAAGTTCATGACCGCCAGCGTGGAGGCTGAGCTCAGCGCCCCGAAGATCATGTGCGAACCTTCGGAGATCAGCTTGGTGGCCTTCTGAACAGCCGGCTGGGGTTTGGTTTCATCGTCCTCCCAGTTGATTTCGACCGGAACGCCCAGCACCTTGCCACCACGCTCTTCCACGGCGATCTGCACTCCCCGGCGCATGTCCTCGCCCAGCAAGCCATACGGGCCGGAGAGGGACAGCACGCCGCCGATCTTGAATTTCTCGGGTTTGGCCTGTGCGTACCCAGTGGACACGAGTCCCATTGTGGCCGCCGCGGCGACCACAATGCTTTTCCTGAACCAATTCGCAAAATCACCCATGATCTGTCTCCTGTTGTTGATCTCAATGCACTGCTGGTCAGCCGATGCGGGCTGAAATGCCGCCATCGACCATGATTTCGGCTGAAGTAACGTACTTGGATTCGTCGCTGGCCAACCATAGGGCCGTGTACGCCACATCCCATGCCTCTCCCATATGGCCCATGGGGCACTGTCGGTCCCGCTTGGCCATCGTTTCTTCCAGAGAAGCCTCTTGGTATCCGTCTGCCAGGGCCAGTGACGGTTGCCGAACCATCGGCGTGTTCATCAGGCCGGGCATCAGCACGTTCGAGCGGATGCCCTGTTTGGCATACTGCAGGGCCACGCTGCGCGAAAAGCCGAGCACCGCAGACTTCGAGGCGCTGTAGGAAACATAGGCCACGCCGCTGTCGCGCACGCCGGCCACCGAGCCGATGTTGACGATGCTCCCCTTTCCTTTCCTGAGCATGGAGGGAATGGCATGCTTGCAGGTCAGGAACATGGAAGTGAGGTTGATGTCGAAGACTAAGCGCCAGTCCTCCAGGCTCTGCTCGACGACCCCACCCAGGCGGGCGGTGCCAACGTTGTTCACCAGAATGTCGATGTCACCATAAGTGGCGATGCAGTCCTGGATCAACCGTTCCACTGCGCCAGCATCAGTCACATCGCATTGGGCGACGCTCATCGCCCCACCCTCCTGTCGCACGATCGCTTCGGTCTCCCGCGCCGCGTCAAGATGAATGTCGCAGCCATAGACCTTGGCGCCCTCGCGAGCGAATAGCACGGCCATGGCCTTGCCGTTGCCCCAGCCGGGCCCCGATGATCCGCAACCGGTAACCAAGGCCACCTTGCCTTCCAGGCGTTTGCCCATGATGGGCTCCTCAGCTTGCCCGGCCATACAGTGTCACCACGGTAGCGCCCCCCAGACCGGCGTTGTGCTGCAGGGCGAACCGCGCATCCTTCACCTGGCGCTCCTCGGCGCTGCCGCGGATCTGGTGGGTCAGCTCGTAACACTGCGCCAAACCGGTCGCACCCAGTGGATGACCTTTCGACAGCAACCCACCCGAAGGGTTGACGACGACCGCGCCACCATAGGTGTTGCCGTTGGACTCGACGAAGGCCTGGCCGTCGCCGACGGCGCAGAAGCCAAGGCCCTCGTAGCTGAGCAGCTCGTTTTGTGCGAAACAGTCGTGCAGCTCGCACACGTCGATGTCCTGCGGCCCCACACCAGCGGCCTCATAGACCTGCCGGGCGGCCTCACGCGTCATGTCGAAACCCACCACGGAAATCCCCGACTTGTCGTCGAACGCGCCGGGACGGTCGGACACCAGTGACTGTGCAAGCACCTGCACGCCGGCATTGAGCCCCATCTTTTGAGCAAACTTCTTGCTGACGAAAATCGCGGCAGCGGCTCCGCAGGTCGGCGGACAGGCCATGAGGCGGGTCATGGTGCCGGACACCAGGGGCGAGCTTGCCAACACCTCCTCCACCGTCACTTCCTTGCGAAACAGCGCCAAGGGATTTCGTGCGGCATGGCGGCTCGCCTTGGCGCGGATCTTGGCGAAGGTTTCCAGCGAAGTACCGTACCGATCCATATGCTCGCGACCCGCAGCGGAAAAATAGCGGATCGCCATGGGCAACTCGGGATGGCCGTACACCTCGTCCACGACCCCGTTAAAGCGATCAAGCGGGTCTGGTCGGTCATCCCAGTACGCCTTCAATGCGCCAGAGGGCATCTGCTCGAAGCCCACCGCGAGCGCGCAATCGGCCGAGCCGCTCGCCACCGCTTTGCGCGCGAGGTACAAGGCGGTGGAGCCAGAGGAGCAATTGTTGTTGACGTTGATCACCGGCACCCCAGTCATGCCAACCTCATAGACCGCGCGCTGGCCACTGGCCGAGTCGCCATAGACATAGCCCGCATAGACTTCCTGGACATCGGCGTACGCTAGGCGGGCGTCCTGCAGCGCCTGGCGGATTGCCTGCGCAGCCATTTCCGGATACGGCAGGTTGTCTCCTGGCTTCTTGAAAGGGGTCATGCCGACACCGGCGACGAGAACGGGCTCTTGCATTGCGATACCTCCAGGTTGAATCACCAAACGTGCGTTGAATCGAAGCGGCTGCAGTTAGGAGACCATTCGCTCCTGTGCGTGCCAATACTTCTTGCGGACTTCTTTCTTCAGGACCTTGCCCACCGTGCTGCGCGGCAATTGCGCGACGATCTCGACATCCTTGGGCGCCTTGACGCTGCCTAGGCGGGCCTTGACGAACTGGATGAGCACCTGCGGCTCCACCGACTGGCCTGGGCGGAGCTCGATGACCGCCTTGACGGCCTCGCCCCATTTGTCATCAGGCACGCCGATGACGGCGCAGTCCTTAACGGCCGGATGCGCCATGACGGCGGCTTCGACCTCGGACGAGAAGACGTTGAAGCCTCCCGTGACGATCATGTCCTTCTTACGGTCGACGATGAACAGGTACCCCTGCTCATCGAAGTAACCCACATCACCGGTGCAATGCCAGCCATGGCGCTGCGCTTCGGCCGTGGCCTCAGCGTTCTTGTAGTAACCCGCAGTCGCGATGTCGCCCTGCGCGACGATTTCGCCCACCGCCCCTGGCTGGGTGAGCAGATTGCCGTCTTCGTCCATGATGGCCACCCGCGTGAATGGGAAGCGGCGCCCTGCGCTCAGCAGGCGCTGGCGGGGCGCCACCTGCCCGTCGACGAAATGGTCCTCGACCCGGAGCACGGAGATCGCGCCAGGCACTTCTGCCTGACCATAAATTTGCAGCATGACAGGGCCGAAAACCCCGATAGCCTCCGCCAACTTGTCGGGCGACATGGGAGCGGCACCGTACATGAGGTAGCGCAGCGCGGAAAAGTCAAAATCGCGGACGTTGGGTTGTGCCAGCAACGTATAGATGACGGTAGGAGGAAGGAACAACATGTTGACCCTCTCCTGCTCCATCACCTTGAGCAAGTTCTGCGGATCAATCCCATCCATCAGCACGACGCGGCCACCGCGCGCCATGAAAGGTAGTGACACCAGCCCCGCCGTATGGGTGATCGGCGCCGCCGCCAAGACAGTCATGCGATCAGTGATGCTCATGGCCGACATGTGGTTGGCCATGGTCGCAGTGAGGTTGCGATGGCTGAGCATGACGCCCTTCGAACGCCCCGTGGTGCCACCGGTACCCATGATCATGGCCAGCCCCTCCGGCTGCAACGGCGCTGCGTACATCTCGGGGGACTGGCCCAGAATCAACCCAGGGACCGACAGATCCGGCCCATCGGCCTCTTCCAGAGCAATGTAGTGACGAATGCGAGGAACTTGGCCGCGGATCTCAGCAACCTGGTCCGCATAGCGGGCCTGATAGAAAAGAACATCACAGTCCATGTCCTGCAGGAACTCGACATTGGTCTCCACGCTGTTGCGCGCATTGACGGGTAGCCAACCCCCCCCCGCGCGCAACACCCCGAGCAGCGCCACGAAGGCGGCCCCGGCATTGCCGCTGAGCACTGCACCATGAAAGCCAGGAGCGAGCCCCAGGGTCTGCAGTCCCCGAGCGATCTGGCAAGTCAGGGCTCCCGCCTGCTCGTAGGTGATGGCCGGCGCGTCGCGCCCGCAGTCCACGAAGCAAGGAGCATCTGGGTAGCTGGCAACGCCAGCATCAAAAAATCCAGCAGATTCATCGCGGTGCGTCTCCGTTCAGGTCCGGGTCGTGGAGCAGTCATCGCCGACAATTTCATGTCTGCAGCTGCAACGTGCAAATGGAAGTCTCTGCACCCGGCGATGCGTCATGCACGCTGTTCAGGCGGTACCATTTGCTGTAAATTGGTACCATTAGACGTCCTCAACTGGTACCAAGTCAATTGATTCGGTACCATATTTCACTGGGAGAAACCCGCATGAAAAAGAAGCTCACAGACGAGGAGTTCTTCGATGCGCTGACCCAACTGCTCCTGACGGAAGGCATCAAAGGCCTAACAGTGGGCGAAATTGCTGCACGCCTGCACTGCTCGCGGCGCCGCCTCTACGACATTGCGCAGACGAAAGAGGAAATCTTCAGTGCCGTAGTGAAACGCTTCTTCGACGACCTCTTGGAACAAGGAGAGGCATTAATCCACAGCACAAAGAATTTGACGGCTGCGCTTGCCGCCTACCTGGACGTCGGCGTCCGAGCAGCTGGCCGCATCGGTGTCCAGTTCCTGAAAGACATTGAAGATTCCGCCACTGCAAGAAGCATCTTTGATCATTACCAGCAGGTTCGCACCATGAGACTTTCCCAGCTCATCGACGATGGCGTGCGCCAAGGCGTCTTCGCCCCCTGCCACGGACTGGTCGTGTCCGAGCTCATTTTTGGTGCTGCACTCAGGCTGCGCCGCCCAGCATTCCTCGCCCAAGCAGATCTGACCCTCGAGGAGGCCTTCCAGGAGTTCTACCGGGTACTGCTAAGCGGGCTCTTGGTCGATTCAGGCACTCCTAAAGTGGCCCAAGGCGGCACGCGGAAAGGCCGGGCCTCCGCGCAGCGCACTTCCGCAAAGAAAGATGTTGGCGCTGATGAAATTGGCTCCATGCTGATGGCCGCCTGGAATCGCGATTAGGTGGCTCTAGCCACGATCCGTCCAGGATCGAGCATGTCCAGTGACGCGAGCAAGGTTTACGGAGTTTGCTTTTGCGCTTGGCCATGTATGCATCTGATGCACTGCCGCCCGCGCTGCAAGGCCAGGTGCGCATCCACCTGTGCGTGTACCACTCGCAGTTCCCTCTGCTGCTGCGCTCGGCCATCGAGCAGCAACTGGACACCTTGCTCAATCGCCGGGGTACCCCAGCCAGCCACGACCTCGCGCTGCGCCGCCCCGCCCTGCGCGTCCTCATCGACGCCCACCCCGAGCCCCACCACCTCTTCATCGTGCTGGGCAGCCCCGTGACCGAAGTGGGCCGCGACCACGACTACGACTACGACTGGGCCGTGGTCGAGCCATCGTCCATGCGCTCGCTCATCCAGCTGGCCGGGCGCGTACGGCGGCACCGGCCAGGGGCTGTGGGCGGGGTGAACATGGTGGTGCTGGACAGCAATCTGCGGCACTACGAAAAGCCCCAAAAGCCCGCTTACGAGAAGCCCGGGTTTGAGACAGCCCATGCGCCGTTCAAGCTCAAATCTCACCACTTGCATGACCTGCTAGGGCGGGAGGTGGGCGAAGCCAAGGCCTGGGCGGTAGATGCACAACCGCGCATTGCACTGCCAGCCGACAAGCTGGTGCGCAGCCGCCGCTGGACAGACCTAGAGCACGCACGCATGCACGACAGCCTGCTGCCTAAACCGCAAGGCACCACAACGCCCACCCATGCGGCCTGCCTGCAGTGACTCGAGCCCTAGCCCGACACGCCTCGGTCCCTATGGCTCACGGGCCTGCTACCGCAATTCCAGCGCTTTCGCTACGACCCACAGCCACGCGACGACGTGGCCCTGCTGTCGGACGAAGAGGAAGAAACCCTGCGACTGCACCGCGAACAAGACGGGGAGCGGCGCTACGACAAGCTCTACGTGCCCATCCACCAAAGCCTGTGCCATTCGGTGCCTGCAGCGCAACTGGCATCACGCAGCGTTTCGCCCTGGCCGCAGGTAACTTTGATAGAGGAACTGGCTGCAGTGGCGCAAGCGCAGGGCTTGTCGCTGGAGCAATGTGCGAAGCGCTATGCGATTGCCAGTCTGCCGCACAACGATAACGGCTGGTGGTTTCACGAGGCCCTGGGCTTCGCGGTCAAGAGATGAGGCATCGTTCAGGCCGCCTGCAATTCGAGGGGATGCACGGCCATTACGGCAGCTTGGAGGGTCTCATCAAGCTCAGCCACCCGCAAATCGTAGGCCGTCTGCAGGTTCAACCACGACTGCGCATCGCCGCCAAAAAAACGACTCAGACGCAACGCGGTATCGGCAGTGATGCCGCGGCGCTCCAGCACGATGTCATTGATCCGCGAAGCCGGTACACGCAATTGCTTGGCCAGGGCGTTGGCGCTCATGTCCATGGGCTTGAGGTAATCCTCGCGCAGCACCTCTCCGGGATGAATGGGGCGCATACCGTTCTTGAACATTGCTATCTCCTTGCTCCAAGCCATCGTCACCACAAATGGCCGTTCACGTCGCCGACTGCCTCAGTGGTAGTCGACGATCTCCACATCACTGACACCTTTTTCCGTCCAAACAAAACACACGCGCCATTGGTCGTTGATGCGGATGCTGTGCTGGCCTTGGCGATCCCCGATCAACAGCTCCAGCCGGTTGCCTGGCGGGCTGCGCAAAAAATCCAGCGTCTGCGCAGCGTCCAATTGCGCCAGCTTGCGTTCTGCCACGGACTGGATGTTTGCAAAACGCCGTGTCTTGCCGCTGGTGAACAGACGCTGGGTGTCCTGGCATTTGAAAGAGAGGATCGCCATGGATTGAGAGATTTTATATCGTTTACCGATATTCGGTAAGCCGCCTGCGCGGCAGTTGTGAAATCGTCGCGATGGAAAAGCCACGCATCGTTTTCTGAGCTGCTTGAAACCAGCTGCTCAAGCTGGAAGTGAACGGACGCAGCTTGCTCGCTGCCCTACTGGCGCACGATGCGGACGCGCTGGCTGCGCTGCATGCCGACCCGGCACAAGCCGAGAAGCTGCGCGATGCCTTTGTGTCGCTGACCCAGCCCCGAGCTGAAAGCCCCAGCAGCCACGCCCTGGCCAAACAGCTCTACTGGCTGACAGGCACCGACGCCTGCGACGATGCCCACTACACCCTGCTGGCCCCGCTGTACGCCACATCGCTGGCGCATGCAGTACATACCCAGGTGCAGGAAGACCGCTTTGGCGAAGCCAACAAGGCCGCCCGCCAGGCGCGGCGCGAGCGCAAGATGCATGACGGCGTGTTCCATGACTACCCCGGCCTGGCCGTGCAGAACATGGGTGGCACCAAACCGCAAAACATCAGCCAGCTCAACAGCGAGCGGCGGGGTATGAACTACCTGCTGTCGTAGCTGCCGCCCCAGTGGCAGGCCAGCGCGGTGCGGCCGCCGGTGCATGCCGCTTTGGTGTTCGAGCGGCTATTCATCGCCCGCCCCGAAGTGCGCCGCGCCGTGCGGGCGCTACGGGTGTTTTTGGAGTCGGCCCCCGACGCCAACCTGGCAACCCGGGAGCGCCGCGAGGAGTTGCTAGACGCGCTGGTGGACGAGCTGGTTTCGCTGGCTGCCGAGTTGCAACAGCTCCTGCCAGCGGGCTGGAGCCGGGATGACGAGCGCTTTAAAGAGCTTGACGACCAAGAGGCACTTTGGCTGGACCCTCTGCGCGCAGAGATACCCGAAGAAGCCCAGTTTGCACATGACTGGCAGTACATGGATTGGCCCGCAGCCTTCGGAAAGGCTATGTCGCAATTACGTGTTGAAAGGAGTAGCCTGTAGACAGCGACTCTTTGCAGGAGGCACGCCATGGACACACAAGCCTTCAGCCACTGGCTGGCCCAACTCGGTCAGCTCAGCGCCCGGCAGAGAACTGCCTTGCAACAGGCGCTTTTAGCGCCAGCCGTCCCAGATGCTCTGGAGCAAGTCTTGCCGGATCTGAGACATTGCCCGCACTGCCACGCACGGGCGACGGAACTGGCTGCCTGGGGTTGGAGTCGTGGACTGCGCCGTTACCGCTGCCGCGTCTGCCAGCGCACCTGCAATACCCTGACGGCCACCCCTTTGGCGCATTTGCGCAAAGCCGACAGATGGCCGGCTTACTGCCAAGCCTTGATCGATGGACTGCCCATCAGGCAGGCGGCCATGCAATGCGGCATCAGCAAGAACACGGCCTTCCTGTGGCGACATCGCTTTCTCAGGGCCGCATCCGAGCATCAGGCTACGCATCAAGGCGGGATAGTCGAAGCCGATGAAACCTTCTTTCTTCAATCCCTCAAGGGACAGCGCCATTTGCCGAGATCAGCGCGCAAACGCGGCGGAGTAGGCGCTACCCGAGGAACGGGTGAGGACCAGATCCCGGTCATGGTGGTGCGCGATCGGCAGGGTCACACGGCCGACTTTCAGCTAGACAAGCTCGATGCGGCGCATGTGGCTGACGCACTGACCCCTTTGATCGATCGCGACGCGGTCTTGTGCACGGATGGCGCAGCTGTCTATGCGGCCTTCGCGCGAACCAGTGGCATCACCCATTGCGTTGTGCATGCCCGCAAGGGGCAGCGGATACAAGGCGCCTTGCACATACAGAACGTCAATGCGTATCACGGCAGGCTCAAGCAATGGATGAGCCGCTTTCACGGCGTTGCCACAAGGTACCTGGCCAGCTATCTGGGCTGGCGGCGAATGCTGGAGCGCTATCAGCGTGCGATTGATACGGCTTGCTGCTTGCAAGAAGCCCTCGGGCGAACTGTGCAACACGTAATTGCGACATAGCCTTCGGAAACTGGCTCAACGTGCAGCTGCGCGGCAAGCTGCCAGTGGGCGATGCCGAAGCCCGCGAGTGGAAAAAAGTACTGCTGACTGACGAGGACGGCTTCAAGCAGCAGTTGAGGGCGGCTTTATGCTGATCTGAGTCGTTCGCGCTTGAGTGCCTGAACGGCAGCAATTGCCAACACCGGTCATCGAGCTAACGGTGCTTAGCGGCAATTTTTTCCCTGAACTGCTCCAAAGTTTCGAGCGTAGTCATTTAATAGAGGGGCATGACCAATCGTAGTGCGCGTGTGCAACGCTACGTCAATGCCCGTTCCGGCTTGGCTGCCCTCGAGCACTCAAGCGAGATTGCTTGGCCCTTCCAGGGCGGCGGTCGAGTCTGGTTTAGAGCCGGGCAGCGCGGCAGCGTCAGATGTGAGCTGAATACTACGCGTTATGAAATACAGCAGCTTCCGGTCCGCATTGAGTACGCCCGCGCTGGCATCCTCGCCAAGACGCGACAGGAGACGCTCCACGTAGCCGCGCTCAATGCCGACCTGCCCGCGGAGGCGCCATACCAGCGAGCTCTGCCGAAACAGGTTCAGAAGGTTGTCGTTGTCACCGGTGGCGCTGAAGGATTGCCACAGGACGTTGTGACAATTGCGGAACAGCGAGTCAATGCGTTGGTTGTACAGATATTCGTACGCCCGTGTGCAGTCCAGCATCTGCTCCGCCGTCAAAACGCCCGACTCTTTCAACCCCGCTTTCGCGAGTGAAATCGATGCACGCACCAGGTTGTATGCATCGTTCTCATCGCGAGCCGTCCGGGCCGCTTCCTGCAGCAGCACCTTCTTTCGTTCCGGGTCCTTTGTGTCTGCAGCGCGCTGGATGGCCAGGTTGTTCGACAAGACATAGGACTTGCGCTTCCTGGCCTCTTCTTGCAGCAGCCGCAGCTGGTTGTCCCGATCAGCCTTGAACGCATCATCGTTTGCGATGACGATTCCCTTCGCCTGAAGCCCCCATGTCGTCTTGGGATCGACCCGTTCGCACCTTCGCGCGAGGTCGAGTGTCTCGGCGGGATCGTCTCCAACCGTGTCGCTGAGCATTGCGAGGTTCAAGAGAACCTGTTGCTTCATTGCCTTGGTCTTCACGGTGAGTTCGCACCGGCGCAAAAGGGCAGCAGCGCGGGCATATTCGTCAATCATGCGCAAGGCTTGCGCGTGCTGGAGGCGGGCCGGATCAAGATCCAGGCCTGTCGCTGCACGCTCATGCAGCGGCAGTACATCGTCATACAAGCTCGCAATGCTGCGAAAGTGGTCACCAGTCCGCAGCTGCGCCGCGAACGACGTGGCCAGCGCCAGGACCGAGCGAATCCTCGCGAGGTTGCCTGAATCGGTAGCTGCCCTCGTCGCGCGAAGCACCATCGTGCACGCATTGGCGATCTCGCGCGCCTCACAGCGCGAGTCCTTGAACTTCAGGTCTGGCGGTGGACGAATCCCTCGCTGTTCCCAGTCGCCACCGAAATACAGCGCAAGCGCCTTCGCGCTCAGCGTGCGGTGATCGGACTCCGTCAACGACTGAACAACATACTCTCGCACCGGGCGCCGGACCACCAAAGCCCGTCCTTGATCGTGCAAGGTGTTTTCACGGCCCAGAGCATTGACGCTCACAGCGTCGACAAGGGCAAGCTCGATAAGCCTCGATGCATGAGGCGGATAGAACGCCCGAGCCCCAAAGAATCGCTTCACCCGCGAAAGCTGCTCGCCCTGCGGGAACATGGACAACACCTTGAGCAGAGCGTACGACCTGACACTTCCTTCGTCTTTAGATTTGGCAAGATCCTGAATAGTGCGCACCAAAGCTGGGGACGCATCACGACTCTCAGCCTGCTTGCCTGCTACGTCCGAATCCAGCTCGAAGAGCCCCTGCAGGCCAACGATCTGCAGATCCCGCAACGTCGAATCGATGCGGGACGGAATTCCATCCGTGTGACGATGCAGACGCAAGATCGCATCGTGCTTGGCCAGATGCTCGCTGCCCCGCTGATGCGCCGAAACGTACAGCGCAGTATCTGCTTCGTCCAGGGGGCTCAGCTCGACGATCCGCATCGAGGTCGATGCGGGTGCTACGCGGGAACGCACCACGACCGCCAGCTCAGGACAGAAATCCAGGATCGCCTGGACCAATGCCTCAATCTCCTGGGAGATTCCGCCACCGGCACCATTGGAGCCTGACTCCAACTCCAGATCGTCCAGAACCAAGATCACCTGACCTTCGTCGGCCAGCCCGCTGCAGAGGCGCGGAAGACTGCAGCCAATGCGCTCAGGCAGGCCTTGCAACACCGCCTCCTGCGTTCGATAGTCGTGAAGATCCAGGAAATAGATGCTGCCGCGCCGACCAAGCATCTGTTGCTGCACGCACTGGATGAACTCGTCGCCGCCGAGGCCCCAGTCCGTGACAAGCCAAGCTTGCCGTTTCTCCTTCAACGCGGCCAAGAAGAGCGTCTGCTCTGCCTTGCGCACGACGGTGTACGCTTCACTTAACGTGTCCGGTCGGACGAGTCGCGCCAGAATGTTGGGGATCTTCGAAGCAGTGTCGAGCGGGTCGGGTACGGCGTCGTCAGTCTTCGCGACGACGACCGCGCCGGCTCCAATCATGAGGTCGGCGTAGCTGTCTTCGATCAGTTCCCAGTTCTGATTGGCCCCCATCCTCTTCGAGCCATCATCGCGAGAGATGAGCTTTCGAGGCCAGACGCGCAGACCGCGGGTGCCGGGCATGGGCGGGATGTGAATTGCCGAATAGCCGTGATCTCGCCGAACCTGGCTGGTGCCATACTGCTCCAACCCAAACAGCGATGCAGCTTGGATTGAGTGCCGGCTTGCGCCACCTGAGATCGCCACACTGGTAGACCTGCCTTCGTGCATGTGCCCGAACAGATGTGCGTCGAAGCGCCCAGGGGTATTAATTTCTGCAGTCCAATCTTCTTGGGATTCACTGTGCAGCCAGTTCACCGGATGATGGGTCACCAACAATCGGAAGTCGTGCTTGGCACACCATCCATCCGGGTCATGTTCCGTGACGGCAATCAGCTGTCGCGGATGGAGGCACAAGCGCTCAAAGAAATCTCCTTCAGAGTGCTGAAGCCATGCGGAATTCAGCCCGACAACGCCCAGGCACAAGCCACTCTTTTCTATCGTGGCGGAAAAATCACCTGGAAGAAGGCCCTGGGTGGTGCTCACCATCGGCACGACCTGAGCCAATCGCGCACACCAGTTCACGTAGTTCTGAAACCAACCTGTAACCGCAACCCGGTAGACCGAGTCAGCGGACTTCAAGAAATCATCGCGGACGGCGGCATCGTTCCACCACTGCGTCATGACGCGTCCCGCGGGGTCCATGTCACTGGGGCGGGCAAGGTCATGATTGCCCGGCACGACAATCAATTGCGGCTCGGATCCCAGATTTTTGAAGTGCGTCCAAAGAGCCCGCAGCTGCTCTGTCAGCTTGTCGAATTCAGCAACGCTCCCGCGCTGCGTCAGGTCGCCCGAGAAAATCACCAAGTCCCAAGGACCGGTGCGTCCGTGGAGGTTCCTGAGGTCGTCGAAGAATTGAGTCCGGAAGGTCGGCCACATCCAATCCTGTTGGTTTAACCCAAAGTGAAGATCGCTCAGGTGAAGCAGCTTGATGGCAGCTGCCTTCTCGGCCGTATCCATGTTCCGTTCCTCCCCCTTAACGTTTTTTCTGATTGTCTAGTCAAATGTAAACGCTCGTGCGATGGCACCCAGGTCGACGTGTGCACCCCCATGCCGGCCGTGCTTTGGCCTACATTCGCGCTGTCAGATCATCTCGGCTTTAGCCAAACTTGTAGTTCCAGCGACAGGGTGACGGCGATGCGACGCCCGCTTTTTGGCATCATCACAGGGAATCAGTCGGCGTTCTTGAAGACCGCTTTCGCACCTTTTGCGGAAGGTCAAATCCTTTCCGTGATCAGCCGCAATCGCTGCAAAGTCGACTTCAGGCTGATTGGGGCCGCACTGCTTGGATCGCTGGATGACTGCTAACGTTGACACTGGAAATTGGTGAACTACTAGCCTAGTGGCAGTGTCATGTCACTTTGAAATGATCACACCCGCAGATAAAAGCGCGGCTGGCAATGCCCACTTACGACGCGAGTGACGGCCGGCACCCGCCCAGAGCGGTCTTGATAAGTCCAATTGGGATGCCGGACAATGACATTCCGATGAAAACACCCCCACTTAATCCACTCAAGGTCTTTGAAGTCGTCGCACGCACCAACAATCTCACGCTGGCGGCCACCGAGTTGAACGTGAGTCAGTCGGCTGTGAGCCGACAGGTGGCAGTGCTGGAGGAGTATCTAGGCGTGCAGCTCTTTGCGCGCGAACGGGTTGGCGTACGACTGACCGAGGTCGGAGAAAGCTACGCACGTAGGATCGGTCCGGCGTTCCAGGAAATCTCCGCCGCCACCGCTTTCATTACGCAGAAATATTCCAACAACGTCATCCGCCTGCGCACCTACACGACGCTCACGGCGCGCTGGTTGATTCCGCGCCTGCCGCACTTCAAGGCGCAGTACCCGGATGTGGAGATATCCATCCTCAACAGCAATGCGCCGCTGGATTTCAGCTCTGAAAAGTGCGATCTGGCCATCGTGCTGGGCAACGGCACCTGGCCCGGCGCCGAGGCTACCTTGCTTCTGGAGGACATTGTGGAGCCGGTCTGCGTGCCTGGCTTCATCGAGGGAACGGCCACGCCCGAGGGTTTACGCGGCAAGCGATTGCTGGTCTCCAGGTACCGCAAGGACGATTGGCCGCGCTGGCTCGAATATGCTGGCATGCCCGGCATGTTCGAGACCGCAGAGAAGATGGTCTTCAGCAGTTCTATCCTGACCTGGCAGGCGGCCATGGACGGCCTTGGCATCGCCATCGGACAGCAGCACATGCTAGACGCCGATTTCCAGGCCGGCCGCCTGGTACGCCCATTTGCGCGCCAGCTGCGCACAGGCCAGGGGCAATACATCGTCACCCCGGCGCTGCAGCGTCACTCCGACAAAATCGTAGCGTTCAAGGACTGGCTGATGCGCGAGGCGGGGCAACTATGAAAACATGATCTGCTTGCGCTTTGTGTGCAACGTTTTCAGGCAGTTTTCATACCGAAACATAAGCTGACAAAGCGCGAGCTGCTATGTTTTTTAAGCGCGCACCAAACGATAGATCACCGGGTAGTAATTCATCGCATAGCCGCGTGCGCAGGCCTCGTCCAGCAACGTCGCAGTGGCCTGGGCCACTGCCGGTGTGATGCCAGAGGACTGCGCCAGAGCCAATGCGAGCCGCAGGTCTTTAAGCGCGTAGGCAGTAGGAAAGAGCTTTTCAGGAAACTCGTCCTTAGCCAGCTTCTCGCCAGTGAGCCGAAGCGCGAACGAATCGGCCGAACCCAGGCGCAGCACGCTGGCGAGCAGCGCCTTGTCCACGCCAGCGGCCTCGGCAATGGCCATGGCCTCGGCCAGTGCGTTGACCGTGGACAGCAGCACCATGTTGTTCATGATCTTGACCACCTGCCCGGCGCCAACGCCGCCGCAGTGCACCACGTCCGAGCCCATGCAGCGAAGCCAAGGCGAAACGGACTCAAACAGGTCGTCCGGTCCGCCCACGGTGACGAGCAGCGTGCCATTGTTCGCGGCCTCGCGGCTGCGGGCCACGGGTGCATCGAGAAATCCCACGCCGTGTGCGGCCAAGCGCTCCGCCAGCGCGCGGGTGCGCGGTACATCGCTGGTGCTCATGTCCACCACGGTCTTCACCGTTCCGCCTGGAGCAATGAGCGGCTCGGCGCCAAAGCACACCGCTTCCACCTGATCGATCGAAGGCAGCGAAAGAAACACCGTGTGCGCCGTGTCGCGCAGCCTCAGCACGCTCGACGCCACCGCACCCAGCGCCGCAAGGCGCGCCACGTTCTCGGCCTGCACGTCGGCCACGTGCACTGGCAACCCGCATTTCTGCAGCAGGTTGCGGCACATGCCTTCGCCCATCACGCCCACGCCGACGAAACCCAACACCGGGGTCATGCTGACACCCCCTGGCGCACGCACTTTACGCGCAGGAACTCTTGCAGGCCCTCGATACCGCCCTCCGAGCCCAGGCCACTGTCTTTGTGACCGCCGAAGGGGGTTTCGGGCAGCGAGGCCTGCCACTCGTTGATGCAGACCACGCCACTATCGATCTCGCCTGCGAGGCGGTGGGCGCGCTCCAGATTATTGGTGAACGCATAGGACGCCAGCCCGAAGGGCAGGCGGTTGGCTTCGGCAATGGCGTCATCCAACTCCGCGAATGGGCTGATCAGCGCTACCGGGCCGAAGGGCTCGATGTTGGCTGCTTCGCAATCGATCGAAGGCTGCACAATCACCGTGGGCTGGTAGAAGAAGCCTTCGGTGCCAATGCGTTCGCCGCCCGTGGCGATGGTTAGACCTCGCTTGCGCGCATCTTGCACCATCTGCTCGATGGCTTGCAGGCGGCGCAGGTTCTTGAGCGGCCCCATTTGCGTGGCCGCATCGAACGGATCGCCAACCTTCAAGGCTTGTGCGGCCTGCACGAAGCGCGTGCAGAAAGCGTCAAACACGCCCGCCTGCACAAGAAAGCGCGTGGGCGATGTACAGACTTGGCCCGCGTTCCGGTACTTAGTGGCCACGGCCATACGCACCACACGGTCCACGTCGGCATCGTCGCAGACGATCACTGGCGCATGGCCACCCAGTTCCAGCGTAGCACGCTTCATCGTGCGCGCGGCCAGGGCGCCGATCTGCTTGCCTACCGAGGTGGCGCCCGTGAAGGTGACCATGGCCACCTGCGGCGAAGCGCTGAGCTGGTCGGCGATTTCGCCGGGATCGCCAAACACCATGTTGACGACGCCGTCGGGCACGCCCGCGTCCTGTACCGCACGCGCGATGTGCAGCGCCACGCCCGCAGTTTCCTCCGATGGCTTGATGACGATCGTGCAGCCCGCTGCCAGCGCGCCGCTGATTTTGCGCGCCGGCGTGATGGCGGGCGCGTTCCAGCCCGCAAACGCAGCCACCACGCCAATGGGCTCCAGCACCATGGTCTGAGTGACGCCCGCGGTACGTGCGGGAATGGTACGGCCATAGATGCGCCGTGCCTCCTCGGCCGCCCACTCGAACATCTCGGCGGCGGTCACCACTTCCTTTTGCGCCTCGCCCAGGGGCTTTCCCAGTTCGTTCGCAATCTGCGTGCCGATGACCTCCCCCCGTTCGCGCATCAGTGCGGCCACGCGGCGCAGCATCGTCGATCGCTCCAGGGCCGAGGTCTTGCTCCATGTACGCAGCGCTTGGCTTGCCGCGTCGATGGCAGCCTGCACATCTGCCTGCGTCGCGTGGGCGTAATCGCCCAGCGGCTGGCCAGTGCTGGGGCTGATGACGGTAAAACGCTGAGTGGATTCGCCCTGGCGGAACTCGCCAGCAATCCATTGGGAATACGACATGCTTATTCTTCCATTTTGATGTTGGCCGACTGGATCACTGCACCCCAACGTTCAGTCTGCGCCTTGATATGGTCGGTGAATTGTTGGGGCGTACCCGTGAGCGGGTATTGCTCCATGGTTGCCAGGCGGGCCACCACATCCGGGCGGTTCATGATTTGGTTCACGGCCGCATTGAGCTTGGCGACGATGGGCTGGGGGATGCCCTTGGGGCCCATCAGCCCGTTCCACGGCTCGGCGGCGTAGCCCTTGAAGCGCTGCTCACCGAGCGTGGGCAGGCCATCGCCGCCACGCCCGGGGACGGCGCTGGCAGAAGCCAGCAACCGCATCTTTCCGGCCTTGGCCTGCGGCAGCGCCACGGAGCCGGCGAGGAAAGCAAAATCCAGTCGCCCCGCCACGAGGTCGGTGACCGCGGCGGAGTCGCCCTTATAGGGAATGTGCACCGCGTCGATCTTCGCTTCGTGCTTGAACCACTCGGCCGCGAGGTGGTTGACTGCGCCGTTGCCGGCAGAGCCGTAACTCAGTCGCGATGAGGGGTTGCGGCCTTGCTTGAGCAGCTCGTCCAGGGAGGTGATGTTCGACGATGCTGGAGTCACCAGAAAGTACGGATAGCTCGCTACCAATCCGATGGCGGTAAAGTCTCGGATCGGATCGTACCCAGTCTTTTGCAGTGTGGGGATGATGGACAGCGTACTGCTGCTGCCGAACATCAGTATGTAACCGTCGGGCGCAGCCTGCTTGACCTGCATGGCCGCCACGCCACCGGATGCACCGGCCTTGTTGTCCACTACGAAGCTCTGCTTGAATTGGGTAGTGAGGTTGTCGGCCAGTATGCGTGCCACCACGTCAGTGGGACCGCCCGCGCTAAAGCCGACGACGATGGTGACGGGCCGCGTGGGCCAGTCGCTGTTCGCTGTTTGGGCGAAGACCGTACTGCTGAGGACCAGGGCCACGCAGCCTAGCAGGAAGGAGCGCTTACGTTGGTGGTATGCATTCATGTCAATGTGTCTCCATTCATAAAATAGTTGTCAGGCGATATGCCAGGCGTGGACGCCTGGGGCATCTGCACTCTTGAAGCGTGCGCAGACTGCGGGGTCATGGCCTGGGACGATAAGGTCTTCGCCATCCGCCAATTCGCGGATATGTGCATACCCAGTGAGCATGTCTTCTAGGCTGAAGATGGCAGGGAAAGGGTTTTGCAGCGTCAAGTTTTCGTAGTAGTGCGCCGCATCGGACGCGAGAACCACCCAGCCATGCGCGGTGCGCACGCGCACCACCTGGAGTCCGTCGGTATGGCCGCCAACGCGGTGCAGCTCGATGCCGTCACGCAGTAGGTGAAATCCGTCCACCAGCCGCACATTTCCTTGGTACAGGCGCTTGATGAGAACGCCCACGTCATCGGTCGAGAAGAAGTGGTTCTGCTTCGGATCGCACATACAGTCGCCCGTTGCGTAGCGCACCTCGCGGTCTTGAACCCAGACGGTGGCGGCTGGGAACTCGCCGATGTTGCCCGCATGGTCGTAGTGCAGGTGCGTAAGCACCACGTCGTGGATCCCCTCGGGGGCGTGGCCCAGGCGGCGCAGCGATTCCAGCGGCGAGACCAGGTACCTCCGCCCGCGTGCGAGCGCCGAGGCGGAGCTGAACCCCGTGTCCACCAGTACCGCGCCGCCAGGCCCCTGGATCAACCAGACAAAGAAGTCAAGCGCCATCGGCGCCTCGGGGTCGCCGGGGGCAGGGTGCAGGAAGTTGCTGCCCCGGGCCCGATCCACCGTGGCGTACTTCACTGCGAGGACCTGATAGCAGACTTGGTTCATGACGTGATCATCACGACTTGACTAGGGAGCACTTGCTATCGGCGATTGGGTGGAACGCCTGCTCGCCCGGAACGGTTTCCAGCACGGTGTAATAGTCCCACGCGGCCTTCGATTCCTGCGGCGTCTTCACGCGCACGAGATACATATCGTGGATCATCTTGCCGTCGCCGCGAACCTTGCCGTTTTTGGCGAACGCATCCTGAATAGGCATGCTCTTTATTGCCTTCATGACGTCGGCTACGTTGTCGGACTTGGCCTTTTCGATGGCCTTGAGATAGTTCAACACGGCCGAGTACTGCCCGGCCTGCAGTGCGGTGGGCATGCGCTTGGTACGTTCGAAAAACTTGCGCGCAAATGCGCGCGAGGCGTCATCCAGGTCCCAATAGAACGATTCTGCGAACAGCATGCCGCCTGCGTCCTTCAGACCCACGCCGTGCACGTCCATGATGCTCATGAGCATGGCCACGGTCTTCTGTCCGCCGCTGGCCAGACCGAACTCCTTGCCCTGCTTGATGGCATTCTGCAAGTCGAGCCCTGCCGTGGCGATGGCCACGGCGTTGGCCTTGCTGCCCTGCGCCTTGAGTATGTAGGAGGCGAAGTCACTGCCCGGAAACGGGTAGCGCGACGAGCCCAGCACCTTGCCACCGGCGGCTTCGATGAATTGCTTGCCGTCGTTCTCCAGCGAGTGTCCAAAGGCGTAGTCCGCCGTGAGGTAATACCAGGTCTTGGCGCCCCCCTTCACTACAGACTGCGTACCCACCTTGGCCAGCGAGTAGGTGTCATACACCCAGTGCAGGTTGTTGGGCGTGCAGTCTTCATTGGAGATGCGTACAGCTCCAGCGCCGGTGACGATGGACATGCGCCCCTTCTCCTGCGCGAGCCGCATCGCGGACAGGGCCACGGCGCTGTTGCCCAACTCGGTCGCTGCGTCAACCTGGTCGCGGTCGAACCATTCACGCACGCGGGCAGAGCCCACGTCGGCCTTGTTTTGATGGTCGGCAGTAACCATCTGGATTGGATAGCCAAGCACTTTGCCGCCAAATTCCTCGATAGCGATTGCGGTGGCGACTACGGATCCCTTGCCCACGTTGTCCATGAAAGGTCCGTTCATGTCGGTCAGCACGCCGATCTTGACGATGCCGTCCGAGATGTGAGCACTCTTATCCTGTGCGTGCGCGAGCATTGAGGCGGTGAGCAGCGCGGCGGTGAGCGCTACCTTGGTGTAGGTGAGTTTCATGGCTTGTCTCCTGTAAAAATTCTTGTTGCTTGGGTTACTTATTTACATGCAGGGCGCTACATCCGTAGCGGCAGCAGCCCATTGGACTCGGCCCAGAAATCGGTCATGCACGAGGTGTCTTGCCCATCCTTGCCGGCATGGCGTGCAAGTTGAAACAGGCTGCGCGCGAGGTTTCCCATGGGCAGCGAGATACCGGCCGATTGGGCTGCCTGGCAGGCCAGCGTGAGGTCCTTGAACCCCAGTGCGATGTCGAAGCCCGGCGTCAGATCGCCGCCCAGCACCTTCACGGGCCACTTCTCCTTGAGTTGCCCGTTGGACGCCGTGGTGCCCGTAAGCACATCAAAGGTTTTGCGCGTATCCAGGCCCAGCGCATTGGCGAGCACCAGTGCCTCGGAGTTGAGCTGGCAATAGCACAGCACCATCAGGTTGTTAATGAGCTTCATGCGTGTGCCACTGCCCGGTTCACCGCAGTGCAGCACCGTGGTGCCCATCTGCAGCAGCAGGGGCTCCAGCCGGGCGCGGTCGGTTTCGTCAGCGCCCAACATGAACAGCGATTCGCCGCGGTCGGCGTGGGCGGCCAGGCGGCCCACGGGAGCGTCGGCGAAATGCACGCCGCGCTCGCGCGATGCACGTGCCAGCTCGTCCACTGTGTCGGTGTCGATGGTGCTCAGCTCCACCAGGAAGCTACCACCGCGCAGACCGTCCAATACGCCGCCCTCGCCCAGAATGACAGCGCGCGACTGCTTGGGGCCGGGTAGCATGGTAAACACCACGTCCACACTGGCCGCGAGTTCCTGGGTGCTGGCTGCACGCAAGGCACCCTGGGACACGAGCGCATCCACGGGAGCTCTCTGAATGTCATGCACCGTGAGATGAACGCCCTTGCGCAGCAGGTGTGAGGCTAGGGCGAAGCCCATGCGGCCGAGGCCGATAAATCCGACTTTCATGAAGTTCCTTATGAAGTTTGAATGCGTTGCAGCATGGGAAGCAGGTGACGCAGGAATTCCTGCGGCGCCTCACTCATCGGGAAGTGACCCAAGCCCGGCATGACCTCAAGCTGTGCACCGGGAATCAGGCGCGCCAGCTCCTGGCTGTCCTCGGGCGTGCATGAATAGTCGTACTCGCCCGTGAGCAGGTAGAGCGGGCAGCGCGCGGTGTCGATCTGCTGCACGCGGCCGCGCAGGTCCCCTTCACCCGTGTAGAAATGCAGGTCGCCCTTGAACACCCCGGGACCGCTTTGCATGTAGTGCCACAGCGTCTCCCAGCGGTCGCGCTGCGATGCACATGGCCCGATCAGGCCTGAGACAATGCCGGCGCATACCTCGCCGCCGTGCACGTCGGGGCGGTGCAACCAGTCCAAGTCGTAGTAGGGGTGGACATGCGCGCCCGATTGCAGGCCGATCAGCGCCTTGAAGCGCTCCGGCTGCTGCAACGCCAAATGCAGTACCACGCGACCGCCGATCGAGCAACCCATGGCGATGGGGCGCTCGACCTGCATCGCATCCATGAAGGCCAGGATGGTTTGCACATAGAGCACGCTGGTCAGCTGGTATTCATGTGTTTCCCAGCCCTGGGGTGGGGAAGATTTGCCGTGCCAGGGCATATCGAAGCAGATCACCTGGTGACTCGCCGTCAGTTCGGGCGAATTGAGCAGCGCGCGATACTGGCGTGTGTCGCTGCCCGCCGTGTGCAGGCACAGCAGGGGCTGGCCGCTGCCGGCCGTTTCGTAATACACACGGCACATGCGGCCCGCGATCGGGAAGTTCACGTAGCCGCCGGTTACAGCTTCTTTCTCAACGCGCATGGAGTTGCCCTCCGAGCCGCTTGACCAGCTCCTTGAAGTACAGCAGATTGCTCATGAAGATGGTTGGGTCGCCTTCGACCCGCAGCGTCTTGAACTTGACCATCGCCATCAGGTCGTGAAAGCGCGGTTGCGGCTGCTGCGCCCAGAAGCGTTGCCAAGTGTCCTCACCCGCGACCAACGCGAATGTCCAGCGCGGCATCACGTGCGGACCGCGCTTGAGGCTTGTTACGCGCCCGTCGCGAAGGGTGATGAGGTATTCCTCTTCGCCCTTTTTTAGCAGGAAGGTTACGTTGACCCAGCGGCCCCGATGGGCCAGCCAGCCTTCGGCGCTACCGGATGGGTCGCCATCAATGGTGTGCATAAATTTTTGTCTCCTGAAGCGAATGTTCCATATCGCCATCACATGCACAATCGACAATTTGTCGGGGAGGAATGAGCTTTAGTCATGACTGCAGCGGGTGCATGCCATCGTGCAGGCGCGCCGCCCAAAATCGATAGGCCGGGCGCACCAGCACCAGCACCGCCACCAGCCGCGTTACCTGCAAGGCCGTGACCACGGGTACGCCCAACTGCAGAGCCTTTGCGGTGATGGACATCTCCGTCATGCCACCCGGTGCCGTGCCCAGGATGGCTGTGGCCGGATGCAGCCCCGTGACCCATGCCAGAAACACGCCAAACGCTGCGCAGGCCGCGATTAGGCCAACAGTGCCCAGCGCCACGCGCGCTAGCCAGCGCGGCGCGGTGTGCAGAAACTGCGGGCTGAAGCGCACACCCAGGCTGACGCCGATGACCAGCTGTGCCGCGTTGGACAGCAGCATGGGCACAGTCGCGGGGGCCGTCTCAGTGGCGGCCAGCGTGATGGCAACTAGCAGCGGGCCGAGAAACCAGGGATTGGGCAGGCGCAGCACATGCAGCGCCAGGCCTCCGGCCACCGTCAGCAGCGCCAGCCAGGCCGCGCCCGTGAGCGTGAAGGGCGGGCTGACCAGTGGTGCGAGGCTGACCACTTCCAGGCTCCACCACGACTTGGCCAGCAGCATGCCGAAGGGCATGACCAGTACCACGATCAGCATGCGCAGGCTGTGCGATGCGGCTACGAGGTCAGTGCGGGCGCTTTCCTTCTCGGCCAGCAGTGTCATTTCGGAGGCCGCGCCGATGGCGCCAGCGAAGTAGGCCGAGGGCCGCAGCGCCGCGTCGTCTACGCCATGCAACCGTCCCGCGCAAGAGCTGTACAGCCAGCAGCCATACACCATGCCCAGCGCCAGCGACCAGGCTACCGCTGCTAGCACCGCCCACCATAGCGCGCAAAGCTGGGTCACGATGGCAGGCGTGAAGTACAGGCCCAGCGACGCGCCCATTACCCACTGGCCGCTGTTGCGCAGCCGCAGGCTGCTGCGGGTGGAAAGGCCCTTCAGCGTGGACAGCGCCGTGGCCAGCAGCGGGCCGAGCATCCAGGGAACAGGGGTGTGCAGACGGCGGAAGATTTCCGCCGCTGCCCAGGCCAGCAGCAGCGTTAGGAGTTTGGACGTGGCGCTGTGCATAGCGCCGTCAAAGGTCCAGCAGGTGTGTGCGCGTGTCCAGTTCCCAGAGGCTACCCAGCAAGGTGCGAGCGCGCCCATCGCCCACCACGGGCGCTGCCAATTCCATGAATTTGTCGGAGAGTTCTTCGTCTGTCAGGGGCTGCTCCGGATCGCCTTTGCGGGTGGGTTGCAGGTACTCGGCCTGCCGACCGCCATTCATGGTGAAACGCAGGCGCGCAGCCCGCTGGCCCGGAAAACCTGCGTCCAGCGCAGGATCGACACTGAGCCGGATGCGCGCCATGAGTGCGCGGATGTCCCCATCGGCCAGCCGCTCGGGCGTGAAGGCCGACAGGCGCACGCTGCCGTGGATCAAAGCCGTTGCCACCACGAAGGGAATGGAAAAACGCGCCTCGGCCGCCGTGCTGGGCGTGAAGTTGCCCGCCACCGCCAGCGCCGGACCGTAGGTGGCTACTTCCACGACGTCCAGCGCTTGCCAGCGCACACCCATGCGTGCCTGCAACTCCAGCGCGCCGTCGATGGGCGCAAAGGTATGGCCGCAGCAGGCGTGGTTCTTGAACGTCATGCGCGTGATGTGGAAGTCCTGCCCCAACGTAGCGGTGGCCAGGTTCCAGTCGGGCGCATCGCCCATGGCACGGCCCATGCCCGCATCGCCGTCGAGCACATCAAGCGAGCCGGTCACGCCGCGCTCCGCGGCCAGGGCGGCCAGTACCCCGGCTTCTGCGGCGTGGCCCGCGTGCAGTGGCTTGGACATGGAATCCATGCGGAACGCCTGTTGCAACCCCGCCGCAAAGGTGGCGCCCGTACACAGGGCGTGCGCGTGGCGCTCTGCGTCCAGCCCCAGCAGCGTGGCAGCGGCGGATGCCGCGCCAAAGGTGCCCACGGTGCCGGTGTTGTGCCAGTAGCGGTAGTGCGTGCGCCCCAGCGCCGCGCCGATCCGCGTTGATACCTCGTATCCCGCCATCACAGCGCGGATCAGCTGCAGTCCGGTGGCCTGCCGCGCCTGGGCCAGCGCAAGCGCAGCGGCAATGGTGGGGGCGCCAGGGTGGTAGATGGCTTCGCGGTAGATATCGTCCACCTCCACCGTGTGGGCAGCGGTGCCATTGATGAGCGCTGCCGTGCGCACGGTGGCCGCGCGGCCTAGGGCCAGACGGGCGCCGCCCCGGTCGAGGTCTTCGGCCAGAGCCTGCTCCAGCAGCGTGGGCGGAGGCTCAATGGCGCCGGGCAACAGTGCCGCGTACCAATCCACGATAGCGCGCTTGGCATGGTGGATGACTTCGGGCGCAAGGGGGGCCTGGTTCAGGGACGAGGCGAATGTGGCAAAGCGTTGGGCAGCAGTCATGGATTTCAGCGGTGGTATTTGCATGGGTACGGATCGTCGCGCGTATGGGCCTTGTTGTGAACTTCGCAGAAGTGCCGGTGGTATGAGTATTTGTCGGGGCTGTTGACACAACACGAAGTTCTCAAACCGAAGGGGCCTCGGCACCATGGCTGCGTATTGCCAAACCACACAGGAACGCACATGGATTTCAAACTCAGCGAAGAGCACCAGGCATTTGCCGATTCGGTGGCCCGTTTTGCCCAGGACAAGCTCAAGGATGGCGCGTTGGCGCGTGCCCATTCGCCCCATTACCCTTGGGATGCTGCTGCACTGCTGGCCGAGCAAGGCCTGCTGGGCATTGCCTTCCCAGAGGCCGATGGTGGCCAGGGCGGCACGCTCATGCACGCCGTGCTGGCCATCGAGCAGATCGCGCAGGCCTGCCCCAAGAGCGCCGACATCGTGCAAGCGGGGAACTTTGGCCCCATCCGTACTTTTGTCGAATACGCTACGCCCGAGCAAAAAGAGCGGTTTTTGCCCGACCTACTGGCAGGTCGCAAGCTGATCTCGCTAGGCATGACAGAGCCCGACGCGGGCTCTGCAGTCACCGAGCTCAAAACCAGCGCGCGCCAGGACGGCGACCACTACATCATCAACGGCAGCAAGATTTTTTCCACCCACAGCCCAGAGGCGGAACTGTTCCTGATCTATGTGCGCTTTGGCCCCGGCGTGGGCGGCATCGGCTCGGTGCTGGTGGAGCGCGGTACCCCCGGCTTCCAGGTGGGCACGCCTTCCAACTTCATGAACGGCGAGCAATGGAGCCAGTTGTACTTTGAGGACTGCCGCATCCCGGCTGCCAACGTGCTGTTGGGGCCAGGCGGCTTCAAGAAGCAGATTTCCGGCTTCAACGTGGAGCGCTTAGGCAACTCTTCGCGTGCCCTAGCCCTGGGCCGCTACGCCTTCAACGCGGCCCGTGAGCATGCCCTGACGCGCAAACAGTTCGGGCGCGAGCTTTGCGAGTTCCAGGGACTGCAGTGGAAGTTTGCCGACATGGCCATGAAGCTGGAGCAGGCGCAGTTGATGCTGTACCGCGCCGCCATGGAAGGCGAGCATGGTCTGCCAAGTGCGCAAAGCACGGCCATGGCCAAGCTGGCTTGCAACATGGCCGGCTGGGATGTGTCCAACGATGCGCTGCAGGTCATGGGCGGCATGGGCTTCAGCCAGGAGTCGCTGGTTGAGTACTGCGTGCGGCGCACGCGCGGCTGGATGATTGCCGGTGGCTCCATCGAAATCCTGAAGAACCGCATAGCCGAGGGCGTGTTTGGCCGCACGTTTTCGCAGCGACCAGCCAAAGACTGACAGCACAAAAAAAGGGAGACAGACATGAATCGGCGCAACTTCTCGCTGGCTACCTGCGCGGCACTGTCCTTGGGGATGACCAGTGGTGCCATGGCCGAAGCGGCCTACCCCTCCAAGCCTGTGCGCATCATCGTGGGATATTCCGCAGGTGGACCTACCGATCTTGTCGCGCGCATGGTGGCTACGCACCTGCAAACGCGGCTGGGGCAGCCATTCGTTGTGGACAACCGCCCAGGCGCGGGCTCCAATATCGCGTCTGAAGCTGTGGCGGCGGCCCCCGCCGATGGCTACACGCTGCTGTTGGCCGCTGCGCCGCTGACAATGAATGGCTACGTTTACAAGAACCTGAAATTCGATGCCGTCAAGAGCTTTGAGCCCATCTCCAAGCTGTCCTCCTCGCCAGGCGTACTGGCGGTGCGGCGTGACATGGCAGTAGGCAGCGCCAAGGAACTCATCGCATTGGCCAAAAAGGAGCCGGGCAAGCTCACCTACGGCACCACAGGCCTGGGCGGATCGCAGCATATGGCAACCGAGCTGCTCCAACGCCTGGCGGGTGTTCAACTCACGCATGTCCCCTACAAGGGGGCCAGCAATGTGATGACTGATTTGATTGCAGGGCATATAGATATGGCCTTCGTGTCCGCCAGTGGCGCCATGTCGTTCCTGCAGGCGGGCAAGGTAAAACCCTTGGCGGTGGCTGGCCCACAGCCCCTGTCGGGGCTGACAGACGTTCCAACGTTCGCTCAGGTTGGGTTCCCGGCGATGATTTCCGACTCGTGGAATGGCCTGCTGGCTCCGGCAGGCACGCCTCCTGCCATCGTAAAAAAATTGCACGAGGTGGCTGTAGAGGCGCTCCAGGCTCCCGAGATCAAGGCCAAGCTGGAGTCCCTGGGAGCCGTCGTAATTGGCAATAGTTCTCACGAGTTTCGCAAAGACATCCAACGTGAAATCGCGCATTGGGGCGAGCAGTTCAAAACCATCAAGATCGACACGCAATGACCCTACACAACGACAACACCACGGCGCTGGCACAGGCGCTTCTCCATCCGGCCAGCGTCGCCCTCTACGGTGCCTCGGACGACGTCAGCAAAATGGGCGGGCGGCCCGTGCAGTTTCTCAAGCGCTCGGGTTTTGCGGGCCGCATCTACCCAATCAACCCTAAGCGCGCGGAAATCCAGGGCCTCCGGGCTTGGCCCAGCCTGCAAAGCCTGCCCGAGGTGCCTGACCAAGTCTTCGTGCTCACACCCACGGACACCGTGATTCCGGCGGTGCGCGAATGTGCGGCCGTGGGCGTGAAGGTAGTCACCGTTCTGGCGAGCGGCTTTTCCGAATCCGGCACTGAGGGCGTGCAACGCGAGGAAGAACTACGCCAGATCGCCCGCGAGACGGGCATTCGCATCCTCGGCCCGAGCAGCTTAGGCGTAGTCAATCCGCGCACGGGCCTGGTGCTTACGGCCAACGCGGCCTTTGCCGAGCCGGACATTCCGCCTGGGAAAGTTTTCGTCGCCTCCCACAGTGGCAGCATGATCGGCGCGCTGGTCTCGCGCGGGAAGGCGCGTGGCGTGGGTTTTGCGGGGCTGGTGTCGGTGGGCAGCGAAGTGGATCTGAACGTAGGCGAGATCTGCTCCGCCACACTGGATGACCCTGCGATCGAGGGCTACCTGTTGTTTCTGGAGAGCATGCGCCACGGTCCCGAATTGCGTGCCTTCGCGCGCGCGGCGCACCGGGCGGGCAAGCCGGTGATTGCCTACAAACTTGGGCGCAGCGCCGCCGCTGCCGAGATGGCCACCACCCACACCGGAGCCATCGCTGGTGAAGACGATATCGCCGATGCCTTTTTCAAGGACCTGGGAATCGCCCGCGTGGGCGTGCTGGACGCGCTGCTCGAAACCTTCCCGCTCGCCAAGCGCATTCCACTGGAGAGTGCACCCAAGCGCGTGGGCGTGGTTACGACCACCGGCGGCGGTGCGGCGATGGCGGTGGACCAGCTCGGTATCAGGGGCGTGGTGGTGGAACCGGCTTCGGCCGCAACGCTCCATCGCCTGCAGCAGGCAGGCCTGCCCTGCACGCCCGGCCGCGTGCTCGACATGACGCTCGCGGGCACTAAATACGAAACCATGAAGGGCACGTTGGACATTCTGCTCACCGCACCCGAATTTGATCTCGTGCTGGCCGTGGTGGGCTCGTCGGCTCGCTTTCAGCCGCAACTGGCGGTGAAGCCCATCGTTGAATGCGCCGGCCAGCCCAAGCCGCTTGCGGCCATGCTGGTGCCTGACGCACCCGAGGCGCTGGCAGCGCTCACTGCAGCGGGCGTACCGTGCTTTCGCACGCCCGAGGCCTGCGGGGACGCCATCGCCGCCGTTCTGGCACGCCGCCAGCCCGGCCAGGAGCCCGCACCGTTGCCACGCCAAGCTGACACGACCACCCTGAACGAGGCCCAGGCCTACGGCATCCTCGACCAGATCGGAGTGCCGCACGCGTCCGCCGCCGTGCGGAGATTCGATGCCGTCGCGACCCAGCCGCTGCCGTTCGCCTTCCCAGTCGTCGCCAAGGTCTGCTCCGCGGACATACCGCACAAGACCGAAGTGGGCGGGGTAGTACTCAACATCCGCAATGAGCAGGAGCTCGCAAATGCCATTGCCACCTTGCGGAAAAACCTGGCCGACAAAGCGCCCCAGGCTTCTTGCGAGGAGGTGCTAGTGCAGCCCATGCAGAAGGGCCTCGGTGAAGTCCTGGTGGGATACCGGGTAGACCCTGAGGCCGGCCCCATCGTGATGCTGGCGGCAGGCGGCATTTGGGCGGAGGTTGCCAAGGACCGCAGCATACGGCTCGCGCCGGTCACGGTCGAGGCCGCGCAGGAGATGATTACCGAGGTTAATGCACTCAAACCGCTGACGGGCCTGCGCGGTAAGGCAAAGGGGGACCTGGATGCCTTGGCGCGGGCAGTCAGCGCGCTCTCGCAACTTGCGCTCAAACCGGAACTGCGCATCGTGGAGGCCGAGGTGAATCCGCTGCTGATCTTGCCCGAAGGCCAGGGCGTGACGGCTGTCGATGCCCTGATCTTCCAGGCATGACCCTGTGCCTGCCTGATCCGAGAGACCTGGCGGCGGCACGACGCTCCTTGCAGCAACTCGCGGTCCAGGGGCACCGCCTCGAAGCGAGGCACAATGGTGCACGCCTTTGCTGGAGGCATTGGGGACACGGCCCCGACTTGGTGCTTCTCCATGGCGGCCACCGCTCATGGATCCACTGGGCGTGGAACATCGAGACGCTTGCCACCTGATTCAGCGTGTGGGTGCCGGACATGCCCGGCTTCGGTGATTCCGACGCATTCCCCGGGCATCCGCACGATGCTGATTGCCAGGAGCGGTTTGCCAAAGCGCTTGATAACGGACTTCGGCATTTCCTGGGCGATGCGGCTTTCTGCTTGGAGGGTTTCTCGTTTGGCGGATTGACCATGGCGGAGCTCGCCGGCATAAGCGCACGGGTACGCCGTCTGGCGCTGCTGGGCACGGCAGGACATGGTGGCGCGGGGCGACTGCTCTGGGAGTTGTGCGACTGGCGCCGGGTCAAAGGGCGGGCACGGTGGGAGGTCCATGCCCACAACCTACGCGCGTGGATGCTCAGGCGCTAGTAGTGCATGCGTGCTCCTCCCGCGTCACCGGTATTGAAGCAAGACATTTTCACGCGCGTCAAACCTGCTCGATGCGCTCTCTCGATACCGGGGTGATCTGCTGCTGATCTGGGGAGAACACGACTTGACGGTTGTGCCGGACGACATCGGGCCCGTCGTCCGCGCAAGCAATCCGGAGTGAGTGCCGCGCATCGTGCCGGATGCGGGTTTGTGCGTATCGCCTTTTTCCATGCTTTTCATCACATGCTGCGCAGCACCCCGTTCATCGATGCACTACAAAATGTTCTAGGGTATGGTGGGGACACAGATACGAATGCCTGCATAGTCGGAGGACTTGTAGGAGCACGAGTTGGTCTTTTCGGCATTCCCAGACAGACGATCGAAGCAGTGCTTAGCTGTGATACCTCAAAGGGCCGACCACGCCCGAGCTGGTTGAGCCCCCAGGACGCCTCTGAACTAGCCCAGAGAATTCTGAATGAAGAATCTCATTGCCCATGAGTTGGTTTAAGTCGGCTGACTTGTCAGCGGCTGCATAAGGCGGAATGCAGCGGCTTAGGCGCAAGGTGACGAATGACAGGTCTTGCTGGCAGTTGTCCGCGTCCGTCAGCCATTGGCAACTGAATTTTGGTACGCGGACGCTATCGGTCGCTCAAATCGCTTGTGTGGACGACCGCAACCGCTGCAGAGCGACCGATAAACAGAATGCTGATGTTTTCCGTCTGCAGGCAGTTAAAGATTCCGAGCGAGGGCATTCGACCCACATTGCAAAGGAGGATGCCCACATTCGCTATGCACCTGAGGCCGGACTTTGTCTCTGCACTCTATCGTTGGACGAACACACCTCTGTCATAAGTGACGTAGGCGCGAGAGCAGTTGTGTGCCCAGTTGGGGCGTCAGCCCCGTCCTGCCCTCCACCAGAAACAGCGCCTGGCAATATGGCCTATACAGCCAAGACCGATCATCCACTGCCAGCCAAGGTAGATGGAGCCGATCCTGGGTCCGCAGCCACGCAGGATACTCCGCTTCCCGCTGGTAACTGACCAGTGGCGGCGGAATGTCTACCAAGACGCCGACTCTGGGGGTCATGGATGGCGCTTTCAGTCGTAAGGCTGGAATTGGTTGCTGTCCCGGCTGAGCAGTTGCATCAGCTTGGGGTGAATGAAGAGTTTTTCTTTGCCAAACGGCATTTCGCTCAGCACGCCCAGGGCGGCTAGGTCGTGCAGATAGCGCGAGGCGGCCTGGCGCTGAGCAATGCCTTTGTCCACCAGGTTGCCGATGCGGCAATAGGGCTGCTCAAAGATCACGTCCACCAGTTCGCGGGTGTAGATCTTTGGCAGGCGCGTGCGCACGTGTTCGGTGGTGTGTTCGGCCAGCGCGCGGATGGCGGCGATCTTGCCCGTGGTCCATTTGGAGGTGTCTTCCACGGCCTGGAGCATGAAGAGCAGCCAGGGTTCCCAGGCTTCGTCACGGGTGACGCTGAGCAGCAGGCGGTAGTAGTCGGCCTTGTGCGCGATCACATGGCGACTCAGGTACAGGATGGGTAGGTTCAACAGCTCTTCTTGAATGAGGTAGAGGATGTTGAGCACCCGGCCGGTGCGGCCGTTGCCGTCAACGAAGGGGTGGATGGCTTCGAACTGGTAGTGGCCCACGGCCATGCGGATCAACGGGTCCAGCTCGGTCTGGTTGTGCAGAAAGCGCTCCCAGTTAGCCAGCATGTCGCGCAGTCTCGCTTCGCCCTCGGGCGGGGTGTAGACCACCTCGCCAGTGCGGTCGTTGGCGAGCTGGGTACCCGGGGTGCGACGGATGTCCATGTCCACGCCCTTGAGCGTGCGGCAAACTTCCACGGCGGTGGCGGTGCACAGCGGGCGAGCCTTGAGCGACTGGAAGCCCTGGTGCAGCGCTGTGCGGTAGCGCAAGGCTTCTTTTGTCGCTGGGTCAGCGTTGTCGTGACCCTGGGCGTACTGGAACAGCTGGTCGGTGGTGGTGACGATGTTTTCGATTTCCGAGCTGTCTTTGGCTTCCAGCAGCGGGATGGTGTTGATCAGCATCGTCTGGTTGGGGATCAGCTCGGCTGCCTGCTTGAGCTCGGCCAGGGCGGCGCGGGCCTCGATGCAGGCCTTGAGCACTGCACGGCTTTCCAGCTCGTGCGCCGGGGGCAGCGCAAGCAACTGGTTGTGGGGTTGCTCGGGGTGCCAGGCAAGGGCGGCGTCGGTCATGATGCAAAACTCTTGTTTTGACGACAAATGAACAGCTTATGTCGCCATCGACGACACGTCAATGGAATATGTTTCCATTTTTTGAAAACGGCGACACGTATCAGGTTCATGTCGTTCTTAACGACATAGATTCAGCAACATGTCGTCAAATTGCAATTTCAAGAACATTGAATCACGCTCCAATGCACCACAAACAAGCTTTGGTTGCGGCTGGCGCGGTGAAAGCGCTTTTTCAAGGCTGCAATCAGCGCATCGCGCCGGGCTTCGATTTCGTCTTCCACGACAAAGATGTCTCGGCGCTGGCGGCGCTGCTCGGTTTCGGCCTTGCGGGTCTTGCTGGATGCGCCGGGCGTCTTCCATGCTGAGCGCCATACGGGCGTGGCGCTTGAGTTTTTGAGCTTGGTGTCTTTGAGGGCCTGCTCGGCCATGCCATAGACCTCTTGCAAGCGAAGCCATCTGCCCTTCGCCTTGGCCAGGGCCTGAAAATTGGCCTCAAGGTTCGCAAGACTTACGCGGGCTAACGGGTCGGGAGCAGCCATGACGGCATCCATTCCCCGGTACAGCCAGTATTGGTGCAAAAGGTCGAACTTCTTGCCATCTCGACGCCAAGCAGTTCTGGCATCGGCGTCCACCTCGACGATCTCAAGGCGACCTCCACTTCGTTCAAATCGAATGGAGTCGTCGTAACTGAAGGCGTCTGCAGATCTATCTACGGATGAGTTCAGTTCAACCTGTGCGCGAAGCAACTCAAGAAATGCCTGATAACAATCGTGTCGCGGTGAATCAACACTTGCGCCAACCGTGTAATTCATTAGTCTGTCATATGGACGTGCGAAATCTGACGCATGAGCACTCCCTCCGAGGCTTCGCTCATGACCAACTCAAGGTGCATGCTCGCCCTCGTTAAGGCGACAAATAGAAGGTTGCGTTCCAGTTGTCCCATCTCTTCAAAATCAATTTCAGTCAAGACAACTGCCGGTGCAGACTGCCCTTTGAATCGACGTACAGTTTCTAACCGCAATTGGCCATCCGACCAGTTAGGGGCCCCTCGGTCATCATAGGTCCCATCAAATCGAAGCGTTCGCCAGTCACCGAGTTGTGGCTCATTCATTAATGCTGAGTGCTCTCTTCCCCGCCAACAGAGCACAACTATGTCATGGGGCGAGAACCCCTTGTCAACACATGCTTGGATTGCCTTCAGAGTTGAACGCAAGAGCCCTCCCCCGTTGGGCTTGAACACATGAAGTCCCGGTATATCTCCATCAAACGGACTGCAGCTTTGGATGGGATTCGCGGTCAGCTGGAGAGAATTGATGGTCTCGACAATCCTCCGAGGGCTACGAAAATTTTCGTGCGATCGGACTACAACTGAATCCTCAATGTTGATTTCATCTCTATCCACATAGAGACATTGCATCGGATCGTCCAGTAGATATAGCTTGGAGCTGGGACGCAGGCGGCCGACCAGTGCTTGAACCCAATCTGCATGAAAGTCCTGTAGCTCATCGATGACCAGCAGGTCCAAGTCAGGGGCTGTCACTTCCTGCTCGCGCACGTATCTATCGACCAACTGGGGAAAATTTGGTATGCCTCGTGGCTTGCCCGCTGCCTGCCAGCACAACTGATGAAAGCTCTGTACCTGGACGCCAGTCGGCGCGATCTCCCGAAAGTGATCCGCCAGCGGCCTATTGAAGCAAATATATGCCGCCTGCTGGTTAGCCACGCGTGCTTCGCGAAGCAACCGAAGCGCCAGCTGTGTCTTTCCAGAGCCTGCCGTCGCGCAGATACGGATGACCCCTGATGGAGACTCTATACGAGGTACCCAGCTGGCGAGTCCTCCAGAAATCTTTGCCACCTGTGCGTTCAGTCGCCCGGCCAGGGTGGACACGTCGGTCTGCAATGCCAGTCTATTTTCAAAGAATGCACAGACGCGGTCCCGAAGTGGACCAGGCAATCCTTGGCCTAGCCTGCGCTGAATGAAACCAGACAGATCTTGCGTCTCGCTAGCATCGGCGATTCGCTCGCGCGGGTAGCTAATCCCACTTTGCTCCCCGACCAACTGGTCCGGAAGTACAAGGAAGTGCATGATCCTTGCCCCCAAACCTGTTGCCCGGAGTCGATGCAGTACGGCCCAAAACTGAGTTTCCGATTGTCTGACAATGTCTTTGGTTTCACCTCCATATCGCTTGAAGATGCCCACTTGGCCAACATCGAGGGTGCCTGCTTTGATCTCGAGCAACGCTACGTCGCCCCCTCCATTCACCACAACAATGTCCAGTTCACCGTGCTTGTCATGATTCGCGTGGGCAGTAGCCCAATCGACGCTGTGGAACAGCGTGTAGGCATCCGACAGACCCGCTGACAATGATTCAAGAACGGCCAGTTCCGAGTATTCACCCGCTGAAGTGGGCCGAATACAAGAGAGTGGAGGTATAACTTTGGCCATGGGGCTTCCAAAAAAGAGTGCAGAAGATCCTCGCGACCGACTTGTCGAACTGGAACTGTGAATTTCCAAGAATTGGTGGAGGCCGCAGTGTTTTGAAGGCATCGCCGTCACAGGGGCTTGACTTGCGAGCTACCACTTGTAGTTTGCCTCAGTCGACGGATCATCCTGGCCGAATAGAGATTTGACGTGAGCTGCGGTGCTATTTGATTTCCACGCTGTCTCTATTTTTGAAGAGTGAAAACAGCCACGCATTGATCGGAATAGAGGGCGGTAGTTAGCCGAGCCCCTGCCACACCACCACCTGGCATGCGGCTCCGCACCAGGCGGTCAGACCTATAGGTGGACTACGTTCAAGTCCATCCCAAGAACTTCCTTGGCCAGCGGCACGAGGTGATCGTGGTGGGTTAGAAACACGACCTGCATGCTGCGCGACAAGTCGCCCAGCACCTTCAGTCCCGCAGCAGTGCGGCGATCATCAAAATTGATAAACAGGTCGTCGGCAATGAGTGGCATGCGCAACCCCTGCTCCACCTGCAGCTCCAGCGCGGCCAGACGCAGCGCGAGATAGAGTTGGTCGCGCGACCCTTCACTCATTCCGGTCACATCCACTGTTTCTCCAGTGGGGCGGACGCCGAACAATCGAGGTGTCGCTTCGTCTGAATCCATCACCAACCGGCTGAACGAGTCAGTCGTCAGCACCTTGAAAATGGCCGAGGCTTTAGAAAGCATGGGGCCCTGCTTGGTCTGGCGGAATTTCTCGATCGACCACTTGAGCAGTTGCGCAGCCGTTTGAAGTTGCAGGTAGCGCTCTGCCGAATCAGTCATGGCGGCGATCGCCTCTTGCCGCTGTGCCTCGGCGCGGGCTGCCCGATCGGTGCCATCCAGCGCATCAAACGCTGCCTTGTGCGTACCGTACCTGTGGCTGTCATCCACGGCGTCAGTCGGGCCAGCACAGCCTGCCGGCCGTGCTGGGCTCGCGCGAGGTCCGCCTGGTTGCGCTGAAGTCGGGCTTGCAAATCGGCGAATGCGACGTCGACCCTTTGCGCGACCTCCAGGCGCCGGGCAAGTTCCAGGGCAATGTCCTCCGGCGACTGGGCGGCTAGGTCCGGCGCCCCCCGCACCGCCAAGCTGCTCGCGCTCGCAGCCAAGCCATCGAGATCGACCTGCATCGTTTCAATCCGCTCACTGCGGATACTGCGGATGCTCTCGAGCAGACGCTCCAAGTCCTGCATCACTGTCATCTTGGCTTCCACCTGATCGACAGGTACATCAGCAGCGTATCCTGCTGATTGCACTGCCACCAGCCAAGAATTCATCCAGGCGTCCTCGTCATCCTGCGCCGACTGAACTGCCTCCTGCAGCCTGGGAAGGCTGCGTTGCCCTTCGCGGATCTGCTGCTCCAGGGTCTTGCGTTGTCCATACACCTGATCGGCCTGCGTAATCTGGGACCGTGCTTCACTCAGACACACGCTGAGTTCGGGCACAGGTGTCTCGGCTGGGGAATGACCGAGCCCGGTCCAGAGGCGGTCGCGGATCTGCGCGGCCACCGCTTGCTGTGTGGAGAGCCGTCGCTCGGCGGAGTATCGCTGCGCCACCAGAACCAGTATTCGCGCATGACGCCGGACAACGCTTTAAGCAGTGCCGCATGACCGTCCGGTAGCACGATGCCGAACTCGTTGAGCAGCCCACGCCGCGATGAAGTCCAGGCGAAGGTTCACGCGACATGGTTTGTCAGGGCGAGATCTTACGATCGCTCACATATCGCCTTCCTGAATTCCGACGTTCCGAAACACCCCGCCATGCCCACCCCATCTGACCCACGAGACACCATCGCCTACCGGCTGACCGAGATACTGCGCCGCCTCAACGAGGGTGAAGCACTTGACCCTCACGCTCTGGTGGAGGAGTTCGGCGTCAACCTTCGCACCATCCAGCGCGATCTGAACCAGCGTTTTGCTTTCCTGGACCTGGTAAAAAAGGACGGGCGCTACACCATTGATCGCTCACGCCTGGGCACTCTTACCCTCCATGACGTGCAGCGCTTCGCCAGCCTGGCCGGCCTGCAGGGCTTGCACCCGAGGCTGTCTACCGGCTTTCTGAGAGACATCCTAGACACCCGGCTGCAAAGCGCCCTGCTGATCCGCGGACACAACTACGAAGACCTGCATAACAAGGAATCGGAGTTCAACCAGCTCAAGCAGGCGGCACAGCAGCACCGAGTCGTCAGCTTCGAATACCGCAAGCCCGACAGCACCGCAGCCAAACTGGTCGATGACATCCGTCCCTACAAGCTGGTCAATCAGGACGGCATCTGGTACCTGGCGGCTACCGATGCAGGCAAACCCAAGTCCTACGCCGTGAGTCGGATTGAGCGCTTGCTGGTTCTGGCCGACACCTTCACGCCCGATCCGGCAGTTCTCCAGCAGATTGCCAACGAGGACAGCGTCTGGCTGAAGACGCAGAAAACAGAGGTCGTGCTCAAAGTTGCTAGACCCGCCGCGAGCTACTTCCAACAACGCAAGCTCATCAGCGGCCAGAACATCGAGAAGAAACTGGAGGATGGCGGCCTGATCGTGTCCGGCATCATCGCCCACCCCAACCAGATCCTTCCCATTGTGCGGCAGTGGATCCCCCATATCCGCGTTATCAGCCCGGAGGGGCTGCAGGATGAGCTGGAGAACCAGCTCAAGGACTACCTGGGCATTGCCCTGCCCAACTAACAACCCGCGCCCGATGACCACCTGAACAACCTGCGCCATGCGCGGGACGGGCGGAGCTTTGTCCATCAACCTGAGGAGAACCACCCATGACTTTCTGCCGAGGCTGCGGCCATCAGATCCATGAAACCGCCGTTAGCTGCCCCCAGTGCGGTGCCGTCCAGCGGACCCCAGCCACCGTCCGGGAGGGCAGCCTGTGGCTGCCCGTGTCCGGGTTGGTATGCGGCCTCATCCCCGCCCTCGCGCTATTCGACAGCCAATCCTGGGACCGCGATCAATTGGCCGGCGCCGTCCTGTTCGCCTTCGCCGCCCTGGTGCTGGGCGGAGTGGGCCTGGCGCACCAGCCGCACGGGCAAGGCCTGGCCATCGCAGCCCTAGTGCTGGGAGCCCTCGGCCTGCTCGGAGCTATCGGCACACAAGTCTGATCCGCAACACCCCGATGAGAACTCCCATAACCACCACAGACTACGCTTTTTTGCCGAGACTACGGCTAGGCCATCCACGCCACCGCCGTGGCCCGCACCCCCTGCAGCACGACGCAAGGCAGCGCCCCCGCCCACTGGTGCCTCCGAGAAGAGCAAAGTCACCGCCAGCGTGCTGGCCCTGCTGCAGGGCGGCATCGGCATCCACAAGTTCCACACAGGCGCCTGGGGCTGGGGCATCGTTAACCAAGTGCTGTGCTGGATCTGGATTCCCTGCATCTCCGCTCTGGCTGAAGGCATCCGCTACATCGTCCTGCCGGACGCCGAGGTGGAGCGCAAGGCCGCAAAGATCGACGGTCCCTTCGTCTTCCTCTAGTAAAGCCCCACCTCCTCCATTCACGCACCTGCCCCCCCCCCCGCGCTTCCGGAAAGTCCGCGCAGCGCATGCAACTAGCCTGGAATCCCTTATGAAAAAAACCGCCACTATCCTCCTCTTGGCCGTCTGGACCATTGCCCCCACCTTCGCCGAGCCCATCGAAGGCGTGTTGGAAAAAGGCCCCACCTACTCTGCGCTATTCGGCGTCAGCCCTGAGTCGGGCGACCTCATTGGCCACGCCTTCAAGAACCAGTCAGCCGCCGGCAAAGCCATTCTGGGAACCTGCCTGCCCGGCATGTTCTGCAAGGTCGGCCGCGCCGTCACACGCGTGATGACCGACAGCTCAGCATTGAACTTCGAGGATCGCCCGTCCGGCTGGTTCGAAGTCACCCAGGCCCGGGACGCGGGCATGGAGACCGTCACCTTCGGCTACGAAAAATCCGTCAAGACCCGCCATGGCATCCTGAGCGTCGACGAGGACAACAACTCACTGCTGCTCAAGGGCCAGCGCGTGCTGCCGGGTGTTGAAGGCAACAGCAGCCTGCGCATCGTCGCCCACTACGAAATCGGCCGCAATGACGTGGTGCTGCTGCAGAACAACGGTGGCACGGCCTGTCCCGCCCTGTTCCGCTTCGTGACTGTCGCGCCCAATGGGTCGAGCGCCACACCGGAATTCGGTACGTGCTCGGACATCATCTATCCCAGCCTCGACCACGCCCATATCACGGTCGCAATGACCGCCTTCCTGGGACCGTTCGAGCCGCCGGCTGCGCAGAAGAAGGCCGCGATGACGAAGGTGGTGTACACGTTCTCGAATGGGCAGGTGACGGAAAACGGGAAAGTCGTCAGGCCATGAACTGGCCAGAAACCCACAGCACTGCCATCAGATGTGACGGCCTTCGGCGACACACAACCCCTCCAGTGAAGTTCGCACAGCCGTCGAGGCGGTACGACTATGGTAAAAAATTGCAACAAAGAAAGATAAAAATATGAAAACCGAGCTTCGAACGAATCTTCGTCATCCGGCTCAGGACCCACTCACATGCGCGGACCATCGTCGCCCCAGTGCACCGTGACGAGCCCAACATAGCTAGTGCCCGGTGGGGAGAGACAAGCCGGCAAGAGAGAGGTCAACGGGTGTCGGCGCCTCTGGACTCCGTACTCAATTTTTTCGAATGCGGTCGGTGCGGCCGACCCGTAACAAGCTTTATTTAAAGGAGAAGGGATCCAACATGACGAAAGCACAACAGAACTACTTGGACTTTCTGGCCGCCATCGAGCGCGTGCTGAAGAAAGCCGGGAACGATTTGCCGATCCTGCTCGGAGAAGCAGGCCGCGTTCTGCCGGAGATAGCTGGTTTGCAGTCTGCCATCCGGCAGTGCGAGTTGCTGGTTCCAGTCGTCGGTGCGTTCAGCGCAGGCAAGTCCTCGCTGCTCAACGCCTTGGTGGGCGCGGAATTGCTGCCCGTAGCCATCACCCCCGAAACCGCTATGCCGACAGAGCTTCGGTATGACAACCGGGAGCGTCTGGAAGTGGTGTTTTTGGATGGTCAAACCCAAGAATTCCCTTTGGGGGCGCTGCCAAGCCTGCCGTCTCGCGCACAAGAAATTGAACTGGTGAGGTTGTATGCCGAGCGCCCGGCGCTCAAGGCACTGCAACCCCTGGTCCTGGTGGACATGCCGGGCTTTAATTCGCCGCTGGATGTCCACAACCGGGCCATCGCCCACTACATCGGCCAGGGAGCCCACTACCTTTTCGTGGTGAGCGTCGAGGAAGGGGCATTGCATACCCAGTCAATGCGTCGTATCGAAGAGGTCGTGACGATTGGTCGAACGTTCTCCGTCTGCGTCAACAAGGCTGATCTGCGGCCCCAGCAAGAAGTCGAGGCGATACGGACCTACATTGGGGAGCAATTGTCTGAAGTGGGGCTGGAGCCCGCCGTCTGCATAGTAAGTCAACAGGACGTCAGTTCGGTCCAGGCGATGTTGTCAACCATTCACCCCGACAAATTGGTGAGCAACCTCTTCCGTGCACCGCTGCAGCAGTTCTATCAGACGTTGGAAGCAGTTTTGCAGACAGCCATGGATGCCCTCAAGCGGGACCACGCCGAGAATGAAAGGACTGTATCGGAATTGGAAGATGCCCTTCGCGAGCTTGAGACGCAGCGCAATGCCCAATTAAGTGCCGCCCGATCTGCGGATCTGGCCAGTGCTGTGGACGATGTGCTACTGGGCGTTTCCAATGCCTTGCACCTGGCCGTCGACGACATGGCTCGCGCGGCACTGCGAAGTCAGGACGAACTCGGACGAGTGGTCTCCGACGAAATCCGGGCCAGCCTCATTTTGGAACTCAAGCAGGCCACTGATCATCTTTCCGCAGAGGTGGTAAGTCAATTTACGCAAGCATATGCGAGCGGCCTGCGCAGCGAAATTCAGATTACTGAAGGTTGGGCCGGCACCGTGTTGAAGGGTTTGCAGGAAGATCTGTTGCCGTTGCTGTTGTCCTCACTTGGAAGCAGCTCAGGAAAGACTCTCGGCATGGCGGCTCGTTGGTTGGGCGGTGCGGCGGTAGTAGGCAAGATGCTCCCGCATCCGATTTTGAAAATCGCTGCGCTGATTCTCCCATCGCTGCTGGAGCACTTGCTTGGCCAGGTCGGAGAGGGGCAAAGGCTCGAACAGGCCAAAAAGGCCATCCGCGAAGAACTGATCCCTGATGTACTCCGGGGCCTTCGTCCCGAAGTCGCCACGTTCCTGGCGAACGCCAACGATCAGGCCGTTGCAGCTGTGGCCGATGCATTCGAACAACAACTGCAAGCACAGCAGAATGTTTTGCAGCAGGCAAAGAAGCACATGCAAGCGGCCAACAAGGATGGGATGCATGCGGCAGTTTTGGCGCTGCGCACCGAAGTACAGGCGCTGGCCCGTGCACATCAGGTGCTCTGACTCACGCAATGAAGCTTTCCATGATCACAAGCAAAACACTGGACAAGCAAGTAGCTCGATTGATGGACCGCTTGTCGCGGTTCGATGAAGTGCTGGACCAGCACCCTGATCTGACCCGAGGCCTTCGCGGCAAGATACAGGAGAGCAACTGGCTGAACGCCGACGCGCTTCAATCTGCCATCGCGGAAAAAGCCCGTGAAGGCCGCCAACTGCGCGTGGGCATCATTGGCCGAGTCAAGGCCGGCAAGTCTTCGTTGCTGAATGCACTGCTCTTTGACGGAAAGGACGTTCTACCCAAGGCCGCAACACCGATGACGGCATCACTGACGGTGTTGGCCTACGGCGAGTTGCCGCGAGCAGAAGTCGAGCCATTCGAGCAAAAAGATCTCGCGGAGATGGCCCGGCTGGCGGCCGAGTACGAGCGGGAACTGAAGGCCCGTCTCGAAGCCCGGCTAGCCCAGCAGAATGCGCGCCCGCCCACATTCGGAGGACGCCCCGCGCCGCCGATGGACCCGGAACGCCTTCAACAGGCTGTTCGCCGGGAACTGGACCAGGATCCACTGCTCGGCGCCGCCAAGGACATGCATGACCGCATCCTGCAAGCGGGCGGCATGCCTGTCCAGTGGGGCCACGGCGAGACGATTCAACTAGAGGCCGACTCTATCGAAGCACTGCGCGAACGCCTAGCCGACTATGTCGGTGCCAACGGTCGGTTCACTCCGTTCACCAATTGCCTGCGGCTGTACCTGCCCTTGCCAGGTCTGAAGGATTTGGAGGTGGTGGACACCCCGGGGATCAATGACCCGATTCCATCGAGGGAAACACGGACTTACCGCGAGTTGCATCGTTGCGACGCCGTGTTTGTCGTCAGCCCCGCAGGCCAGTTCCTGAATGCACAAGACCTAGAGCTGATGGATCGACTCGGCAAGAAAGAAGGCGTCCGGGAAGTATTTCTGGTTGCCAGCCAAGTGGACAACCAGCTGTTCGGCAGCGTGCAACGCAAGTTTGGTGGGCAATTGCCAGAAGCTCTTGCGGATGTGCAGCAAATCTTGACCAAGCAGGCCCGGCAAATCCTCGCCGCTCAGCGAGGAAGTAATCCCGGCGTGGCGCAGTTGCTTTCTGGCTTGCAGGACCGCCTGGTAGTGACCTCCAGCGTGTCCCATGCGCTGTTGGTGCAGCCGAAAGGCGAGTGGGACACCAATACACGTCACATTCAGCAAATGCTGGGCAAGCTCTACCCTGCGGCCTTTGGTACACCTGAAGCGTCGCGTGAACACCTGACGTCCTTGGCAGGCATAGCCAAGACGAGGGGTCTCCTGGAACACGTTCGGGAACGAAAGGAATCGATCCAGGCCTCGTCGGTCCAGGACTTTGTCCAAGACCGAGGACAGGTTCTCGCCCAAAGCCTGACCAATTCCTTGGAGATTCTGGGCCACAACCGCGCCACGGCGGAGGCAGCCACGGGAGAGGGGCTGGAAGACCAATTGAAGGCCCTGCAATCAGCGAAAACGCGAGGAACCAGCGTCGTCAACCTAGCCGTTCAGAACGCTGCGGACGACAGCACGGCCGCCCTGGAAGCCGCCTTGGCGGCGGCGGCCGATGCGGTCTTCGGCAAGGCCCGCCGAGCTGCCGAGGGTGCGCGTGGCACGGGGGTGGAATCCTATACTGTTGACTCTGACGGCGTAGGGGCCTGGATCGCTCGCAATTTGTGGGGCGGCGGCCAGGAAACCCGAACCCAAACCGTCCAGACGATCAAGGCCGGCACCGTGCGGAACGCCTTGGAGAGCCTCCATCTGAACCTAGAACGTGCACAGCAGGAGGCAGTCACAGTGCAGCGGACCAAACTGCGCCAATCACTGGTGCGCTCCGTAATGGGCCGCTTACGTGAAACACAGGTGCTGGCAGACCGAGACATCGACGGCATCGCCTTGGAGCAGGCCTGTCTGACCGCCATTGGCGAGCTACGCAGCTTTGACGACCCGCAGCTGCCGGCGCTGCCCGATGATCTGACGCGCAGCGGCACCTTGAAGGGGTCCGCGGCGGAATGCTTTGATCAAGCAGCCCAGAACTATCTCCTCGAACTCCAGAAGGCCGCCAGCCTTTCCGGCCGGAACCTCGCATTGGCCTACGAAAATAGACTTAAGGATGTGGATGTGGGCGCTGCGCTGTTCGGTCACTATGAAGAGCAGATCCAGTCCCTGAAGTCGCATATCAAGGAAAGGACCGCCACCCTGAAGCGCTACGACGCGCTCATGGCTGATCTCAAAGAACTTCAACATGGCGCCTGACACCTTGGAACGGCAACTGCTGCCCGCGCTGGAGCAATTGGGCCGATTCTGGGTGCTGCGCCGCAGAAAATGGGTACACGAGGCGCGGCAGGGGATCCGCGCCACCGACCAGCAGACCGCGCGGCTCGTCCAAGAGCAGGCAGCACTGACTGTTGACCTTGAACGCCACAAGGCCGCTTTGCTTCAGCTGCAAGCCGATCATGGCGAGCTGGGTGAGCGGTTGCGGGCGCGTACCGACGCTCATGCCGCCCTGACGGCCGCGCACGCCGCCGTGCAGGGCGATGCCCAGGCCCTGTGCGATGAGCTCGGCGCCACCGTGCGAAACCTCGCAACCCTGCAGACGGCTCATTCTGAACTGGAGGCGCGACACCAAGTACTGACGCAGATGCATGCCCAGCAAGGCAGCGCGCTGGAACAGCAGCAAGCCAAGCATCGGTCCCTGCTGATTGCACATGCCGCTCTAGAGCACAACGCATCCGAAAGCCAGCGCCAATTGTGCGAAGCCATCGATGAAAGCAAGGTACAGCAGGCCGCGCTGGCGAATCTGCGTGAAGCTCACCAAAAACTCCTGCTCGATCTCCGTCAGCATCAGGAATGGCTGCAACAGGAAACAGCGAATCGAGAAAGCTTGTTCCAGGAGAACAAGGCACTGTCTCTACACCATGAGACCTTGATCGGCCGGCACGATAGGCTGGTTTCAGCGCACCAGGCTGTAATGCAGCAGTTCCATGTCATGGCAGGCCTGCTTGGACTTACGCCCGAGCATGCGACTGGCGAAGACGCGCCCCTTGTCACCAAGATTTCTGCGCTACTAGAGCGAGAAGAGTTGGTGCGCTGGATACTCAGTGCTCCACCCAGGGCGACCGACGCCTGCCACCTCGATCATGACCCGCGGAGCAATCTGGCCGATCACGTAACTTCCTTGCCATCGTTTTTGGACTGGCTGGGAACGCGCCTTGCTCCCGCCCTTGGTGAGTCTCATTTGCCGGCCGAGGAGGTGGCGCGTGCCCTTGGGCGGGCCAGAGAGCTTGAGGCGGCCGTCGCAGTGCTCGAAGACACGCCGCAGTTGCGAGACAAGTTCGTGGTAGCTGTGGCGGGCGGCTTCAGCAGTGGCAAGTCGTCGTTCATCACGAGCTTCATCCAAGATCGAGCTGTCGAGCTTCCCATCGGCATTCAACCAGTCACCTCCATCCCGACCTACGTGATGGCTGGGAACAGCGGGGACATCCGCGGCCACACGTACCGAGGAGGCGAAATTTCGATTTCGGGCGAGCTTTACAAGGGCTTGTCCCACGATTTCGTGCATTCGCTGGGCTTCAACCTGCGAGACATCTTGCCGTACGTGACGGTCGAGACCACGCTGCGCGGCTTGAACCATCTTGCGTTCGTTGATCTACCGGGCTATGACGCCGCCGCTTCAGAAGGTGCCTGCACCGCAACCGATGGGCTCACCGCAACGGACTTCATTGAGGGGGCGGATGCCATCGTCTGGGTAGTCGGCCTAGACAGCAATGGCACTTTGCCAGACACGGATTTGGCGCTCCTGGACAAGCTCTCCACGGGCGAGCGACCACTTCACGTGGTATTGAACAAGGCAGATTTGCGAGCACCCGAACAGGTGACCGAGGTGCTTGAACAACTGCACGTCTTACTGAAGCAGGCGCAGATTCAGTATGTCGGCCTCAGTGCTTACAGCTCCGAACTGGGGGAAGAGCTGCAGTTTCAGCAGCAAAGTCTGTTCGAAACCCTGGAGCGATGGGATCGGCCCGGCAAGCCGGTGGCCCGTGTTCTCCGGCAGTTTGATGAGTTGATGGATCAGCTTGAATTGGCGGTTGAAAGCACCTGTTCCAAGCGGGCCTCAATGGCAGACACGCTTCATTCGTTGCGCTTGGACTTCCAGGAATTGCTCAGTCATCTCCCAACTGAGGACAAGCCAAGGAACGATCAAGAAGCCGAACTGGAAGCCTATGTCAATCCTGTCTCCGGCGTGGCGGAGGTCAAAAGCCACACAGAAACGCAATCAGAAGACAGCGCTCGCTTGGCGTGCCTTCAAAAGGACGCAAACGAGCGGCTGAGTCAACTGCAAAGTGGCTTGTCGGGCGGTGTCGATCAGGCAGCGGCACGTCGTTTGCTCGCACAGATGCGACAAGAAGGAATGGACTATCTTCAACAAAGGTTGAAATGAACCAAACGGACAAAGACATGGAGGGCTGGGATCAAGAATTGCGCTCCTGGGAGCCCGTGCCCCACGATGAATTGGCGGACCGTGCGGCGTTTGTAGCGCAAATCCTCTCGGTCGAGCCAGCACAGAACGCAGGAGTACACGAATTCCGCCGGCTGTTGGAGCAGGACGTCCGCGCACTCCTGAGTGGAGCCGAGGTGTCCAGCGCTGTCACGGCCGAGGTGCTGTTCAGGCTACAGGGCGTGGCGGACAAGCTGGATTTGCTTGGAAGCTCCCCTGCCTTGCATGGCAAGACCGTTGTGGCTGTGGCTGGCGGCTTCAGCAGCGGCAAGTCGTCTTTCATCACGAGCTTCATCGAGGATCGGCAGGTCAGTCTGCCCGTCGGCATCGAGCCGGTCACATCCATTCCCACCTATGTGGTGTCTGGCGCCGGCAGCGCGATCCGCGGTCATACCTACAAAGGTGGCGTGATCGACATTGCCCCAGATTTCTACAGCCGGCTCTCCCATGCGTTTGTGCATGGGTTCGGCTTCAACCTTCGCGAGATTTTGCCGTTTGTGGCCATCGAAACACCACTGAGGGGGTTGAAGCATCTCACCTTCATCGATCTGCCCGGTTACGACGCTGCTCAGTCAGAGGGGGCGCATACAAGCGATGATCTGAGCAAGGCACGAGAGTTCATCTCACAGGCACAGGCACTGATCTGGCTGATTGGTGCAGACAGTAATGGCGAGATTCCAGCTGCCGATTTGGACTTCCTTCTGGAACAGCAGAGCGATGGGCGACAGCTCTACGTTGTGCTAAACAAGGCGGACCTTCGCCCAGAGGATTCATTGGTTGAAGTATTGGAGCAGTTCCGCAGTACTTTAGACAACGCTGGCATCGATTTTGAGGGACTGTGTGCGTACAGCTCCGCCCTGGGCATCCAGGTCAAGTACCGCCGCCAGTCGCTCAAGTCATTTCTGCGGACGTTGGATCAGCCTGTGGACGCGCGTGCCAATCTACTGAAAGAGCTTAACGCCACCTTCCGAAAGCTGTACACCGCCATGAGTCACAACGCGCAATCCTCGACCGAAATAGCGGAGGTGGTGAACTCGCTGGAATTGGACCTCCATGAGTTAGGCTTGTTTCACAACTGGGCATCTACGCCTGCAGCCCCCGCCCGCGGTCGCCGACGTGGAAGAACTCCGGAGAATGTGGCCCTCAAAGCACAAGAACGCCTCGCTTTTCTACGCGAGCAGTTGCAGAGTCTCGAGGCGAGCGATGAAGTAGCCCGAGCCAAGAAGATCGCCGACAGCATGCGGCTGGCCGTCAAAACGTACTGAAGATAATTTGGCAACGTGAAGCTCAAGGGAGGAACAGGCTTTGGCATCTGACAAGCCCACCGCACCGCCCCTCGCATTGCTTTCTCTTGCTTGCTGCGTCATCTGCATTCGCCATCTCGCACCGTATTGTTAGCCGCTCTGAGGCGACGCTGAATAAGTCCCCGCGATGGCGCGCGCCCTGGTTTGGGGTGGGTTGCAAGGCGCAAAGCGAAGCAATAGCCACCGCTATTGCGAGCGTTTGCAACGCCGGAGACCACCCAAAACAGGGATGCGCGGCACGCGAAGGACTTGTTCAGCCCTAACTTGGTGTACGTGGGAACGGGGCTTGGTCACTCGTCAGAGAAATGCCCGCGTAAATCTTTGAGCAACGCGTGAGCCCGATCCACACGCACATCTTTTTCTTGCCCCATCGCCCGTGCGACTCGATCAATTTCTGATCCAGTCGCACCCGACATGATGGCTATATTGCGTGCGTGTAACGCCATATGCCCTCGCTGAATGCCCTCAGTGGCCAGGGCGCGCAGGGCGGCGAGGTTCTGGGCCAATCCCACGGCCACGGCCGCCTCGCCAAGCTCCTGCGCGGTCTGTACTCCCATGATCTTCAGAGCTATCCGCGACAGGGGATGGGTCTTCGTGGCTCCGCCGACCAGTCCCACAGGCATGGGCATCTCCAGGCTCCCCACGAGCCAGCCGCGCGCGTCTTTTTCCCAGCGGGTGAGCGATCCGTAATGTCCCTTTCGGCAGGCCCAAGCATGGGCGCCAGCCTCGACGGCCCGCCAGTCATTGCCTGTGGCGACGATCACGGGGTCGATGCCGTTCATGATCCCCTTATTGTGGGTAGCGGCGCGATAGGGATCCACGGCGGCGAACTCGTAGGCATCCAGGATCCGTTCGATGACGTCCTGACCTTCGTACTCAGCTGTAGTGAGCACTTGCGGAGACAGGGCCACGCGGGCGCGGGACAGACGTAAATCCGCGAGGTTGGACAAGATGCGCAGTCGCACCTGGCCGCCGGTGATTTCCTCGACGAGCGGCGAAACGGACTCCGCCATCGTGTTGACGGTGTTTGCTCCCATGGCATCGCGGACATCCACGATCAGGTGCATAACCACCATGGGGCCGCGCCGCGTGTCCTCCAGCACATGCACCTCAATGTCGCGGCACCCACCGCCCAGGCCAATGAGCACTTTGTCGCGCTGGTTGGCGAGGTCGATGATCTCACGGCTGCGGCGCAAGAGCGTCTGGCGGGCACCATGCGGATCCGTGAGGCCCAGGACCTGGACCTGCGCACGCATCAATGGCGGAGTACTGGATGTCTCGAAGCCTCCACACTCGCGTACGAGCTTAGCCATGAACGACGCGGCCGCCACAACAGAGGGCTCTTCCACCGCCATGGGAATGAGCATATCCCGGCCATTTAGCTTGAAGTACCCCGCGACGCCCAAGGGTAGCTCGAAGGTTCCTATGACGTTTTCGATCATCCCGTCCGCAAGTTGGCGATCCAAGGCTCCGCTGTTGTTTAGCAAGGCTGCCTCGTCGGGATTTAATCCAGCAGCGGCAACGATGTGCTGAAGACGCTGCTGCGGCGTCAGGGAGCGGAATTGGGGCAAGCGGGAGTCGATGGGGTTCATGGCGTGTAAAAAGTGCGTTGGTGAAGGGAATGCCAGCGAAGACAGGGAAATCGCAGGTACAGTTCTTGCGCATGAAGGTTCGTGCAACGGTCTCTACCTCGCCTCCGCTGTTTGCCGCGTTGGCCGAATCGCTCGAGCGGCAGATCCACGAGGGCGTATACAAAGCAGGCGAAAAGCTCCCATCTCTGCGCGAGATCGCAGCGCTGCGCAGCTACGGCAAGAACACGGTGATCTCTGCGTTCGAGCTGCTGGTATCGCGCGGCCTTGTTGAACCGCGGCGCGGCTCGGGTTTTTTTGTCAAGGAGGGTCTGGCGGCGGGAGGTGCGGCAGAAGACAACAGTTCGCTGCATCGCGCCATGGACATCGTCTGGCTCATGCGCATGCAGCTGCGCAACGAGCCGGGACAATTGACCGTGGGTGATGCCTTTCCCCCCTCGGAGTGGTTGGCCGGCGCCCGGTTGGACCGTATCCACCACAAAGTGGCACGTGGTGGCTTGGGAACGCTGTTTCGCTACGGAGACCGCTTGGGCTATGCGCCGCTGCGCCACCGCCTGGTGCGACATCTGGCCCATTTGGGTTTGGACGCCAGTCCGCAGCAGATAGTGCTTACCCACGGGGCCAACGAGGCGATGGACCTGATCGTGCGCTACTTCGTTCCACCTGGCGCGGTGGTGCTGATTGACGACCCAGGCTACTACCCACTGCTGGGCAAGCTTCACCTCGTTGGCGCGCGAACCGTGGGGGTTCCACGGCTGACGGACGGTCCCGACCTGCAGGCGCTGGAACGCTTGCTCAAGGCGCTGCGGCCACGCGTCTTCTTCACGCAGTCGCTGGCCCACAACCCTACCGGCTCGGACCTGTCGCGCGCCAAGGCAAAGGCGATGCTGCGTCTTGCCGAACAGCACAACCTGCTGCTTGTGGAAAACGATGCGCTCAGCGATTTCCGCAGTGCTAAGGCGCCGCGCCTCTCGGCCTTGGACCAGTTGGAGCGCACGCTCTACGTGGGTAGTTTCTCTAAGTCCCTCTCGGCCGCATTGCGCGTTGGCTTCGTGGCCTGCAGCCCGGATCTGGCCAACGACCTGGCCAACCTCAAGATCCTCACGGGTGTCAGCAGCTCTGAGTACGCCGAGCGCACGGTGGACACCCTGCTGGCGGAGCGCCACCACGCGCGGCATCTGGAGCAACTGCGTGAAAAGCTGGCCGAAGCCACGCAACAGGCCTATGACCTGCTCGACACCATGGGGGCCCGGGTGTTCGTGCGCCCGCAGCACTCCCTTTTCATCTGGGCACGCTGGCCCGAATTCCCCGATGCGCAAGCGCTGGCCCAGACCATGCTGGCCAAGAACATCGTGATGGCGCCTGGCAACATCTTCAGCGTAAACAGCCAGGTGCCTTCGCCCTGGTCGCGTTGCAATCCCCATGCTGTTCTGGACCCGCGGTTTCGCCAGGCCTTCGACCAACTGCGGCGCTGAGCCTCGTGCAGTTGCCGCGGGGCTACAGGGCCGTGGGCAGGATGGCGCGCAAAGCATGGTGCGGGCCTGCGGGATTCAGGGGTGGCGGATGCCCGGCGCGGCCGCAGTGCCGCTTGCGCGCTTCTTCCATGCACGCAAGTCGTGCATGCCCGTCATGCTGCGCGGATCGCCATTGCTCCCGAAGATGGCGTGCTTTTGAATCTTTTGGGTGCCCGTCGTCGGTATCTGCGCAGTGAACCACATCCATCCGGGTGCCTTGAAGTAGGCCAAGCCCGCGCTGCAGTGGTCGAACAGGGAGCGCAGCAACGCCGCTTCCGCTCCAGGCTCGCTTAGGTTGGACGCAACGTCCGGCTTGAGCACGATGCAGGCTAGCACCTCTTCTTCGCGCACCTCGTCCGGCACGGCTAAGACGGCGGTCATTTCCACCGCGGGATGCGTCAACAGCCAAGCCTCCACTTCTGCGGCGGCGATGTTCTCCCCCGAGCGGCGGATGATGTTCTTGCGCCGCTCGACGAAATGCAGCATGCCGGAGGCATCGCGCACCACCACATCGCCTGTATGGAACCACCCGCCCCGCCAGGCGGCCTCGGTGGCGGCCTCGTCGTCGAGGTAACCCGAGAAGAAATCCTTGCGCGGCGTTGCTGCGGAGTGGCGGATGAGCATTTCGCCCGCCGTTCCGTCGGGCAAGTCTCGATCAGTATCGTCCACGACACGCACCTCTATCCCTGGCGTAGCACGGCCGAAAGCCCGCGTGCCTACCTGCCGTGGCGGCACGTTGTCTACCAGGATGCGGACGTTTTCGGTCATACCCCACAGCTCCAGCAGCGGAAACCCGAAACGCTCCTCGAACACCTGGTGCAGTTGAGGTTCTACTCCCGCGCCCATGCCGAAGCGTACGCAGTGGTTGCGGTCGTCCGGGGTGGGGGACTGCGCACACAGCATCTGCACTATCACGCCGAGGTAGTGCACAACCGTGGCCTGCGTGGCACGCACCTCGGACCACCAGCGCGTCGGTTGGAAACGGTCGGTCTGGATCTGGCAACTGCCGGTAAGCAGCGCGGCATAGAACGACAGGATGGACGAGTTGACATGGAAGAGGGGCAGCGGGTTGTAGATGCGCTCCCCTTCGGGGCGAAAGTCCACCAACCCGCCGCGCGTCGCGTAGTAGACGCCTGCGGCCAACTCGTAGCGGTGGGAGAGGACGCAGCCTTTGGGCCGGCCAGTGGTGCCAGAGGTGTAAAGGATGCTCGCAGGGGTGTCGCTCACGGGCTCCCATGCTGTAGCCGGCATGCAGGCGGGAGCCAAGGTTGCAGCGAATTCCTCGAACACCGTGCACGGTGGTCGCCATGCGGCCTCGCGGGAGGCTGCATCCCAATCGGCCCGGCGCGCGGCCAGCACCACGGCAAGGTCAACGCGGGAATGGTCAATGAGGTATGCCAGTTCGCGGGGCCGGTAGTCTGGATTGACGGGGACGCAGCAGATGCCCAAGGCGTTCAGCGCCAGCTTGTGCAGCATGTGCTCCAGCCGGTTCTCCAGCAGCAGTGCAACGCGGTGCCCCATGCCGTAACCGGCCTCGCGGTAACGGCTCATGAGCGACTGAACGGCGGCATGCACTTCGGCGTAGCTCAGCGATCGCCCACACGGGTCATAGCTGCGGCCAGGGTTGGGAGGGGCTGCCAGCAGCGGGCGCTCAGGGTACGTGGAGGCAGCCTGTGCCAGGATGGAGCCGATGGTGGCCTCTTCGGGCAGCTCGATCATTCGAGGTTCCTCATTGCGGATGGTGTGGCTGCGCCTGGGCCGAGCGGCCACGGATCAGGTCCGCGGCCCGCTCGCCGATCATCATGGTGGCAGCGCAGATGTTGGCGGATGGAATGGCGGGCATGACCGAAGAGTCGGCCACCCTCAACCCTTGCAGACCGTGCACGCATAATTGGGCATCCACAACCGCTCCTGTGTCAGCCGATGGACCCATGCGTGCCGTGCCGCACAGGTGGTAGGACGAGACGCCAAAGCGCCGAATGAACTCCAGGATGGCGTTGTCGTCCTGGGCGCCGGGGCCTGGCATCGCCTCCGTTTCGTAGAACGGGGCCAGGGCCTGGGTTTGCAGCAGCCGGCGGGCGAGCCGCACCCCTTGCGTGAGCACGCGTACATCATCCTCGTGCTCGAGATAGTTCGGGTACACCAGTGGTGCCGCGAGCGGGTCCGGGCTGCTCAGGCGCACCTCGCCTTCGCTGCGAGGCCGGTGGGCCCAGACCCCACAGGTCATGCCGGGGTAAGTATCGAGCTGCCCTACATAGCCCTCGCGGTAGCTCGCGGGCGTGAACACGCCCTGCAGATCGGGCCGCTCGCCTGTGCCAACGCCAGAGTTCCAGAAGAAATGCACGAGCGATGGACTTAGCGCCAGGATATTGGGCTGACCCGTCAGCCAGCGCGCTGCTTGCCCCCAGAGGCGCGGTGCGCGCGCCAGCTCATTGATGGTGGTTGCCGAACCTTGACGCACGCGGGCCACCACGCGCACCGAGAAATGGTCCTTCAGGTGGGCGCCCACGCCATCACTAGGCTGTAACACAGGCAGGCCTAAGGCCTGCAAAGAGGCCCCAGGGCCGATCCCCGAGAGCTGCAGCAGCTTGGGCGTATTGATGGCTCCTGCGCACACCACCACCTCGCTGCGCGCGCCGACGGTGCTGCGGCCCGCCTGCTGGTCGGCCATGTACTCCACCCCCGTTGCACGGCGCCCTTCAAAGAGGATGCGCGTGGCCTGGGCATGGGTGCGCACGATGAGATTCGGGCGACGCCCCTGTGCGCGCAGGTAGGCACGCGCGGTGCTCACGCGCCAGCCACGGTGGATGGTGCGCTGGAAGTAGCCCACCCCCGCTTGGGCTTCGGCGTTGTAGTCGGGATTGCGGGGCAGCCCCAATTCGGCTGCGCCCTCCAAGAATGCCTCGCATATGGGATGGGACCAGTCGATCGGCGTGACCGCCACGGCCCCGTTGCGGCCACGCAGCGGGCTACCGCTTTGCCCCAACCAGCGCTCGCTGCGCTGGAAGTAGGGCAGCACATCGGCGAATGTCCACCCCAGGTTGCCGAGCGCGGCCCAACCGTCATAGTCCTGGACCTGCCCCCGGTTGTAGATCAGACCGTTGATCGCGCTGGAGCCGCCCAGTGTGCGGCCCTGGGGCAGCGGGATGCGGCGGCCCAGCGTGCGCTCGTGCGGCTCGGAACTGAACGTCCAGGTGTAGCCGGGGTTGAACAGCATCTTAATGAACCCGGCCGGCATATGCAGGAAGGGGTGACGATCCGGTGGCCCAGCTTCCAGAAGGCATACCGTAACGGAAGGGTCTTCCGCCAGCCGGCTGGCCACGATGGCACCGGCCGTTCCGCCACCGACCACCACGTAATCGAAGCTCTCTGGGTAACGCATGTCAGTGATGGGCGACGTGGCCACCGGGGGTGTTGCTTGGCATTTTTCAGTGTCCTCCCAGGTAGGCGGCACGGACCTTGGGGTCGCGGCGCAGTGCTGCGCCCGGTCCCTGAAGGGTGATGCACCCGGTCTCCAGCACGTATCCCCGGTCTGCCACGGCCAGCGCCTGGTTGGCCATCTGCTCCACCAGCAAGATGGTGACGCCCTGGGTGCGCAGGCTGCGGATGGTGTCAAAGATCTCTTTCACGATCAGAGGTGCCAAGCCCAACGAGGGTTCGTCCAGCAACAACAACTGGGGACGGGCCATCAGGGCGCGCGCAATTGCCAGCATTTGCTGCTCGCCCCCCGACATCGTTCCCGCCATTTGCTGCTGGCGCTCACCCAGGCGAGGAAAGCGCTCGAACTGGGCCTGGATGTCCGCTTCGATCTCCGCGGCGCTGGCGCGGCGGTGATAAGCGCCTAGCACGAGGTTGTCGCGCACAGTTTGATCGGCAAACACCTGCCGACCTTCGGGAGACTGCGCAATGCCTAGTGCCACACGCTTGTGACCAGGGATGCCTGCGAGGTCTTTGCCCTGAAACAGCACGCGGCCGCCTGCTGCTGGCTCCAATCCAGAGATGCAGCGCATGAGCGTGGTCTTGCCCGCCCCATTGCCGCCGATGATGGTGACTACCTCGCCCGCCTGCACATGCAGAGAGACGCCCTTGAGCGCCTGCACGGCACCGTAGTAAACATGCAGATCTTCAATTCGCAGCAGCTCATGGGACATAGACACCACCTTCTTCATCCTCTTGTTCCATGGTGTCCTCTGCCCCCAGATAGGCCGCAATCACTCGCGGATCGTTCTGCACCTGTTCGGGCGTTCCCTCGGCAATCTTCTGCCCATAGTCCAGCACGATGACGTGGTCGGAAACGGCCATCACCAAGTCCATGTGGTGTTCGATCAGCAGCACGGTGATGCCCATGTCGCGGATGCGCAGGATCACCTGCACCAGCTCCTGCGTCTCCTGCGGATTCAGGCCGGCAGCGGGCTCGTCCAGCAATAGCAAGCGAGGGTGTGTCGCCAGCGCGCGTGCTAGTTCCAGGCGGCGCTGTACACCGTAGGGCAGGCTGCCGGCGATCTCCTGCGCCTTGTCACGCAGGCCCAGCGCATCCAAGATCTGCAGCGCCTCGTCGCGGGCAGCCTTTTCAGCCTGACCACCGCTGCCCACCAGGCTGCCGAAGAAGCCCGTGGGAATGTTCGCGTGCAGGCCGAGCTTGACGTTGTCGAGCACCGACATGCCAGTGAACAGCTTGAGATTCTGGAATGTTCGGCCCAGGCCCGCACGCGCAATGCGGTGGGGTGGCAAGCCCGTGACGTCACCCCCCCCGAATCGGATTTTGCCGCGATCGGGCGGCACGATACCCGACAGAATATTCAGCAGGGTGGTCTTCCCGGCTCCGTTGGGCCCAATCAGGGAATGCACATGGCCGGCGCGGATACGAATGTCCACATTATTCGTGGGCACCACACCGCCATAGGCCTTGTATAGCCCTTCAGCCTCCAGCAGCATCTCTTCGCCATTACCTTGCCCTCGCGGGCGCCAGGGAGCGAGTTGTCCAGGCAGTGGCTCAGGCGACAGCAGACTGGGTGCCCATTTGCGGGATATCTTCCTCAAGAACCCCGCCAACCCATCAGGCATGGCGTAGAGAGCAAACAGCAGCAATGCGCCGTAGGTAAAGTGCTGGACACTCGGCCAGCGCGACAGGAACGCATCCAGCAATGTCAGTACGACTGCACCCAGCAGGGGACCGTAGATCGATGGCCCACCGAACAGCACCATCAGCAAGATGAAGACCGACAGGTTGAAGGTGATGAAGTCGGAGTTAATGTACTGGTTCTGCTGCGCAATCAGCGCACCAGCCAAACCGCAGGTCACGGCGCTGATCACAAAGGCCAATACTTTGAAACGGTAAACGCTGATGCCCACGCTCTCGGCCGCCACCTCTGCCGTGTTGACCGCCATGAAGGCCCGCCCGAACCGCCCGCGCAGCAGCAGGCGCAGCATGACGTGCAGAGTCACACCCAGCAGCAGCACGAACCACACCCAGTGCTTGGAGCTGAACATGGCACCGCCCAGCGACAACGGCAGCACGCCGTAAATACCTTGCTGGCCGGCGAACACGTCCTGCCATTCCGAGACGATCTTCTCCACCACGATGCCGAAACCGATGGTGACCATGGCCAGGGCTGGCCCCTTGACCCGCAGAGCTGGCAGCGCGATAACGATGCCGAACAGCCCGGCCATCACGCCCGCTGCGGCAAAGGCAGGCCAGGGGTTCCACCCCCAGCGCGTGGTCAGCAGCGCCGTCGTGTATGCGCCTACCGCGAACAGTCCCGCATGGCCCAGCGACTTCTGTCCGGTGTAACCCACCAGCACGTTCATGCCGGCGGCGGCGATGTAGTTGACCCCAATGAGGAACAGCACCCGCAGATAGAAATCGTTGTCCGTGGACAGCGGTACCACCGCCGCCAGTGCGACGAAAAGGGTCAACCCTATGTAGTGCTTCCGCTCGCCCGTCATACCTTCTCCACAATGCGCTGGCCCAACAGCCCCTGCGGGCGCACCACGAGTACGACGATGATGAGCAGGAACATGCTGATCTCGCGCAGCTCCGCATGCCACAGACCAACCAACGCCTCGATTACACCGAGCAGTATTCCGCCCAGCATGCAGCCGCGGGGACTAGTGAGCCCACCCAGGATGGCCGACGAGAATGCCTTGAGTGCCAGCGTCATGCCCATGAAGACCGAGGCAGTGGTGATGGGTGCGATCAACAGCCCCGCCAGCCCGGCAAGGCTGGAACTGACGACGAAAGCCAGCACGACGATGGCATTCACATTGATGCCCATCAGCGTAGCGGCATTGCCGCTTTGCGCCACGGCGCGCACGGCCTTGCCCAGTCGCGTGCGGCGCATCACCCAGTCCAGCGTCAACAGCACGGCCAGACTTGCAACGAGCACCAGCACCTCCTGCGGCAGCACGCCTGCGCCGCCGATACGAATCACGTCATTGCCCAGGGGTGACGGCATGACCAACGGGGACGGTCCCCAGATCGCCAGCGCAGTGTTCTGGATGATGATGCCAAAGCCAATGGTGCTCATCACCCACGCCATCCCACCTTGTCCGACGAAGGGCCGCACCGCGGCGTAGTACAGCACGACGCCCAGAAGTGCCAACACCGCCATGGTCGCCACCAGGCTGAGCAGGTAGCGTGCCAATGTCACATCTGCAGGTAGAAGCGCATCGGTCATCTGCTTACCCACTAGAAGCAACAACACTGACACTGCGACGAAGGCCCCGGCCACCAGGAATTCGCCCTGCCCGAAGTTCAAGGTCTTGGTCGTGTTGAACGTGATGTTGAAGCCCACGGCCACGAGCGCGTAAATGCTGCCCAAGGCCAGGCCGCTGAAAATTGCCTGGAGTATCGAATCGGCCATGCGCTGCCTTCCACTGACGCTGATGCGGTAGTCGTCTAAAAATGAACTGCCAGCGCTTGCTAGACCAAGGTTTCAGCCTGTTGTCAGGCTGAAACTCTTGCAAATCATGCGCAGGCAGCTTTCATCTTCCAAGAGCGCATTTGCTCACTGCTTCAGGTCAGCAGACGTGATGGACTTGTAGATGTCGTCCTGGAAACGCACCACTCCGCCGTCCTTCCAGCGGGCGAGGTAGAAGTCGCCCACGTGCAGACCCTCATGCACGGTCTTGCTGAACGGCTTGTTGTAGGTCTTGATCACGCCTTGCACGCCGCTCAGGTTCTCCAGCGCAGCCGCCACCTTTTCGCCATCAGTACTGTTGGCCTGCTTCATCGCGGCGGCCAGCAACATCACCGAGTCGTAGGACTGCGCGGCGCAAGGGAAGGTGGTAAGCGTCGGGAAGTTCTTGCGCACGCGCTCGCCCAATGCCTTTGTCTTGTCCGAGCTGTCCTCGGTGGTGGACGCGGCCATGATCAAATGCTCGGCCAGCTTGGGGCCGGTCATTTTCGGGAACAGAGAGCTCAGGTTTCCCCAGGTGCCCAGCGTGACGGGCATGTAGTTGATCTTCTCCATGCTGCGCACCACCTGCGCGGCACCATCGGCGATTCCGTAAATGATGACCGTGTCAGCCCCCGCGGCCTTGATCTTGCTGAGCTGCGAGGTCATGTCCGTGTCCTTGGGACCGTACTTCTCGACGGCCACGGGCTTGACGCCGTGCAGCGCCAGGATATCGGTCGCATCCTTGATGCCACCCTGGCCGTAGCCGGTGGAGTCGGCCAGCACGGCGATTTTCTTGTCCTTGGACGCCTTGACCGCATAGGCGGCCAGCAACGACACCTGCTCGCGATCCACCATCGAGACGCGGAACAGGTAATTCTGCGGCTCCTTGGCATAGCGTGTGGTGATCTCGGTGGCCGTGCCGATCGGCACTACCACCGGAATCTTCTTTTGCTGCGGGATATGCAGCCAGGCCAGGGCGTTGCCCGAGTTGGCAGGGCCGACCACAGCCTGTACCTTCTCGCTGTCGATCAGGTCCTGCATGGTCTGGATGGCCTTCGGCGGAGTGCCCTGGTCGTCACGGATCACGCCCACCACCTTGCGCCCCAGGATGCCGCCGGCCTTGTTGATGTCCTCGATGGCCGCCTCGAACCCCCAACGCCCGGCAATACCCAGCTCTGCCACGCCGCTACCAGACTGGTCGGCCGTGTAGCCAATCTTTATCACATCCTGAGCGTGGGCTGCAAATGCGCATGCCACGGTGAGTGCCGCTGCTGTGGCCTTGGCGATCTGACGAATTCCTGTCATGACTTGTCTCCTGTTGTCGCCATTGCTGGCGGTGCGGATCTTGTGATCCATCTGTACCCACTGTGAGCTCCGCCTTGGGAACGGCGCCCGCAAGTGAGCACCTCACTGTAAGCCTGCTGCACCTATTGAGATAGGTACAGTTGGCGCTGACAGCTGAAGCGCTATGGCGCCAAAGCCGACTAGGTTTGCAGCAGCATGTCCGCTGCTTTCTCCGCAATCATCATGGTCGGCGCACCGGTATTGCCCGACGGCATGGCTGGCATCACCGATGCATCGGCCACGCGCAGGCCTTCGAGGCCATGGACCCGCAATTGCGCGTCCACCACGGCCGACTCATCTTGGGCCGGGCCCATGCGGCAGGTCCCCATGAAATGCCAGGCCGTCCCCCCGCGCTGGCGGGCATACTCCAGCAAATCCTCATCGCTCATCGCGTGTGCCGGCGGTGCCTCGTCACGCTCCACGTAGGGCAAAAGTGCGGGGGCATGCAGGATGCGGCGCGTGAGACGCAGGCCGTCGATCACCACGCGGCGGTCTTCCTCGCGCTCCATGTAGGAGGGCTGTATCTCGGGCGGTGCGAATGGATCTGTCGAGAGAACCCGCACGTGGCCGTGGCTTGCGGGGCGCATCTGATAAAAGCCCAGTGTCATGCCCGGGAAGCTGTCGAGCCTTCCGGCGATCCCCGAGGCATAGCTACCCGGCGAAAAGTGGAATTGCAGGTCCGCCTCAGGCAGTCCAGGGCGTGACGCCGCAAAGGCATAGGCCACCGACGGGCTGATGGCCAGCACGCTGGGCCGGCCCAGCGCCCACTTGCCAATTTCCAGGCACAACCGCCATCCGCGCGCTGTGTTGTTGATCGTGGGCACGCCCTGCACGCGCACTACGGAGCGAACCATGAAGTGATCCTGTAGCCGCCGCCCCACTCCTTCCAACGCATGCAGAGGCTTAACGCCCAAAGAATGCAACCACTCCAGTGGCCCCACGCCAGAGAGCTGTAACAGCTTAGGGCTGTTGATCGCGCCTGCGCACAGGATTACCTCGCGTCGTGCATGCACGGTGCCCTGTGCGCCTCCCGCCTGCATTCGGACCTGCACGCCAACGGCGCGACGACCCGAAAACACGATCGAGGTGGCATGCGCTCCAGTGCGCACTTCCAGGTTGGCGCGCCCTTGAGCAGGCTTCAGGAAGGCCGTAGCAGCGCTTACACGACGGCCTCGATGGATCCAGCGCTGGTAGTAGCCGGCACCAGCTTGGACACCCAGGTTGTAGTCTCCCGCCGGGCCGATACCCAAAGACTCTGCGCTGCGGATGAATCCCTCGCATAGCGGATGCCGCCAGTCGCAATCGGTAATGGGCAGCAGACCCTCGCGGCCGCGGTGGGGGGCATCATCGCCGCCAATCCGCCGCTCGGTACGCAGGAAGTAGGGAAGCACCTCGTCATAGCTCCAGCCAGGATTGCGCAGCGCCGCCCAGCCGTCATAGTCGGAGGCGGCTCCCCGCGTGTAGTTAAAGCCGTTGATCGCACTCGATCCACCCAGCGTACGGCCCAGGCGCGCGGTGACGCGGCGACCTGCCGTACCCCAACTGGGAGCGGTTTCAAACGGCCACGTGTACCGCGGGTCATACCCCACCTTGATAAAGCCCGCCGGGATATGGATGAATGGATTTCGGTCTGGCGGACCGGATTCGAGTAGGCAGACGCTGTGGCGCCCGTTTTCGCTAAGGCGGTTGGCGAGCAGGCAGCCAGCTGCGCCGGCGCCTACGATGACATAGTCAAAGGTGTCGGGCGTGTTCATGCGTTTACGCTCCACAACGCGGGGAGGGATCCAATACGGCTCATACAACCACCTCGCCAAACTCTGCTCGCAGAGCAGCACCATGCTGGTTAACGGCGGGTACGGGGGCAAAGGCACCCCGATCCCATTCCGTGGTATAGGGAGGTGCAGGCATCCGCACAGTAGCCCCGTGCACCGGCATAGGCCACGTGTGCAGCTGAGAATGGCGCGCCAGGTCTGACACAGAGTTCACCGAGGCAAACGCAGTGTTTGCAGCAATCAGCAGGTCGATGGCCTGGCCATGCGCCAAGCTGCTGAAGCGCTCCTGCACGCGAGCATCGAGTTCCGCACGGTTCTTCAGCCGGTCCGGCAGGGTGCAAAAGCGCTGATCGTCCGCCATGCTCGCCGCGTCCATGAACACCGCGCAAAAAAAACGCCATTCACGCTCGTTCTGGATCGAGATCACGATATCCCGACCATCCGCACAACTGAATGCGCCATACGGTGCAATGGTGGGATGGCGCAGCCCGACCCTCTGAGGAGGCTCACCACCACACACTGTCTGCAGCAGGGGCACAGACATGAGCTCTGCTGCTGTGGAGAAGAGAGACACTTTCACACCCGACCCATGGCCCGTGCGCGCACGCTGCAGTAGCGCCTGTTGGATGCCGATGAGCGCGTTCATGCCGGCATTGATATCGCACAGTGAGATACCGATGCGGCCCCACTCTCCAGGCGCTCCATTGACGGAAACCAGTCCGCTTTCGGCCTGCACCAGCAGGTCGTAGGCCTTCATCTCGCGAAGCGGTCCTTCCTCCCCATAGCCTGAAAGATCGCATGTAATCAGACGGGGGTGGCGTTGGCGCAGCAACTCGCTGTCAAAGCCCAAACGAGACGCGGCTCCAGGCGCCAAGTTCTGGATGAACACATCGGCGCGCGCCACCATTGCATGCAGCAGTGCGGCATCCGCCCCATCGCGCAAATCCAGCGTGATCGACTCCTTGCCGCGGTTAATCCAGACGAAGTAGCTCGATTCGCCGTGCACATAGTGGTCGTACCGGCGTGCAAAATCACCCTCAGGTCGCTCGACCTTGACCACACGAGCCCCAGCATCAGCTAGGCGGCTGGTGCAGTACGGTACGGCAACGGCTTGCTCCAACGCGACCACCAACAGTCCACTCAAGGGGCCGGGCTGCGCAGACGCTGCGTGCATGTTGGGAGGACTGGTAGAGTCATCCATGGAAATGCACCACGGTCTTGGTCACACTCATTTCTTCCAGCGCTGCCATGCCCTTTTCACGCCCGTGACCGCTGCGCTTGACCCCCCCAAAGGGTAGTTCCACCCCGCCGCCCGCGCCGTAGCAATTGATGAAGAACTGTCCCGACTGAATGCGGCGCGCCAAGCGTGCCTGGCGGTCCCCATCTCGGGTCCACACCGCAGCCACCAAGCCAAAATCGGTGTCGTTGGCCAAGCGGATGGCATCGAGCTCATCCTCGAACGGCATAGCGCACAGCACTGGCCCGAACACCTCCTCGCGGGCCAGCGGATGCCGCGCGTGAACTGGGCCGAAGACAACTGGCGCCACGAACAGTCCCTGAGGGGGCAGATCATCCGGCAGGGGCGTTTCAGCGATGACGGCGATTCCATCTGCGCGTGCCTGTGCTACGAAACGCTCCACGCGCTCACGCTGTGAAGCGTTGATGAGGGGCCCCAGATCAGCATTGGCCTCAGGCGTACCCAAGCGCACCGCCGCAAAGCGGCTTGCGAGCCGCTCAGCAAAGGCGGCGAAGACGGAGCGTTCTACCAGCACCCGGCTGCCTGCGGAGCAGGTTTGGCCCGCGTTCTGCACGATGCCGCGCACCACAGCGTCGGCTGCGCGCTCCAGATCGGCGTCGGCAAATACGATCTGGGGAGATTTTCCGCCCAATTCAAGCGTGACCGGAACATGGTGGCGCGCCGCGGCTGCCTGCACCAGTGCGCCGACCTCGCTAGAACCCGTGAAGGTGACGAGGCGCACGTCCGGGTGCGCCGAGAGGGCTGCACCTGCCTCTGCACCGAGGCCAGTGACCAGGTTAATGGCCCCCGGCGGGAATCCTACCTCCTGCGCAAGCTCGGCCACTGCCAAGCAAGACATGCAGGCATCTTCCGATGGCTTGAGTACCACTGCATTGCCCATAGCTAGCGCGGGAGCGAGCGATCGCCCGAACATCTGGGCAGGATAGTTCCACGGAATAATATGGGCCGTGACTCCGAGCGGCTCCCGCGACACGGTGACGGTGTAGCCGGGCTCAAACGGAATGACCTCGCCATGCACCTTGTCGGCAGCGCCGGCATAGAACTCCAGATAACGGGCCAGCACTTGCATGTCGCCGCGTGCCAACCCGATAGGCTTACCCGTGTCGTGGGCCTCCAGCCAAGCCAGGCGCTCCACCTCTTCCTGAACCCGCCGCGAAAGCGCCATCAGCAGGCGTCCACGCTGCACTGCGCTCAGGCCGCCCCATGCCGGTGAATCCAGCGCGGCCTGGGCGGCCGTCACCGCAGCGTCCACGTCTGCTGCGGTGCCGCGGCTGATGTGGCCTATGAGTCGCCCATCGGCCGGTGCGTGCATGGGCAATACGGCACCGTCTGGGGCGGCGCGCCAGCTGCCGCCTACGAAAATCGTTTTCACATTGGCGAGCGGCTGATCGATATTCATGCCGATGGAAGACACGTTGCCTAGAGGGGAAGAAGACATGGGCACTCCTGCGCTGTGGCGCATACGGAACCGCCCGTCAATTTCGCGGGCAGTGGGAAGGGGGAGGACGAGGGGGCGCGCGGCGTGTGATGTCGCCGCCGCTGCGAGCTAGTGCAGCCTGGGAATCGTGCGAAGGGTCATGCGATGTCTCCTGATAATTTCTGTCATGGCGGGTCTGTGCCCTTCATCGCAGTATCGGCAGCCGGTCTCCACAAGAGAATGTCCGATTGGCGAAAGCCGTGTTTCACAAATTCGAATGCTCGACCTTTGTCAGGTGGTCTATCAGTGCCTGCAACGCCGGAGATGGCTGTGAATTGCCGGCGCAAATCGACATTTGACGGACGGCCCAGGTGTCGGACAGCGGTATGACCTCCAGCCCCATCGCAATCTCAAAGGCCTGAGCGGCACGCAGCGGCAACAGACCCACGCCACTGCCCACCTGAACCAACCTGCACACCGCCTCGAAACTCTTGACTTTTGCGCCGAGAGTGAATGTCTGGCCAGCCTGAGCGGCTTTTTCGGCCAGTAAGCGCATCATGCTAGATCGGTCTTCCAATGCCACGAGGTTCTGCCCCATCAGGTCGACCAATGCGAGGCAATCTCCATTAGGGGCCTTGCCTCGGCGAAACACCGCAGCGATCCGATCACTGCGGTAGGGCCAAGTGGGTAAGCCCTTGGTCCACGGGCCTTCAAGGACAATGGCGAGGTCCGCCCGCGCAGCGCGCACGGTGTTGGCGCACGCTTCGCTCCATTGCTCGTCCAGAACCAGTCGAATATCAGGGTGCAGCTCCTGGAAGTCGGCCAAATCCTGCGGCAGAAACTGGGCCATCGCTGATGTATTGGCACATACGCGCAGGACCGCTGCCTGTCCAGTAGCGTAGTTTGACAGTTCGATTTGAGAGCGGTAAACGGCGTCCAAGATGCCACGCACGTGCTCCAGAAGGCATGCCCCCGCTGGGGTCAAAGTCAACCCGCGCGGGTGGCGATCAAAGAGCTGCACTCGAAATTGGTGCTCTAGCAGCGCCAGTCTGCGACTAGCAGCAGGCGCAGCGATGTGCAGTGTCTCCGCAGCCTTGGTGAGGCTACCGGTTTCTGCGGCGCGACTAAAGAGCAGCAAAGAATCGAGGTCAGGAAGCATGGCGGCGATAAATGGACCCAGAGCTTACCGCGGCGTACTGATCTCACCGGCTGGCTCATCCAAATGCATACCCCCCCGTGCTATGAGGGTCGCAGATCCGGCGAAGGGGTTGAATCCACGCCCTGCTCCACCGCACAACGAAGTTGTCGCTGCATGGCACGAAGGAAGGCGGGGCGCGCCTGTAGCCTCTGCCAGTAAGCGGCGACCGCTGGCGAAAATTGTTCGTCTAGCCCTAGGTGCTGAGCCAGCTGTAGCGCATAGGCCACCGCAATATCGGCGGCGGTAAACCTGCCAGCGCAGAGGAACTCGTCGCGTTGTACAGCAGCATCAACGGCGCGCAGTCTCGCAAGGAACCAGCGTGCATAGTCAGCGGCAACCTGAGGCTGGCGGCGCTCGAGAGGTTCGAAATAGGTATAGCGCAGCACCAATGTCTGCGGAAAGGTGAGCGTGGTGTCGCTCATATGTAGCCAATTGAGGTAGCTGCCGTAGGCCGCGTCGCCTGGTGGCACATCCAAACACCCTTCGCCATAGCTGGCGGCGAGGTACTGGCACATTGCGGCTGATTCCGTCATGCGCGTAGCGCCATCTACCATCAAGGGTACCGTCCCCAACGGATTGTCTTCAAGGTACTGGCGGGCATGCACTCGCGGAGGAAAAGGCAACACATGAAGACGATAGGTAATGCCCAATTCCTCCAGCATCCATAGCGGTCTAAATGAGCGGGCACTCACGCAATGGTAGAGTTCTATCATTGATGACTGTTGGGTCGCCATAGAGTTAACAAGCTCCTCGTTGTGGGGATCGAAGCGCACGCAGTTTGAACACTGCGCTGCTCAACGGTCTCAGTGTGTGTCCAAGACTACTGGTCACGGACGTGTGGGATTGGTTGTCGAAGGAGCTTACCAGCGAGTGAGCAGTGTCTGCCCTCCCCTCCGATAGACGGCATTCCTAGAGCGGGGGCGCACCTTCCTGCCAAGTGCAAAGCTATACAACTCCCGCTTGCTTCAAGGTCTCGGGGTACCTTTGTTGGCGAATCCTGCCCACAACGGCTCTTGTGGTCCCAGGAGGGGAGAATTCCAAGCGCCCCCCTAATTTCAGTTCAATCTCTCACAGGGCAATGGTGGCCGCTGCAAGGTGGTTGGGCGCCAGGAAGCTGTGTTCGACCTTTCCCATCCAAGTACCCAGGATTGACCATGACGACACTTGCTACGTTCAAGCGCCCTTCTCAACCGCGCGTGACCCGTAGGCATGAGTCATGCGAAACGAAGGCAAAGTAAATTCCGATGTTTGCCTCATCTGGCAGCACCATACTCCTCAATGAACTGAGCCAACGACTGTGCAGTAGGCTCACCCCAGAGATATTTTGCGTACCACGGAGCAAAAATTCCACGGACTGCAGCACTATCCAAACCCTTGTCTAGCTTGACGGTCTTGTTGGTATTCTGAGCCTTGAAAACATCGAAAAGCGTTTTACGCTCGTGCTCATCCAGCTCTTTGTACACACCGAGAGCCTCTTGAGCCCGTGCTGCCAAGAATCGCTCCATCACACTACGGCCACTTGCTTTGGTGGAGGCCGTAGCGCCTACAGACTTGGGGGCCACCAGCGCCGGAGCGGCAGCAGGGTTTCGAACAAGGTCTTGCAGCGCCCATCGGAAGTAGCCTGCAGGCGTTTCCAAGGGTGTCATACCCTTGGATTCCGCACGCGCCTCAACACGAGAGATGGCGGCACGAAGGATGTCATCACTGTGCTGAGCAACCAAGTCGCTTGCGTCTGCCTGGCTGAACCCAAATTTCATCACCTTGCCCATCAACTCCATGTCGATGATAGGCGGCGCAGGAAACTCCAACTGCGCCTGCTTTGTCTGTTCAACCCTGAACTGCAGCTTTTCGACGCGCCGGCCGTTCTTATGTTCAATAAGCTCGATACTGATGTCGGTGAGTGCGTTGATCTCAGCGATGGCCGGTTTAATCGTGTCACGCTTGAAGTACTTGTAGACCGGAGGCGTCGAATCCGAGATGGAGTTGCCTGTGATCACACCATACCAGTGCTCGTATGTCTGAATAAAGGTGACTTTTGACGGATTGGTCGCATAGCGACGGCAGATCTCATAGAGCGCAAGTGCAGATCCCGACTTCAACGAACTCTGGTACACGATCGACAGACGCGTGTAGGTGCTCGGAGCCATGACCTGTTCATGTACCTCGGGTGGAAATGCAAATCCGAACCAAACCTGGCCGGAGTGCTTATTCAGTCCAGCAGGATTCACCAAGGTGACCGAAGAGACAAGACGCTCACTGGTCCATTGCCGCTCGTTTTCCATGAGCAGCTTGATATTCTGCATCTCCTCTAGCTGCTTCTTCAGATACTGCACGTCCTTGCTATCGTAGGCAGCATCGCGAGCCAAGTCCGACAGTGGAATCCAGAAGTACTTTTTTGACGCAGGCGTATTGATGGGAGAGTTGAGGCCAGGAACCTTCATTTCCTGTGCGTGATACATCATCACATTGAACACCTTGCGCGAAAGCAATGAAAGATTGCCTTCGACGACACGTAAGCCAATGGCCTCATTGGTCTTGCGAAACTCTCGGAGCTCGCTGGAGTCGATCGCTTGGACCTCTCCGATCTTCCCCCTACTCTGCCTCGCCATCCGCATCGACCTTTCCTGAACGGTGCTCGGCACGCTCCGCCACGCGACCGACCTTATCGGTGATAGTTTCGCGGTGATTCTCTCACCTTTCGATGGAGGCGTCGAGAGTTCACCTTTGTATCATGTTACGCGTTTTTCACTGTAGCTTGAAAGCGGTGAGCCTCCGCAAGAGCCCTGGTCTTTGGCGCTTGGTGCGTAAAGACCATCTTGCTCTCACCATCAATCCCCGTTCATAGCCGGAAGTGCTCTGGGCACAACACCTTATTCAAATCCTGCAACTGAGGTTTGCTGCTGCGCTGCAGGGGCTCCATCTCGGCAAGCTTCGCTCGATTCATGGTCCTTGTGCGTGGCTTGTTTTGATTGTCAGCCTAGGCGAGACCACTAGCCAGCCTGATGCCGTCAGCTCCAACCACCTGCAAAGTACCAATTAGCCAAGTCACCCCCCGTAAAGCCTCACCTTTGGGGGGGCAAGCCCCTGAACCCACTCACCAATGGTCCCCAGCGAAGCTCACCTATCAAGTGACTTCCCCCCGGTAAAGCTCACCTATCGCCCTGTGAAGGCTCACCATGGTCCCTGAACCCACTCACCTAACTCCTTGGAACCCCGCGCCAAGCTTGGATGTCGCCTGATTTAAATTGTATTTAAGGATTCCAAGGGTGTTTATCAAAAAGATACTCAACTGGGCGCAGAGCAATCCATAGCTGACAAAGACAAGAAGCCCGTCTGGCAGAGACTTGGGTTGCGTGAGGACGGTCCTCAGAACTCCGCATCAATGAACATTCCAGCCAAAAGGACACAAAAGGTCCCCGAAAAAGCTCACCAAAGGCTTGAGGAGCCCTTTCCCCCAGTACAACCGCTGGGCAGATAGCCGTATCCGACGTGTCCGGGCGATCCGAGTCTCATCACAGACTGATGTCTGAAGGTGAAAAGAGGCTCCCGCAAAGGCTTAGATAGGCAACAGTCCAATTCAACTAAAAGGGACGCAGGGTAGAAATGGTGGCCCCCTCCCCTGCACATCCGGTGCCTTGCTTTTGTCCCTGTGAAAGCTCACCTTTCAAATGTCGTCATTGTTTGCTTAGATTGCAATGAAAGTGATCACTAACGTCAATCCTCGGGCTAGAGAAATTAGTGCGATGCTGGGTCCCTGTTCCGGCTCACCTTTCCGTCTGATGGAGGACTATTCGGTGATCCTTTTGGACGCGGAGCTGAACCACTTGGTGTCGCGCTGTCGCTACATCCCCCTCTCTGAGTGCGTTGATAGACCTGCCGGACAGTTCGTCATCTTCTACACGCCTTCTGCTCCCTGTAGAAGCTCACCTTTGTTGACTGGGCACCAAGAACGCGTGGAAAACAGATCGCGCATCTCGGTGTTACTTTGGTCCCCGTAAAGTCTCACTTTTCCGTCGATCTATCGATGGTGCCACAGGTCTCCGGTGCTTTCAGCGCTTGGAGACATGGCGAGTCTGTTTGGCTATCAGAGGAGTTTGTCCTTCTGCTCGACATACTGGTTCATGGCGGGCAAAGGGGGCCGCCCTATGAAGTTGGAAGGTTGTTTGTACTTTGAAGCTCGCCCCTGTTGTTCGTGCTGCCGATAGACGGCACGGCTTGGTGTCCCATTCTTGACATAGCCTCTTTTGGGACTGTTGGTCAGTTTGGGCAGGTGTACCTTTGGTGTTATCCCTACACCCCGGAAAAGCTCACCTTTGGCAGATAGGAACGGTCTTTGGGCGCACGAAACAAGGTTCTGGCATGCCTTGAGGTGCCGTTTCGGCCGATCGGCCCAATGTGCCCCTTCCTGCACGATCTGCTAGGAGGATTTTTTTGCCTGGACCTGCGTTATGGTCCCTGATAAAGCTCACCAATAGGTGCTTGTTGGTGCGGATCACCGCTTCTCAGAAGGCTGCGGCATCGGTCGCATCATCCAGCCGCGCTTGCCCAAGGGCCGGTAGGGAATGACGAATTAGGGTGCCATCAGGCGCATTGTGTGGCTGAATTTCTGAAACTCACGCCCAGTGGGAAGCGCCTGAGTAGGCTTTCATGCCGATGAGTCCGGGTGACAAAGTTGCGAAAAGTCCGAGCAACTTGGCACGCGGAACGCGAGGGCGCACCAGTTCGGACTTGCATGTGGTGTGTACTCCCGCGGTGCGGGGCGTGTCCGTCGAGTTCACCACCTCGAAACCAATCAGTCCAATTCCCGGCCACTTGCGCCAATCTTGTATGCAGTCCATCTGTCAAGGACTGGCCGTGCGTTTCCGGCTCATTGAACGATGGCATCCGAGCATTCGCAAGAAGCTGTGGGGCGGCGCACCCATCGCTGTTGTTGTTCGCCAGTACATCGAGCAGAAACAGGCGCCCCATAAGCTCCCGAGGTCGTCTGAGGGCTCAGCGCTATCCTTCCCCGCCTTGAAGGGCGAGGTTTGCCACGCGTTCCGATCAACGCATTAGCCGGCGAATACGTTCTTGGAGAAACCGATACCGATGATGACAATGGTGGTCAGGGACTTCCATTGCACTGAATGAGGTGGGATCATGACAGACCGCATTTCCAGTCGCGGTGCCTGGATGTCGCACCCGGTGACTGCACGGTTCATTTGGGACGAGGGCGCGTCCTTCGTTCGATTGCCGTCACAATCTGAAAATACTTTGGCCTTGGGTTCTATGACTCTGTCTACTTGGCTTCTCTACGTCGTCGCGGTTCTGGTTCTCACTGTCACGCCCGGCCCGAGCGTCCTGATGTGCGTTTCCACGTCAGTCAATCTCGGCGCACGCAAAGCGCTGATCGCATCGCTCGGAAGTACAACTGCAATCGTGAGCATCATGGCGCTTTCCGCGTTGGGGTTGGGGGCAGCCCTGGCAGCATCGGAACTGCTCTTCACGTGGCTCAAATGGCTAGGTGCCGCTTATCTGGCATACCTCGGCATTTCTTCGCTTCTCTCCTCGGCTTCAGATATCGCAGTCTCCGGGGAAGTGAAGTCGTCAACACCGCAGCGTCTCTTCGCTCAAGGATTCCTGGTTGGTGCCAGCAACCCAAAAGCTTTACTGTTCTTCGGCGCGCTGTTTCCGCAGTTCATCGTTCCAAGTGCGCCGCAGGTACCCCAGTTCCTTGTGCTCGGCGCGACATTCATATTCTTCGAACTGCTTTGGCTCACCATTTACGCGCTTTCGGCATCCAAAGCCAAGCAATGGCTCCAGAAGCCTCGCAGGGCTAGGCTTTTCAATCGAGCCACAGGCGTCATCTTCCTTGCCGCAGCCGGCCTTCTGGCAAGTAGCAAGCGCGCAAGTACGGCCTGACTCTTCCCATATGGGCTTTGAGAACCGTAGCTCCAGCTTCAGGAGGCGTGTTGGGGATACTGTCTAACATCGCCTGATAAACCTTGGTGTTAGCCGTGAACTTGCAGGACAGATTGTTGGTGGCGCAAAAGGTCACGCCGACAATGTAGATACTGCCACCAACGTGACGTTGAGGCTGTTCGCCCTGGACCATGGCACAGGTCACAGTTCCATGGGTGGTGGCGGCGGTGAATACGTACTCGGCCACGTCTCTAGGGGCAGTTGCCGCCACGATGGGTTGAGTCCAACACCGTGCCCACTTTTGCGGGTGGGTTTGGATCGGCTGGTACGTTCCTAGCCAGCATCGACGGCGGGACGACTTGGTTCGGTGACACCGATTACCCAAGCACGCGTCACAAAGTGGCTGTGCCCTCGCTCGAGGTCTGGTCCGTTTCCGTCTTGGGGCTCTTAGTGGCGGAGCTGGGGGTTCGTCGCATGCGACGCCGGGGCTTGTAGGCGGCATCCACCCGCCCGGGAAAGAGGTTCCTGCTGTGGGATGGAAAACGCTTCAGGTCCCTGTCTGTAAATCGTTTGCAGCTATTTCTATAGGAGCAAAACGTACCGTTTGCTGGGGGCAGTTTGACTCTGGGCGTGATCCCGGCTGCACTGCTTGGCCGGGTAGCAGATCCTGGATACACTCCCACTGGGCATCAAGGAGTGCACATCCTTTACTCACCCCTTGCAGCTGGCGCGGGGGCTGTAACTCTCAACAGCAGAGGCACTGATAGACGACACGTCCTAGTCGGCCAAGCCGAAGCGGCTCCTGAGCTCTGCGACCAAGGCAGCTCTCTCTTTGGGATCTGGTAGAAGGACTTCAAGAGCCACCTTGCCTGAGTCCCATTCCTTGAGTGAGCCAATCTGTTGGCCAGTACGTTGGATCTTGTACTGCCTTGATGTTTCTTTGCGCTTGCGCGTATCGCCCGTTTCGATTTTGGTGCGAATGGCACTGACTTGTCGGGATGAAAGATCTTCGACCACAATGCGGTCTACTAGTTCGAGCAGCTCTGGCTCGTTGAGCTTCTTCGCTGCAAGCGTTAGCTCATATCCCGTGAATACCCCGAATTTTTCTGGTCGATCACGCATCTTGTCGAGAGCTGCCGTTGGTAAGCCTAGAAGTGCAATCGTTTTGTTCACTGTGGAGAGTGAGACACCCAGCAACTCTGCAATTTGATTCTCTGTCTGCACTAGGCCCTTATCAATTAGCTTTCGCCAGGCGAATGCGTTGTCCAGAGGGCTCTGCGCGTTGCGCTCCTCATTGAGCAACCAGCTCATTCGATAAAGTTCGATATCACTTTCGTGACGACGGATAACCAGATCAATTGTGTGTTGGCCAGCTGAGGCGAGCGCCTTCTTGCGATAGTGGCCGTCGATCAGCAGATAGTCACCTACGATCGTCGGATGTTCGATCGCCGACGCGGGGACCATCTGGCCGCGGGTGGCGATTGATGCTGCCAATTCCTTAACAACATCAGGGTTGTAGATGTATCGTGCGTTTAGCGGATTTTCATGCACCTTTTCAAGAGGCGCTCGGACGATTTGCTGTTGATTGGGGAGCGGACTTTCAGCGCTGAAAGCCCGACCAGAGTCAGCCACTGCGGGGGTGGGCACTGCAACTGCTAAACCAGAAGGCCGCTCGGCAAGTACAGCATCCGCAGTTGCGAAACGTGCGTTCACATCCTTCTTTTCTGCAGAGAGCGAAGCTCTCATCGCAGCTTTTCGGTCAATTTTTGAGCTCATCTTCACTCCTTATTTTTTCCGCAGCGGAAGCTTCAAGAGACCGAGAACTTCGTCTGCCATCAGCTCGACTTCCTCCACGGCTGCTGTTGCTCTGGGAACTTGATGAACGGTCGATCCGAGAATCTGAGCTTCACGGAAGGCCGCTCGCGATCCCAGTGTCGTCTTGAGTAACGGAAAGTCCTCGTCTTCGCCCAAAAGCTCCAAAAGTTCCTTTGCGAGCGATGTTGATCGTTGAACCATATTGGCAACGACGCGAGCTACTAGTTCTTCATTATTGGCCTGCGCTGCTTCGGCAAGTTTCTTGGCAGATTCTGCTGCCCAAATATCCGCGGGGCTAGGTACTAAGGGAATCAGTGCGAGATCCGAAACAAGCATGGCAGAGGTTGGTGCTGCAGAACTCATTGCTGGGGGGCAGTCAATAAAAATCACATCAAACCTATCAATGTGATTTTTTACTTCTCTGTGCATTTTGCCCTCCATTGGGGCAAGACTCATCACGGACGCGGGAAACGGGCGTCCCTCGGGAGCGGCGCTCGACCAACGGCTCGCAGTTCCTTGTGGGTCCATGTCCACGACCAGCGATGCATATCCCCGAAGCCCAAGGGAGCCGGCAAGGCTCATCGCTATGGTGGTTTTCCCACAGCCGCCCTTCTGATTGAAAACTGTGACCACTTTTGCTGTCATCGCTTGCTCCTGGTAGTTGAGTCCGACTTTCAGCGCTGAAAGTCGCCTTGAGTCCGTGGCCGGAATTGTATGACGGATTCGTGTTTAATTTATTGCTACTTGCAACGTTTGACTCAATTGATGCTGGCTAGTGCATATAAACGCAGATCGAAAAAAGGAGGGCTGCTTGGTCGGGGTGTTTGCCGGCTATCGTGAGACTTTCAGCGCTGAAAGTCGAGTTAGGGCACGTGGGGTTTGATGGGTGGCGCTAGTGTGCGCATTAATGCGTTGTTGCCTGAATGTTTTGCTTCCCTGTGGCGAAAGGGCGGCTGCGCTCTAGTCTCGGATTCTTGCCTCGCCTGACTCTCGACGAGGGTTGCTATTTCACCGGTGCGGATGGGTGACGGAATCTAATATTTGCAGTTTGATCATGTTTTGTTGTTTTTGCCCACACGTCGGTGGGCTTTCAGCGCTGAAAGTCACCTCTACGTTCCGTCCTGCGACGATGACTGGAGGACCAATGATCTGGTCCACAAGGCCGGTACCGGACGGATTCGTGTCGCAGTCAAAGAAGCCTTGCATTCGAAGCTGCGGTGCGGATGGCCGGCATATCGCTGGAATTCAAGAAAATTGAGGCCCGACGAGTCGGAGTGGGGCCCTTGCATTGGGGCCGCAGAATGTACAGTCGCGGAAGTGGATCAGACGCCGCTGAATAGCGGTCAATATGATTGAGCCTGCAACGCAACGGCAGGATGGCAAGCCGGAGTGTTCCCCGCGATGTGACCAGTCCGAATGCGCGACCACTTTGAACAGCTAAAGATGGCGCGGTATGACGTATTTAGAAACGACTTTAATCTGAAGCAATGTCAACAATTGGTCGCACTGCCGTGCAATAGAAGAGAGCGTTGCAATGCTTGGATGTGCCTTACCTTCACTGAATCTTTGAATCTTCATTGAGAGAGCCTTGTGCAGTGTTTTCAACTTGCGGCTGGCTCAGGATTTCTATAGGGTTTCACACTCACAGAAGCCCATCACAGGTCTCTTTCACGGCGTTTTACATGTCATCCGTGCAGCCCCATTGAGCCTTTTTGAGGGGCAAAAAGTACCCACCCAAAGTGAGGCTCTGACTTCGGGCTTGTGTATTCACAGGGCGCGACTCTTGCGGCGTTTGCGGACAGGCGTATTAAACGCAGGGGATGTGCCACAGCGGAACGTTCTCACCCAAACAAGCAGATGCACCCTAAGTACACTGTTTCAGTAGGCCCTAAATCAGCGTTGTTCGCTGACAAGAACCGAACAACTGGTGCCATTGATTTTTACGCTAGCTTCAACGAATGAGGCACAGTCGTTGCCCCGGCACAATGCCATTGCTATGAACATACGAGAACTACCGGACGATAATTTAGTTGCACAAGCCCGCGAATGGCGGTTGCGGGCACTGCGCGGAGAGAAGAAAGCACGTGGCATTGCACACGAGTTGGAACGGGAAGTGCGCAGGAGGTTTGCCCAACACGAAGCCACGACGATCGCCATCAAAGAAATGCGACCGCTGGGGGAGTTGTCGCAGGGGCGCCAGCAGCGTTGGAAGCCTTGGTGAGGTGAGGTTGCCGGAGGATTGGGTGAAAACGATCGATTGCCCCAAGGGCAACAATCCGAGGTGGTAGTTTGGCCAAACATGCATATCTATCTAAAGATATGCAAGGACCTCGCCCAGGCCTTAGACCATTAGCCGCCTCCAGCCAAAGGCACCACGTTTGCACGGGGGAGACAACGCGGGTTGTGGTCGGTTCGATATCGACGGCAAGCCCAATTGGGAGACTGTTGCCACTTTACGTTTGTGCGATCGTCGCGCCGCACGCGCGCACTGTCGATCTAAATTGGCAAAAGGCCAAGTATGAAACACCAAGACAAAGGCCAAGTTGCGCGAACTGGTATACGAACATATGAGATCGTGCGAAGCACCAGATACTTCTGAGATTGCCGCGACCGAATGACCGCTGGTAGCTCGTTGTGAATAGTCGATGTTCTCGGCCGCAGGTGGTTAAACCAGTAGTTCAGAGCCTGTTAGGCCATCTCAAGATGGGATCAATCGTTCGGCCGTTAGTCGATTAAAAACTTGGTGCGGTCCTGACCCGCAATCCACTTAGGTGCTTTGCCGCGCCCAGTCCAAGTTTCTCCTGTGGCTGTGTTTCGGTATTTGGGCGCTACGGTGGAGCCCTTGTTGCTGCGGGTCGCTTTCCGTTGACCTCCAAAAACATCATTCACGCTGAGGCTGAACTCAGCGACCAACTGCCGTGCTGTCTGAACGGCAGCCGAAGTCTCGGCTTTACGTGCGCTTGCGATCTGCGCATCAAGTGCTTCGCGTTGCGCCAAGAGTTCCTTGTAGTTGAGAGCAGTAGTCACAAATTTCCTTTATTCAGATTGAATGTCACTTTTACAATTGTCTGCGAAACAGCAGACACCACAACGCTCTGCGAATGAAATTCTGAATTATTTTGCGGCTGTTGGTAATGAGCAGCATGCGGCTGCGGTGATTGCGCGGCCCATATGAAACTGCAACATTGGGCTTAGGCCTTCAGCCGTCTGGCCGGCCTCGATTTGAAACTCTTCCTGATAAGCCATGGAGTGATCGGATGCCAAATACAGAGATGGCCACGATTCAAAGGTGCGGCTATCTATCTCAGCCCCAGCGTTGAATCGACCACCAAGGCTGGTAAGGATTCCGGCCGCGAAGAGCGGATGCCGGGGCCACTGATAGCCAACTATATGGACTCAGTTCTTGAGTTCCAAGGGTTCCGCAGGAGTTTCTTGTAGGGCTTTCAGCAGCTCTAGATGACGGCGGCGCTCAGGTTAAAGTTTGAAATGAAGGATGTCTCGGAGCTCATCCAGGTCTGCAAAGAGCTCGTCCCGCCGGTCAAGCGAGTACTCGCTGACGCGGTAGAGCTCAAGAAGTGCTGGAGTTCGTGAAGCAGAAGAGCAACTTGCCCGAGTGGATCGTCGGAACCAGTCGCGGCACTGTTTCAGCCACTGCCATGGCGGTCTACGTGCGTGATCCGCCCATCGCTGGTCTATCACCAGGTCAAAGACGGATGCAAGCACTGCCAAGCCACCGAAACATCAAGGCCATCGGGCGTGTGAGCCGGAGGAGTTTTCCGGCCACAGCCTCCGTGCAGGCTACGTGACCACGGCAGCGATGGCGTCGCTGCCCACATGGCTCATGCATGAGCAGACCGGGCACCGCAGCGATACCGTGCTGGCTCGCTACATCCAGCCGGTCGAGAAGCGGAAGGTTCCCTCGGTGCTTTGATGCGGCCGGAGCCGTTGCAGCTGAGGCTAGACCCAGCGCAAAGTCTCTGGGTGCCATATGGCCGTAGCCTGACCGCCAGCGGCGGCAACCTCCGTTGGCGGCCACAGCAGGTCGTCCAGCAGCGCCACGGTGTCACCCAGGCTCGCGGCTTCGATACGGTTCTTGTTCAGGAAGGCCTGCCATTGGCGCAGCTTAGTGGCGTCTTCGCTGAACTGCTTGGTCAGTGCCAAGGGCCGCTCGGTGGGTAGGGCGGTCTGGCGTCGGGCAAAGGTGGCGGCAATGGCTGCCGCCAGCGTGGCGCCGTCCAGTTCCGTGCGCCGTGCGATTACCGCCAGGTCGAAGAAATCCTTCATGCGGCTGTTCGCTTGCCCCAGCATGACCATGGCCTGGTACTTCTCGGCGATCACGGTGTAGACGGGATAGACCCGCAGCGTGGGGGCAGGGAAGTCGCCTAGCAAGGTGGGATAAGCCACCGTCTGTGGCCTCGGCGTCACTGCGTCCCCGAAGCCCACATCGACCTGCAGCGCGCAGCGTGCGGAACCGATGCGTGCCACCAGCGTGATGCGCGTTCCGCCGTAGGTGTTGTCCTCGCGAATGGCGTCGGCCTTCACGGAGTCGGCATCAAACAAAATGCCATCGCCCAGGTCCATGGCGGCGATTTCGCGGAAGGTGGCGATCAGGTTCGCCTCATCGTCGGGGCCGAAGCCGAGCAAGTCTGCGTCCTTTGTCGGCCGGTGCGGGGTGTCGTACCAGAGTGCAAAGAGCAGGGCGCCCTTGAGCAGGAAGCGGTCAGCATGCGGTGACAGGCTGACGCGGGTCAGCAGGCGCTCCATGCCGAAGCGGTTGAGCAGCAGGTTGTAGTCGTCGCCACGTTGCTTGGCGAGGGTCAGTAGTCGGGCCAGAATCGACGCGGAGAGGTTGCTGGTCATTGCGTCACTGCCTCCAGGTAGGGCTGCATGACACGTTCGACGCGGTTGGTCTTGGCGAAGTGGCTCAGCTCTGGCATGGTGACCTTGCGGCTGCGCCAAGCATCTTTCAGTGCCTCCAGCGCCACATCCAGGCCGATCTTGTTGCGGAACTTGAAGCAGTCGGTCACCGTCTTGGCAGCGCTGTACACACGGATGGGTGCGCCGTGGTCGGTCACGGTCTGGATGCCTTCGTTGTACGCGGCACCGCGCAGGCGTGTGATGCGCAGTGTGGGGTAGCTTAGCGCCGGGGTCTGTGTCGCCTCGGGCAGCGCGATCCACACTTCGTGCGGCAGTTGCGTGCCGATCTCATGGAATTGAAGCGCGCTCAGCAGACACAGCACGGCCTTGGGCACACGCTGGCAGACCTCGATCAGCGTCTGGTGCTCGGTGACTTCAGCGTCAGGCAGTCCGTACAGGCCACGGGCGAACCGTTGCAGCTTGCCAGCCTGGTGCAGCCGGATCAGAAGCTGCGGTGACCAGCCATGCTCGCGCACATCCGCAGCCCGCAGCACGCGCCGGTGCCGGGCCAGTTCGAGGATGTGGTCGGACTGGTTCATGAGGGGTGAGTTTAGTATTCGCATTACTTTTGTACAAGTGATGCGATTTTCAATCGAGCGGGGAGGGCTGTGACCTCGCAGCTCGCCGGTCCTGCGCATGGCCGCCGTGGCTTCTTCCATGGCGTTGCGAACCGGAGCCACCATTAAGCAGGCGTAGACCTTGGTTAACTCCGGGGCCTTGTGGTTCAACCTTCCTGATGATCTGCAGGCTGGTGCCGCGCCTGACCCCGTACCTATCGGTGTTGATGTGGCGCTCGAACTTTTCAATGTCTTCCTTGCGGGCTTGCTCGATGGTCACATCCGAGTAGCGCCCGATCTTGATGCGCTCTGGTCTGCCCTGAATCTCGCGGTACAGCAGAAAACTCTTCCGGCCGGTCTTGCCGACGCTGATCGCGAGTCCTTAGGAGTCCGTATCGTAGAAATACGCCACGCCTTCGGTCGGAAGCGTCAGCCAGGCGGTTGCTAGGCGGTTGCTAGGCGTTGGTTGGTCTTTGTGCATGCGGGAAATCTTGCTACTTGGTGGCTACGAAGCCCGTGCCTTTTGCAGCAATCGATCGCACGCTTGCGACCCCTAGCATTCATCGAGGCCAGTTCCGGTTTACGGAGACCTGCTGTTTGAACCCGCTGGGCTGTTGAGGTTGTTAACTTCCGTTGCCTACATAGGGCGACGAGTGGCGAAAAACAACATTAGACGTAACCAAGCTCTGAGGCTAAAGGGGCCACTAGCTCGACAAAGGGAGTGGAGCAGAGAGCGGAGGTCAGACTGGGGCGCTGAGCTATCACTTCTCGGTGGGTTGCACAGGGCCTGCAGGGCAGGGGGGGAGCAGCAAACACGGTGATGATGGGCCGAGTCTCGGTCTGCCTACCCCGCATGGGCATCGCTTTGTTCCATCAGGAACTTGGCAATGCGGGGGGCCGTGGCTTGCAACTTCTGCACGCGGCCATCGACCAACCCGGTGAGGGAGATGCCGGCGCGCGCATTGTCTGCAACTGCATTGGCCACGGCTTTTTTGGCGAGACTGGTCACTTGATTGGCACGCAATCCATAGAAAGTCGGGGCTGTGCTTTTCATGATGGGGAGGCTACAGCATATGACCATGGAGGACAAGGCAATGGCCTTCCGAGAGGCGAATTGGAACATGTGCAGGTTCTCCTGTTGCATGAGGGCGAGCGCATCTCCAGGCAGGCATGGGACCAGTCAACCACCAGGCATGCGATTTCGGCTCTTTCCGCATCGGCAGGGCAGCGGATTCACTGTCCGCTTGAGGTGGACCTCGAAGGCGTATTTACTGGGGATGGCGCGGCCCTCTTCGCAGCTGGCGTCGCCTGTGACGGTGTGCCAAGGCAGAGCACATGCGCCGAGGGCGCTGCGATAGTTTGTTCAATGGGGTGCATTTCCCGTTTCCTTGTGAAAAAGAAGACGGGTAACAGCCCTTCGGGCAGTAGGCGCCTGTTAAGGGAGTTGCAATGTGTCCCGGAGCATCCGGGGATGTTCACGGGCTTGGGGTCGCGCTTCTCAAGATGTTGCCGACTGGCATCAGGGAGCCATCGGTTCGACGTTCAACGCGCGGGACGAGAGCTGGTCGTGGCTTTGGCCCTGGGCGAATGTCAGGTCCTTGGAAACATGCATCAAACGAAATCGCACGGTGCAGCGAGTTCCCAGACATTGCTCATGAGAACAAAGCTTCGCTGGCGAGGGCTTTGCCTTTGGGCAAATACTGGGCAGCGTCATTGCGCAGCGCATCGACTTGCTTGGCGGTCAGCGGGCCGTCATCCGGCTCGTAGGCGGGCAGAACATCGGCCGCAAACTTCGGCAAGGCCATGTGCACAACCTGTGTCTCGCTCACATCCAGCTCCCTCGCCAGGGCTTTAACTGCTCCCCTGGTCACATCGAACGTTGCGTCCTGCGTGCGGCCGACTTCTATGAGTTCGGGCATTGATTTCTCCAGAATGCGACTAAGGGCACGAAGCCCTTTCGGGTTGAGCTTGCTCTTGCGAGTGCATTTTGCTGATTTCGCCCGGGGATGCCGCCCAGCTGCCGTTTCAAAGTCTGGGGCATTACGCGCCACAGCAGAAAGATTTCCAAAACTAACTGCAGGACGCCTGGGAAAGCCCCATCCGAGGACGGCGGCCTGGCTGACTAAGCACGCGGAGGGGTCTTGCTTTGCTGGATTTGAGCATCTCGGCCGCGCGCAATCTCGAGATCGACACGCCGCAGTTCAACCTTGATGCCCTTGTAGGCACCCGCCAGTGGCGCGAAGTACAGCCTGAGGCTGTCGCGGAAAATGCGGCGTAGCTGCAGAGAAGGGGTTGCGGATGTCACTTCAACATCTCCTGAACGGGCCCGATACCGAGTGGGCGGTGTAGAGCGAGCATGGTAGCAAACCGATCCCAAAGGAGGGATTTTGCTATCCGAAGCCTCTGCGGTGCTGTGACGGAACTCGGGAACCACCCCTGTGCTTTGCAGCAAGGGAGGGGCTTGGGTTATGAAAAGCCGGAATGAGCCCCAGTCGGGCTTGTCCCGGAGGGAGAAATCAAGAATTGGCTTCCAGCCATTCCCTCAAAGGAGCCCGCAAAGCCTCCGCAGGCCTCAGGAAGGGGCTTGGGAGGTTCTGCCAGGGGGGCATGTGACCAACGGGTGCGTTTGGCCCTCAGGGTTGCAGGATTTCATCAAAATGTGACAGTTACTCTTGATCGACCAGATTTCGGCGCCGAAGCGGCTGAGAACCGAGCATTCGGGACAGAACCCTGACATTGGAGGCCCCTGCTGCGGCGGACATGCCCACGATGGTGTTGCCGGCACGGTTGAACTCGGACACGGCGAAGGTTTTCTCCGCCCACACGGAGGGAGGGCCCGTATCGCGCGGTGAGTTGTGTCAACTGGGTGCTCATGCTGGGCTGTCGCACCGTTCCAAAGCATTACACCCTCGAAGGAAGAAACCTTCTTTCCGAAGTCTTCCAGTTTGAAGGCTTGGGGAAGAGGCCTGCGCGCGAGGGGCAATGTTCTCAGGTCGTGACGCCGTCGCCCGGGGAGCGGCTGGCCGATAGAAACCCGTAGCCGCACTGAATCGTGCCCCGGATCTTGAGGTATGAGGAGTTGCCCGTGAAGGAGTCCAACTCAAACCTTGGGGTTTTGGCTGTCGGTGTGATTGTCCGTTGGCTTCGTGTCGCGACTGGCGATCCACAGCCCTGCGATAGTTATCAAGCCGGCAATGATGCTCAGAACAAGAATTTCCATTTCACTTTCCTTTGCCAAAAAAGTGGCACCGATGTTGAATGGTACTGTCCTCAGAAAGAGAGCGATAAACCAAGCGTTTGGAGCACGAAATCGCCACGCCTGGTCTACATTGGCAGGCCTGCGTCTACCAAGACTGAACGTTTATTCGGCCACATTGCGGGTGGGGAATGTCGTGGCAGGTCGATGTTCTCGGAAGCTTCCTCCGTCATCACTTGTTTTTCCTCGTTTTCAAAGTTGTGGCCAATATTTATATTACATGACCTTGGCAGGTGGACCTATCGCCGTCAATCAGGCCTGTTTTTTTCTTGAGTGCTTCGCACTACAGATGTGGCGCATTTTTGGGGTTCAGACACCCCTCCCAGTACAAAAGGCCAGAATTTCGACTAATTCACACTTGGGCGCGTTTGGCGAGGCATTCAGCGAGCTTTCCAGGATAAGAAATGGCTTAGACCCGAGTTGGTTTTCCGAAATCCGGGTGTACGTCGAGTGCGTGAAGGAGGGGGCAAGGGTGGGACCGGGGAGAGGAATGGCCAGGAAGCTAGCGAAATCCAACTTCCCCGGGGTTGCAACCGCGAATTTCGGTTTTATGCGCGAAGAAACACCCCAAATGACGCGAAAGGCCGGGAGAAATGCAAGTTTTCAGCCGAGGTCATGAGGTATTCAAGGCAATTCGAGCGCGGGGGACATGCAAACCGGGAAAAAGACAAGAACCAAGGAACAAGAGGCCCGGAAAACAGATGCAAATTCAGGAGCCAGGAAGACCGGGGGGAGAGGAAAGAGACAAACGGGGTCTAAATTCCTCAAAAGTCCGCGAGAAAGGCGATTCGTGGGGGGAACGATGGGCCGAAATACATCGAAGGCCGTGAACGCATCCCCCGCCGCGATGATTCAACGGGCTTCATACAGCCTTCGGCCATTACTACTGAACTATGAGTAAAGCCGACTCGGTTCGTCTAGGACGGGTGTTATGCGGGAGGGAGAGGCCAAGCAGGCGCGTTTACGCTTCTGGTTGATTGGATCTGATTCACCAGTTGCACCCAAAGCCAGGACTGCCGTGAATGTTAATTTTCTACAAATCCCGGGGTCGGTGAAGCGAAGCGCCCCTGTGCAGGCAAACAAATTTTACGCGGGGCCGCGAACACTGGGGATTGAATTCCGGGGTCGCCAAAGGCTGGGGTGTTTAACCAGTGCAAGGTTTCATTCGTTGCGCCCACAACCGCCTAGGCAGGTTGGAATGAATTTCGGAAGGGTGAAGCCCTACGGAGATGGTTTCAATTGCCAGGCTGGCCTGACCCTCGAATACAGGTTGAATGCGGGGATATTCCCGGCCCAGTTAAGCCAAAAGGCCCTTGCACATAGGCAGAGGGACCTTTGCGTATTCACAAGGCGAGGAGCGGCAGCTTTTTGCCAGCGGGATTGAAAAGGAGGAATGGGATTTCCTCCCTGCATGAGAACAGCCAAGTCCTGCTTATTGAGCGGGCTCTTAATGTTTTGCTTCCAATACGCGTCGAACTTGTTTCGCGCTTCGAATACTCATGTTCGAACGAAAAAGGTGGTGGGCTTGCCGCCTAATTGATTGCAACTGCAATTCCGTTTCCTTGACCATCGGCCATTCCCAGTCCTTTGCTTTGCTCTTCAATACAGATTTCTGGTAGGTCATGTATTCTTCATCGCGAGCAATTGGCAATCGAATTCTGGAGCGGGCGTTCTTTCTTCCATGCCATTCGATTGCCTGCCACCTGACCTTTAAGTGGTTGCCCTTCTTCCCGCATGTCAGCTCAAGGTTGCTGTAGGAGTCCGTTCCAGTATTCTTGCTCTCATGTTCGTTCACGAACAACCAGTACCTGTCAGCCACGTTGTAGGCCAAGCTGTGCAGATCATCTATGCACGATTCGATGTTCTTGATGCACTCATCCATGTCACCCATTTTTACCCCCCACATACGCCGTATTACTGAGGGCGAACCTGGACTCCACATTCGCCCTGAGGATTGCTCCTGCCCGTTAGATGAGGGTGTCGAAAAAGTATCGAGCATCCATCACGCTTTTTTGGTGTTCACCGCGTTAGCGGGCGAATGTACCCCCCCAGATTCGCCCGCTAACGCGGTGAACGCATCATGGCAGAAGCCAATAATCCAAAAATGTTCGACCCCCCACATTCACCGCGTTAGCGGGCGAATCTGGGGGGGCAGATTCTGCAACTGCTGCCGCGTCCTCGTAAGCGCCCATGCGGCCTCTCAGCCCGAATGTGACCCCCCAGATTCGCCCGCTTACGCGGTGAATGTGGGGTAAAACAGCCGAGACCCCAGATTCGCCCGTTAACGCGGTGAAGGTGGGGGGTGAAATTTGAAAAATTGCGAGCCTAGCCGCCTGTTTGTTATGAGGGCAAACGGCCCCCCTTTTGCCTTCATCCGAGGCGCAATTGCCTACGCTGGCCAGATCGCACGCCTTACCGTCGAAGCGCTGGCCTGATACTAGCGTGCTACTGAGGTGCTACTAGGCAACGACTGGAAGAATACAATTTTTGCATCATTTGCAATTGCACAAAATAATTGCATTACAATTCTGGGCTTTAAACCGGCAAAGAAATTGCAATATACGTAGTCGGACAGGACATCGGGTACTCAAACATCAAGATTGCGTACGGTGAGCCGGAGCAAGGGATGCAAACGGCAATTCGCCCCGCTGGTGCTGCCCCTGCAGATCGCTTTGGCGGGCGGTTTGACGGCAAAGCGCAGGATGTTTTCTGCATGTGCTGGTTGGCGACGAGCCGTTTATCGCGGGCGTTTCCAGTGACAGAGCAGAAATGTGGGAGCGTTCGCTCCATGCTGATTACACCGGAACAGACTCCTACAAAGCTTTGTTTCATGCCGGGTTACTGCTGACCAGCGCGACCGAAATTGATGTGCTTGTCACGGGACTCCCTGTGTCGCAGTACCAAGATGAATCCCGTCGTAAAGCGTTGGAAAAGCAATTTACGGGCAAGCGTAAGATCACACCAAAACGGACGGTTGAGGCGGCATCGGTTAAGGTAGTGGCCCAACCTATTGGCGGACTCTTCGATATGGTCAATCAAGATGAGAGCCAAGGTGAGGACGGCGATATTGACGAGGAAGCACGAATCCTTGTTGTGGACCCCGGATTCTTCTCTCTGGACTGGGTACTGGTGAGCAATGGCGAGTTTCACCGACAATCCAGCGATACCAGCCTGAAGGCATCCTCAGTCCTGCTGGAACAGGCGGGACTCCTCATTGCCCAAGATTACGGTGCAAAGCCCACTGTTGAGGCTCTGGAAAATGCCGTTCGTGCAGGCATAACCAGCATTCTGATGATGGGACAAAGGGTCGATTTCGGGCCTTACTTGAAACGTGCTGGCGAAAGCATGTCATCCACCATTGCCAACTCGATTCAGAAATCTCTTCGGAACGAAAAAATGTCGCCCGACATCGTTGTTCTGACTGGGGGTGGTGCTGACTTCTTCCGTGACATCATCCAGGATGCATTCCCGCGTCTGAAGGTTGTTTCTCCGAAAGAATCTGTCTTGTCGAATGCCCGTGGTTTCTGGCTGTTGGGAAGCATCAATTGAGCATTAAGGTCGTAGTCGAACTGAACGAAGCGTTCATGGACCTTCAGTGGTATCTCATGCCGTTGCCACGAAATGTCCAATCTGAACGACTGCGGACCTTAGCCTCCATCGGTCTTCAGATTGAGGATGGCCGCATGAAGGCTTTCGTCTCGTGGTATAGGCATGGAGGGGGCGATGCGTTTCAAGGCGGGTTTTTAAAGTTCCCCGTCTATTTCAATGAGGCATACCCCGAGCTTCTCGCATTGTGCAATTCAACACCGACCAGACTGCGGGCTGAAAGAATTCGATCTCTTGCTTCAATTGGGCTGAACGCTCTAAGCAGTGAGTCTGCGGCTGCTCCTGCAACGGCAGTTTCCATTTCGGAGCCGATTACGCCACCTGCCCGCGTAAGTTCAGAAAGCACAGCCCGGATTAAGACAAAGCCAGCTGCAGTAGTGGAAAAGGAGCCCGTCGCTCAGAGGCCGGTTCCTGATGAAGTGCCTCTGGTAGAAGAGAGCAGACCAAGTGCTCTGATCAACCTCCCGGTAAAGCCTGGCAAAAGGGTGGTCTGGTTGGCAAAGGCACTGACCTGAAAAAAGCCACCTTGCAAGGTGGCTCATTTAATTGCGAAGGGACTTTCTCAGAGGGGGCCTTCTTCACACTTTGCAATGCATTCCAGGGTGTGGCTCAGTTCCTGGTTTGCCTGGGTGAATCCGGAGCGGCGTGAGATTTCAAACTGATCCAGCAACACCTCTCCGCCTTGTTTTGTCGATCCGATTTCACCGGCCTCGATCATTGCATCCAGTTGGTGCATCGGAACGTTCAGTTGGTAGGCCGCTGTTTCTCGTGTGATGAATCCAGTCATTACTAGCCTTTCGTAGTGATTGATTGCAATGGTACTTCTATTGCAATCAATTGCAGGCGCTATTGTTCTATTTCTGCAAAATAATTTAATTTCTATTTGCGTAATTTTCACAAGCCAGACAGCTAAGGCATTATTCAGGTTCGCAAGAGCGGTAAGTCTGCCGCTCATTTTTGGAAACCAAGATAGCTTTGTATAGGACGCATGGCCATGGGGGCAACTGACGTTGCCCGTGCTATCCCGCCTTGGCAATTGCCGGGGTACCTGCGAAACAAAATGAATCGCTCAGATCTGATTGATACTCTTCACGCGAAGAACGGCTTGGTCAAGATGCAATGTGATGCTGTTCTCAATACCTTGATCGACACCATTCAAAATGCCGTCAAGAATGGTGACACAGTGTAGCTGGTTGGGTTTGGCACCTTTAAAGCCGTGAAGCGCGCGGCCCGCACTGGGAAGAATCCTCGTACAGGCGAGGCTTTGTCCATTCCTGAAGCCAATGTGCCTAAGTTCATTCCCGGCGCGAAATTCAAGGCGGTGGTCGGCGAATCCTAAGTTTCTCCACTCGTCTCTGACCCTGGGCGTGACGGTGCAGGGGAGGGGGTGGTGGCCTCCCCTGGTATTCCCGCAGCCAGACCGCGGTCGTGTCACTGAAGTTGATAGGTCGGCCGAATCGCCCTACGTCAGTGCAACTGCACACTGAGATTGGACTGCCCAATGCTGGGTGGACCAGTTTCGGTGGGGCGCCCATCTTCTCCGCCTGTTGAAGGCGTCGATCTCACACCGTGTGCCAAAACAACCCCTACCGATTCATGCGGAGCCGTGGTCTTGCCGGGACGCGTGCGGAGGCGTGTCTCAGACGGTTGTTTCTCTGGGGTCCCCATGCCCGATTGGCTCGGGCATGGCGGGATTGGCTATTTCGGTTTACGCCGGGGTTTTGCCGCAGTCCGTTGCTGCGCAGCAGCTTCTAATGCCGTCTTGGCATTTGCCAAATCACTGTCACTCAGAAGCTTGTGCCCCGGCACCAAAAACCACCCCTTGATGCAGGCCAGATCATTCACAGCAACTTGGATGTGGGTATCGGCGTAGATGGAGCTACCTTCCGAAACCTATTCACCTTGTTCGTATGCACCCCGGGCAGCCTGATAGGGCGCATAAGCGACGACGGACGCTGTGTCCATTCTTTGGAAAGCGTCCTTGCATGCCCTTTCGCGCCAAGCATGAACCATATCGCAGGCTGCTTTGTCGAACGCCCGGTGCAAGAGGTCCTTGTCACCGACATATGCTGCCTTGTTTTCGGGCTGCGGCTCACCGTTTTCAGCACTCCCTCTGACAACGGCCTCGGCGGCGCGCGTGAAATCTTCGATTCCTTCCTGGGTCGTTAGATCGAGCCAGCGATCAACGTCCAAGACTGTTCCGACAACGGCAGGTGTCGCAATCGGTTTCTGTGTGAGGAATAGGTCGGGATGGCTGTGGGCGAAATTGGCCAGATTTAATGCGCGCTTCCAATCGCCTTCGAAAAAGTAGAGGCCTTTGCCTAGCCAGTCGTACCGGTTTTCTGAGATTTCCGGCGTGATTTGGCCACGGACGAACCCGTCACGGGTCGTAATGTCGCATCCGTGGTAAGCCAGGACGATCCGGCCCATCAGCGGTACATCTTCGTGAGCTTTCCGTGGTTGTCCACGATGCCGGCAGCTTTCATGAGTGCAGCCGCTTCGGCGCCCGAGAGGGCCGGAAACCTGAAGTCGGAGCCGCCAGCTCCCTGTACGCGCTTTACAGCCGCACCTGTCTTGGGCTGGGGGACAGCCTCAACCGTCGTCGTGTGCTTGCGCGCACTGCGTTTTGCGGAGGGTTTGACAGCGCTGACCATCGGGACAGTTTGCCACAACTGAATGAGGTTCGCTGTAGACGACGCCAGATAACTCTGTGCCCCTGCGGCACAAGCCGCCCGCCGTGTGAGCTCGCAGTTGGGCCCCGACGCCGGGGCATGGACGCAAAAGCCAAAGAACAGTGGCGCATTCACGTCAGTGAGGGTGCATACCGCTGCTGGGTGACGCTCTCTGGAGCTTTTCCCGCGAGAAAGCGGCTCCTCTTTCCTTGACATGCCAATAACTGCGCGCCTCTGCTGTGAAGTGTGTGCACACTGCATTGGCATTTTTTGCTGTTTTTGGGTGCCCTGCTCTATTCCTGCATTAAATATTGGTATTGTGATAGTGATACTTATCACAACGTAACGCAGTACAATTAAATCTACTGTTCATTTTTGGATAGTTGTGGATTCGTTCGACACCGGCCTGTGGCCATCCCACGGGTAGCCAACGCCTGCTCTTCCAGTTCAAATGGACTTGCCTCACACGCCTTTTGGCCGCCCGATGAAATTGCCCCATCCATGGTCTGTTGCGCGACATGACCGTCCTAGCGGTACGCATTCCCCAGCCGGAAGGGATTTCTTGACGCTCCACCGAGCGTCAACACCGTCCGAACAAACCCGCCCCGTGGATTCCCTGACCTCCATCACCTAGCATGGCCGATGCTTCTATGAACCCCGACTCCACACCCGCACCCGAGCCCACCCGGATCCTGGGCACGGCCCTGGTCGATATCGATGAAGCGCAGGGATCAGATACCAAGGGCGCCCATCCGCCCAAGCGCCGCAGGGGGCGTCCACCGGGAACGCGTGTCCAGGTGGCGCACTCGCATGTCACGGCCGATGAGTTCGCCTTCCTCAGGGCCTTGGCCCAGGGCGTGGACCTCAGCGTTGCCGCCCGCCAGTACATGTTGTGGCCAGGTCGGCTGCCCGAACGCGCGGCGCTGGCCAAAAACGTGTCGCAGCTGCTCGCCCGCGTCCGATCCGGTGCCGAAGGCCTGGAGGATGCGAAGACGGCCAGTGCGATGGTCGAGGCGCTTTGGGATCTTCGGGAGTTGGAGGAAGACCCCCCCGAGGCGACGGCGCCCGCGCCAACCGAGGCACAGCCCAGCGAGGTCCCTGCGCTGCCGGCACCAGCGGCTGAATCCGCGCCCCCGACACTGGCGGAATTCGCCAGCCGCTTCGATGAGGACATGTATTCCGAGGCCGAACTGGTCGAGATGTACCGGGAGGAATACCCTCCGGTCCAAACTGTCCTGCCCCTGGCCAACGACGCCATGCCGTCCAAGGGGGACGCTTCGCCCCCTGCTGCTGCTGTCGCGCACCAGCCGTTTGGTGAAAAGGTGCGCCTTCGCCTGAACGCGATCGACTGGCTGGATGAAAAGCTGGGCGTGCGCCCGGAAAGGGACCTCCCCGTCAAGCAGTGGCTGCGCTTGACCAATGCCCAGGTCCAGGCGCTGGAAAAGGCCGGGGTGATCACCCTTGGAAATCTGGTGGACTGGATGGCGCTGCGCGGCGAGGACTGGTACTCGGAAGTCCCTGGCTACGGTGTGCAGCGGGCCAATGCGCTCATGTTGTGGCTGGCGAAGTGGAGTATTCAGCCGTCTCAGGGTTTGAAGGCCCCCCAGCGGAAAACGGTGGGTGCCGCGCCCGTACCCGCGCCAGCGGGCCCGCCAGAGATTCATTTTTCGCTGCAGGCGCTCCAGGCCAACAGCTTGACCCCGCATTTTCTGGGGGAGAACGGTGTTTTCCGATCCAATGGTCCGAACACATTCACTGCGACGAACGACCTGGAGGCGGTCCAAGGGTGGTTCGATCTCATCAAACAGAAGAGCCTTCCAACCCAGATCGCCTACCAGCGTGCCATCGAGCGCCTCATCCGTTGGGCCTTCGAGGTGCGGGGACTGCCGCTTTCATCGCTCTCCACCCCCGATCTGCTCGCGTTCAAGGAATTTCTGGCGGCCCCTCCTCCCCACTGGATTCAGGACGAAAACGCACCTCGCAATTCCAGGGGCGAAACCTGGAGACCCCTGCGGGGGCCACTCAGCGACAAGAGCCTTGAACTGACCTTCGTTGCGATCTGTTCGATGTACAAGAGTTGGGCGGAAAAGAACTACCTCTCTGCCAACCCCGCCTCGGACATCAAGGGGAGCAAGCGCAAGGACGCCACCATGGACGTGATGCGGTCGTTCAGCATCCAACAGCAGGAGGTGATCGCGCGGGCCCTGGACGAAATGAAGGATGGTCAGACGAAGCGGCGGCTCATTGCCATCCTCTGGTTGCTTCTGCTCGGTGGCCTGCGGCGGGAAGAAGTGGTGTCGGCGACATGGGGAAAAATGCGCACCCTTCGGGTCGATGGCCGGGATACCGACCAAATGAGCCTGGAGGTGCTGGGCAAAGGCAATCGGACGCGGATCATTCCTGTGCACCCCGACCTGTACGAAGCGCTGCTTGCCCACCGCCTCGATCGCGAGCAGCTCATGGAGCAAAACGCCCTATCGTGGACAAAGCAAAACGCCGTCGAGCTCATGCCGTTGATCGGTGTGCTCGATGAGCGGTGGATCTATGCCCTGGACGCAAAGCGGGCCGCAGAACGCAATGAGGCACGCCAGGCAAAGGCCCCAACGGACGACGTTGCAGCAGGGAAGCTGACGGTCAACAGCAATGGCGCGCTCTCGGCGGCAGCCATCTACCGTTTGTTGAAATCGTTTTTCCAGAAATGCTCTGTGATCGCCGGGGAATCGCTGAAAGATGAGAGTTCGCCGTTCAAGCGTGCATCGACTCACTGGCTGCGCCACACCTTCGCCCACAACGCCTTGCGGGCATCGGGCAAGGATCTTGAATTGGTGAAAACCATTCTCGGGCACCAGTCCATCACGACGACAGCTCTCTATGTGAAGGCTGAGATGTCCCAACGCGCGGCCACGATCAATATGATGACGCCGCCCAAGTAGCGGGCTGGTCAGAAACGAGCCCAAACATGTGGGGGGTGCCCCCCTGCCCTGGGTGACATTCTTTGGAGGAATTTTGGAGTCAGTTATGTAATATAAATTGCAGTCACTTCCCTAGATACCTGAGAGCGCCCTTCGAATATCGACTTCGCTGGGCATCTCGCCAAGAACGACAGGAGGGTGCCCGGGGAGAAGCAGCACATAGGCGGGTACCCCGCTGCGGCCAATTGAACGAAGGGCGGTGGTAATTTCCGGGTCGCGCTGGGTCCAGTCCGCACGCAGAAGGCTCACCTTCTTTTCTGCGAAAGCCCGAAGTGCCGCCTCAAAACCATGCCCAGATGCGTCGCAGCAATGCGGGAGCCGGTCGGGCAGGACGGAATACATAGCGGGATGGTTTGTGCATAACCTTTTCGGTGGCAGTTTGCGATACTGTATAAACCATCAGTATCATACGCAAGACTGTGCCGCGCCCGCCTGACTCTGACTTCAACAAATAAAGTGCGTCGGATGCAAATAAAGTCTGTCGGGGAAATTCCGCATTGAGAAATGAGTGCCGCCTCATTTAAGGCGGTTCATGTATCGAAAGTGCCGTGGGCTGCTATAGGCTGAGAGCAGCCATCAAGTTTAGGCTGCTCGATGACTGGCGATGCCGATACCGGACATTCAGCGGCGATCAGGCCGAACTTCCACTCCACATCTCAAACCGGACACTTGGCGGAACGGTGAACCTACCGCGATCTCAACGGCCGTTTTCACATCACCTGGACTGGCGGTACCGACTCATTGCGGAAGTAGCCATCTCGAGTTTGCGCGTCCAACACCCGACATTCGTACGGTCGAGTAACATCTCATCTGGCCTATCGTTCAACCAGGATGCGAGTTTTATGGCGACGACAAGTTGCGTTGTTGATTCTCGAGACGGCGGATGGAACCGCTAGGGCCAATTTACGCTCGGGCGATAAGCAGAACTGACGCGTTTCGAAGGTTTCAGCGCGCGCTTGGAGACGCTACGCTGCACCTGAACACGGTAGCCGTAGGTTTAGAAGCTATCGCGTCAGATTTGTCTGCTGCACAGAAGGCTGCGAAGGCCTTGAATATTGGATGGCGCCCGCCTGCCGGCGCGAAGAAGGCCGCAAAGAGTGCTTCTGTTGTCGAGCCACTTGCGAAGCCCATAAGTTTGCCCACTGAAGGGACGAAACTGCGTGACCTCACCGCAAGAAGCAAGGTTTTCGTACTTCGCGCCGTACTGGTCGCGGCTTGTGACTGTCTCGACACCTACGTTGCAGAGTTGGTCAAGACGCCGTGGTTGAAAATCGACGCATCTACAGCCGACATCTGTACCAAGGCCGTGACCAAGCCTGGCAAGATTGCGTGGTCACTTGCGGAAAGATACACAGCCCTTTGCACCGCGCTACAAATTCCTAGCATGGAAGGCCGGTGCGCAATTGTTGCGCTGGGTTCTCGCTGGAGAAATGCCCTGGTCCATGCCGAAGGTGCCAAATTCGATCTCGACTCAAGCGATCGACAAACGCTCACATCGAATGCAGATGGATTGTGTAAGGCGGGATTCATTGTTACGCAAGCGTTAGAGCGATTCAAGAATGGATCGGATCCCACACTGAAGGACGTCACGACAATCGTGTCCTATTCACAAGAACTTTGCGCGGCAATCGATCGTTGTGCAATTGCGCGGGTGATGAGCCAGAGCTCAGAAGTCGAACGATTTCTTCTCGAGCGGCTGAAGATACATTTCAAGTCTCGCGGCCGAGTCGACGATTTTTGGGGCATCCACCGTGACCAAGAATGGGACATGGAAAAATGCGCGAAGGTGCGCCCGGCCGAACGAACCGAACGAGCGAGCGAGCGCATTTGACGCCAAATGGCATTCGCGCTTCGGGCAACTGCTTGATTCGCTAGGATTTTCCGCTACTCAACACCCCGTGTCTGGACATCTCTCCGTCAAAGAGCTTGGCAGGCTAACGAGCATGAGCGCGAAGGAATTCGCTGATGAGCTTTCCCTTCCCAACTTGTAGAGGTGAGGCTGATCTGCAAGCTTTGAAGCAGCTTTGCGCGAATTGTCAATGAACCCTTGGCAAGGAACACGACCAATAGTCGGATCGGACAGCAAGCGCGACGTCATTTGGTCACGCAACACCTGCTGTCGCCAGGACTTCGGCAGATTGCCTTTCTTGTTGGGCGCTCAGGACCCGTGTTGGGCAACACTTAAGTGGTCACAAGGTAGTTTTTGCAGGCCGGAATCACCGTTGACGATCGACCAATGTTTGCGGTGAATCCAACCCGTGCCAATCGGCTCGATACAACGCTGTTTGAGCATCCGGCCCGCATATACTCGATTGCCAACGCGACGATTCGAAAATCGGTGTTCTGTAGATGTCAAAACTGCGATTTCGATCTCATAGCGGAGCGGAAAAATGGCGAGCCCCGGGGCTAAGGTCCGTCAATTGATCTATCGGGCGACACCGTTTATGCCCTGCGGAGTCTCGAGAATAAAACGATGCGGATACTCCATCTTTCAGACATCCACTTCAGAGCCCCTGAATGCCTTGATCCTGACCACGACCGGGACAAGCCTTATCGTACGCGTCTCGAGCGGCACTTGACTGGCCGTGTCGCCGCGATGGGTCCGATAGACGCGATAATGGTCGGCGGCGACATCGCGTTTCAAGGGGACCCGCGGGAATACGAAGTGGCGCGAAGCTGGCTGCTGGACTTGGCTGCGAGATGCGGATGCGACAGCGCTAGCATCTGGGTGGTGCCTGGAAATCACGACGTGAACCGAAAGTCGTGCGAGGACGCGCCGACGATGAATGCGCAGGCGATGATCTTCCAGGCACAAAGCGAAGACGACCGACTATGGATGCTCCGGAAGCAACTCGCTCATAACGACACCGGGCAAGCACTCTTCCACGGCCACGCCGCATACAACGAGTTCGCTAAAAAGATGAGCTGTCAGGTTTATCCGGGCCATCTCTACTGGAAGCAGGAGCGCGAGCTAGGACCTGGCGTCACGCTTCGGATTCATGGTCTGACGTCCACTCTGCTGTCGGGACGCAATGGCGCAAACGACGGAAGAGGTTCGCTTTATTTGAGTCCGCTCCAGACGGTCGACCCGTCGCCAAACGTCGTGAATCTCATTATTTGCCATCACCCGCCCGACTGGCTAATCGATGGTGACGACGTTGACGATATGCTCAACGAGCGGGCGATGTTCCAGGTGTTCGGCCACAAGCACCGGCAGCGGATCCACGAGGGCGCGACTTACGTCCGATGGAGTGCTGGCTCGGTGAATCCGTCGCACTCGGAAAAGCAGTTCGAACCAAGCTACAACATCATTGAACTGAGTGTATCAGGCGAGGGTCAGGAGCGGCGGATTGACGTCGCTAGTCACCTTTACAGGTACCAGCCGCAACCAGAGGGCTTCCAGCCGATTCGAAAGAACGGCGGCCAAGAAGTATTCAGGCACTGGATACCCTTTCCGGCCGAGGAAACGACCGGAATAAGGAGCGGTGGGATGGTGGAGGCTGTCACACCCGAGACCTTCAAGGTCCCGTCGACGGCTTCCGCCCCGCATACAGACGCGGAGGCATCTATGGGCGACGCAAGTACCAGGCATCTTGTCGACCGCTTCTGGGACTTGGACGGGAGCGACCGGCGCGAGATCGCGCTCGAACTCGGCTTGATTACCGACGGGGAGATCAATTTGCCGGAGCCTCAGCGCTATGGCGTTGCCTTAATTCGCGCTTCAGAGCGCGGTTTGCTCAACCAATTGGAACAGCTCGTCAACGCGCGAGAACGATAGACTGGGAGCGGAACTGAATATGCACGCAGACTTTCCAAAACTCTACTCCGAGATTTCGACCGACGGCGCGCAGCGGGCCCTGCGCTGGACCGCCATCGAAGCCATCACTAAGAGCTGGACGCCCGCCCAGGGCGAGATGCTCGCACGGCTAGTCTTTGGCACGAAATCGCCGCCCGGGGGGCATCAAGAGGATGACCTGGCGGGGGCGTTGGTAGCATTTCATCAAGCGTTCTCGGATGCGGACCCATCGATCGAACAGGGAGCTCGACAGAACCAGGTTCTGGCTGCCGGGGTCGTCCTACGATACCTCGATTATCATTCGCTCGTCGCACTGGCCGTGACCACGACCGCCTGCGGCGGCGCGCGCAAACTTGCACTGCCGGTGGATTTGGTCACTTTGGCCGAGAACACTCTGTCGAAGCTTGGCGCTTCGCGCCGCATCCGACCTGATCTCAGCAAGATCAGCATTCCCGATCCAGAGTTTGCCTTCGAGCCCGACTTTGCCGGGGTGGTACACAGTTCCCCAAGCACGTTCAAAACGGTCTTCGACCAATTCACAGAAACTGTGGGCGAAGCGCTTATCGATCTCGTCGGCAGGTTCAACGAATCCACCAAGCTGCTCGTTGAGGCCGGTAAGAAGGCAGACGAGGAACTCGACCTACTATCGTGGGTGCTCGGACAGCGATCGCTGCTTTCTAATCAGTCTTTCGCCGACCTTCTCCCCGGCGAGAAGCCTCTCGTGTTAGCCCGCGACCTTGCATCGCTCACGAAAATATACCCGGGCCCGAACTCGATACCCGGGTTGCTGTCGCGCGCCGGCATAAAAGCGACGGGTAAGATTAAGATCGCCGATGCGGTGAATGCCGTTTCAGACGATTGGACATCTGCAGCTTTGAAGGGCCGCAAGCCGTCACCCGTCACTTCGCCAGTCCATTTCGCGCTGCTCAGGCGCCAAGAGACCGGTGCCGGCGAGGGCTGGTATGCCGGATGGTCCGCCATAACCGGTATCGATGGCGGGTTCAACATGTCGCCCATCGCTCTCGCGGAACAGTTCTACCGTGAAAACCTCTGGCTGCGTTGATCCGCGATGGCTGAAACCGAATTAGTCTGCGCAAACCGCGAGTGCCGCATTGCCCAGGGCGGCAGGTGCGTCGAAGGCCACGACGAACTTGCCAAGTGTCTTTATTACGGCAAGGAGCCAGAGGGAGGCGATCAGGACGAGGGCGATGACGATCAGGAGGCAACTGACCCCTTCGACGGCGTGCTTTTGCCCGATGCGCTTCCACTTGATAGCAGACGCGCCGACCGCGTGCTCGCGTCGTTACCATCGCGGATGATTGGCGTGATCGGTGTGCACGATTCCGGCAAGACTAGCGTCATTGCTGGCCTCTTCGACCTATTCCAATTGGGCTCTGTAGCCCACGCAATGTTCGCAGGGTCATCAACCTTGCACGGACTGGAGAAAATCTGTCACGACGCAAGGGTCGCTTCGGAGCGCGACGAACCACATTCGGAGCGAACAAAGAGAGGCGAAGTTCGCTTTTACCATTTCGACGTGCTGCGGGATGGGCTGCTCCAGTCGGTGCTCATCGCCGACCGTTCGGGCGAGGAGTACGAGGAGGTCGCTGACCTTACGGCGAACGCGACCGCCATGTTCGAACTCCGACGGGCCGACGTGATCACCGTGCTGGTGGATGGCCGGCGGCTAGCATCGTCGCGCGACCGTGCAGATGTCATGGGCGCTATACCGCTAATCATTCAGGGCATGGTCGAGAACGGCGCATTCGCACGGAAGCCCAATCTCGCGATCGTCCTAACTAAGGACGACGCCGTACAGGCCTCGCCGCGTAAGGATCAAGTACAACGCGACTTCCTTGCCATCATCGACGGAATCAGGGATGCCTTCGCCTCCCACTTCGGCGAGTTCGGCTCTTTTGTCACCTCCGCGTCGCCCAAGAACGCGAACGTCGTGCGTGGCGCCGGTTTGGCAGAAATGCTGGAGTTCTGGATGAAACCGGGCGCGGAGCCTCAAGGCACTAGGCTGCGCCATAGCAGCGGTCGTGTCTTCGACGGTCTCATGTTTGAGGAGGCGAAACGTGGCTGAAAGCGGCAAGCACCACGTCTCAATATCGATCATCGGCCTGCCCGGATCCGGCAAGACGACCTTCCTGGCGGCGTTGTGGGAGCTTGTGAACGAGCGGCGCGTCCCGAAGGTGCTCGCCTTCGACTCGATCGGAGACAATGATCAGAGCTACCTGCGCAAGATCGTGACAGTTTGGCGGAAGGCGACCGAGCAAGCTCGCACCAGGCTCACGGGCTTAAGCGCGGTAAAGATGAACCTGAAGGACGATGCCGGGAATGTGGTCGAGGTCGCAATACCCGACGCTCCGGGCGAAGACTTCCGCGCAATGTGGGAAGATCGCGAACTCGGGCGCGTGCTGGGTGAAAGCCTTGCCGACGGCAACATTCTGCTGCTCTTAAATGGCAATAAAGTGAAGGCGCCCGCCTGGGTCACGGAGCGTGCCGCGCAGCGTAGGGCAACTGGCAAACTGAAGGCAGAGACCCTTCCGAAAGATTGGCAACCAAGCCTCGCCCCGACCCAGGTGCAGCTGGTGGATCTGCTCCAATTAATCTCGCATGCTCCCGTAGGTCGGGCAGGCCGCAAGATCGTCGTCATGATAAGCGCCTGGGACAAGGTTGAGGGAGAAAGACTTACGCCTGACGCCTTCCTCAGGCAAAAGCTGCCCCTCCTCGCCCAGTACCTCGCAGCCGCCCGTGACGGTTGGACGCCCCGGGTGTACGGAGTCAGCGCGCAAGGCGGCGAGTACGACGGCAACGAGGCGAACGTCCAACCGGTGGGCGGAGAGGGCCCGAAGATGAAGGCCACGACCGGCCGCGACGCCGAGCGATTGCGAGAGGTAGATATCGCGGCAAACCGCATCCGTCTCGTATTCGCCGAACGGGAATCGAACGACCTGACTGAGCCGCTGAAATGGCTGATGCATTGACCAGGGATCGCATAAAAGTCGAACAGACGCTTCACGGCTACAGCGAGGGCCACCGTCTCATAGAAGGATCGCTCAAGCTCCCGCAGTCCGACGCGCGTACCATGCTAGTGTTGAGCGACGCTTCCGGCAGCGGCAGTCGTATTCCTGCGAACGGCTACATCACTGGATACCCTCTCGCCGAATCGGGCAAGTACGTCCTCGCGCGGACCTGGGCCGCCCCGGAGATGCGCCGGCCAGGTTGCGTATGGACCCACTCCCTCCTCATAGACTTTGCGGATCTCGCGAGGCTCGGCTCGGTGGACAACCTGCTCGAGCGCCTCCAGCGCCCCTCCGCCAGCGGAGCATCCGCTTTCGCGATGCAGCTTGAGCTCTTGGTATCTAGGGCGCCTACTCCCGTCGCGCCTTCTGGTCTGACGCGAGCCGGTCAGTGGGCTTACGCGCTCTATGGAAGACCGAAGAGCAGAATCATCGACGAACGCGAGCGTCCCGAGGACGAAGAGCTCGTCGTGGCCATGTGGATGCAGCAGTGGCCCCGACTGCGTCGGGCGTTTAGGTTCTGCACGTTCTCTGCGGAAGATCGCTCCACCTCTGCTGACGCGTTCGACCTTCAGCTGATGGATGTGAGTCGAACGAGCCGTTTGAAAGTGCATGATGGGGTGGTCGCCTCCGCAAAAGGCCAGGGCGACTGGATTGAGACCCTTCTCGACGACCTCGGAGAGCCAACAGGCTCGGGCCTGCGACAGTTCCTGCGCGATGTGGGCTCGGACGTCTCGAACGGCCGGGCGGCAATGATTCCGCTTATTCATTTGTACGAAGCTCTGAAGCCAAACGCAGGAGTGTCTAGATTGGCCGAAGCGGTTTCTGAACTCGAGCGGCTTGGGCCGAGTCAAGGCCGCACGGGTCGCGCCGCAGCTGCGCGAATGGTGTTCTCTCGACCTGAGCTCGTAGATCGAAGGCTCTTTGATTTCGCGTTGCAGCAAGTGCGCGCAGACCGTGACCTGCTTGGCGTCGAACCGCTCGTCCTCGGCCGCGCCCTGCTGCGATGGAAGCCTGAACTCCTTGCCGACGCTCTGCCGGAAGACGATTCGTTTTACAAGGCGGTTAATGCCGCGCTCCCCGGAGCCGACACAGATGAGCTGATCGATCTGATTGAGAACGTGCCAGGCGCCGCAATGGCTGTGCTTCAGGCACGTCCGGAAGTCACCGAGCATGCATCATTCTGGCGGATAGCCTCGCTGAACGCGCAGAGACTGATCGGCGCCCTGGACGTCGGTCAGGTTGGGGCTATCCGGATCGTAGGCGCGCTAATGGAGGCCAATCGCGACGAATGTTCGGCAGTTGTGGTCGACCGATTCGGCATCGGTCCGGTGGTGGCTACGCTGTCCAGACTGGACGTCACTGGGATCCACTCTAGGCTAGCCTGGGTTCAAGCAGTTGCCCGTCGTATAGACGAACTGGCAGAAGGAATGTCGCGCGGAGTCATCTGGCACAGGCCGCTGCTGTTTGCTCTGGCCGAAATCTTAGGCCCTGACGCCGTGCCGAACAGAGTTGGGACCGACCCGTGGGTGACGGCGGTCGAGCGTTCGAGAGCATCCGATGACGTGCGGGGCGAGGATCTGCTCGCTTCCCTCCTTTTTACGCGCGCTAGAGGATGGTGTTCGAGGTCGGCCGGCAGGCTCTTCTCCCTCTCTGTGCAGCGCCTCCACGAGGCGATGGCATCCGAGCGTCTTACAGACGAGGCATGGCGCGTCGCCAAGCAGCGGCTGCCATACGGGTCGGTCTGGCGTGACTGGGACCAGTGCGAGAAGCTCCGGCATGCGGTCGTCGACAGCTTCATCGACCGGGAACTGCCTCCCATCGAATTCGGTACCGTCGTCAACAACGGCCAGCTCTGGAAGGAACTGGTTGACCTTGCGGCCGACAGTCCCAGGGGGCGCCGCTATTTGAATAAGGTGCGTAGCGCGCTACGTGGCGGCGACGAAGCTTGGTGGGATGAACGGGCAAAAATCATTGACCGCTGGGTCAACTAGCAGAGACCAGCTGATAATGTGCCGAGACGGCTCGTCAGTGCACAAGCTCTCGCACAAAGAGCGGAGCGGCCGAGGAAAACGCTGCGCTACCGAATCCCGGTGGGAACTCTCAACGAAGGTGTTGCATTGAGCGGCTGAATTCGCAGCCGAGAGCGGTCCATCCGCGCCAGTGGATGACTGGCAGCTCTCGCTGCGAAGCAGTCCGTGTATGGTGTTTTCACTGCTGTGCGCAAAAATAATGCAAACACCACACGAACAACGGTAGGAAACCATGGCGAGACGCAAGAAAACCAGTCCACTAGAGGATGTCCTAGACCTCCTTGCCATGCTCCCCTGGTGGGCCTGCGTGATGCTGGCCGCGGTGAGTTATTTCCTGCTCCACCCCTTGGCGGCGCCTATCCAGGCATCCGATATCCAGGGACAAGGCGGTGCGATGGTGGGCGCCATGATGCAGAAAGCCGTGATTCATGGCCTGGCAACGGCCGGTCAGCACATCGTTCCACTGCTTTGCCTAGCTGCTGCGGCCCTTTCAGCCTGGCGAAGAAAGCAGCGCCAGTCGTTGCTCACGGAAGTTGCACAAGCGCGCAATACCGATGCTCTGGATGGCATGAGTTGGCGGGAATTCGAGCTGCTGGTCGGTGAGTCCTACCGACAGCAGGGATACTGCGTCGCAGAGATAGGCGGCGACGGGCCAGATGGTGGTGTTGACCTTGTGCTGGCCAAAGGCGGTGAGAAGTTTTTCGTGCAATGCAAGCAGTGGAAGGCCTACAAGGTGGGAGTAACCACCGTGCGCGAGCTGTATGGCGTCATGGCGGCCAAGGGGGCGACCGGAGGCTTCGTTGTCACATCGGGACGCTTCACGGAGGATGCCAAGGAATTCGCGCAAGGGCGCAACATTGAACTGATTGACGGTCCTCGGCTCTTCGCGATGATTCAACGCGCAAGGCAGACACAAGGCCCATCTACCAGCGAGCATCGCGAATCTGCAATCACGACCGGTTTCCCGCAAGTCCAAGCCAAGGCTTCAGTCACTGAACCGACAGCCAATTCCCAGGCCACCACTCGGCCCGACTGTCCGCGTTGTGGTGCTGCCATGGAGCAGCGCACGGCCCGCCAGGGCGCCAATGCAGGCAACGCGTTCTGGGGCTGCTCAACCTATCCGAAGTGTCGCGGGACGCGTGCGACCGGGTAGTGTTCTGCTTTCAGGATGCTCCAATGCGTTTCTTTCCGTCTTCTCGTATGCAACCAAATCGCCGTTTTCAGTGGCCGTTCGCATTCCTGGCCCTTTTATGCATTGGTTTCCATGCCTATGCGCAAAAGCCCGTTTACCGCTGTGAAACCGCAGGACGCGTGAGCTATTCGAATGAGCCTTGCGTGGGCGCCAAGGAGATTGATGCGACACCCACACAGGGAATGGACAAAATGACTGGCGCAAGCCGTAAGGGCGCCGATGTGCGGCGCGATGAATACAACGCAACGATTGCAAATGCGCTCAAGCCATTGACGGGAATGACGCCCGATCAGCACCGAGTGCACAGGCACCGATTCAACCTGAGTCCGTCAGACAAGGCAGAGTGCACACGCCTGGACAACAGCCTTCCCGGACTGAAGCAGCGTGCCACCACGGCACCCACCAGCGGCAAAGCCGTGGCCGAGGTGGAGTTGTACAAGGCACGCAAGCTATTTAACGACCTGAATTGCTAGCTCCGGTACCGAGATACCTTTTTGAAGCGAGCCTACAGGTGGTAGCTGTGCCTTGAAAACCGGCCGTCGGATCGGCGAGCGTTGTGGCTTCTGGGTGACGACTTCTGACCAGATACCGTGAAGTTATGGTGCGACTACGGCTCGCTGCAAAGTCGACTTCAGGCTGGCTGCAGTCGTCCAACTCAAAGCTGCCAATGACTGCTGACACCAACTTCGGTCATTGAACGCCGTCTGCCTTGAACGGCCGCTTCCCCCTCGGAACCGGCCGCTCGATTGCGCGGTTCACCGCATGCAGGCACAAAGGACCGCTTCTGTGCGCAGCGATAGGCTCATGCCGACCCATCAGCGACATTCGCAGCCCTGAACTCGTCGACCCGAAGCTGCCGGTCGTGCACACGCCGGGGCATCCGAAGGAGGTCACGCAAGAGCGGGCATTCCAGGTAGGCAGCACTCCTAGCGATTGAGGCATGGCGTCACTGAAGGAAGAGATGGCGTCCTGATCCTCCTGCCCTCGCCGAATCAGCCCGGCGGCGTTCCCGGGTCCACCCTCTAGGGGCGAGCTTCAAAACTCCGGGCAAGTGCTCTACCGCTGAGACTGCGGCATGGGCACGATGCTGGACATGACGCAGACGAGCCTGGGGCTGGACTGGACCAGCAAGCGCACGAGGAAGCGCGAGTTCCTCGATGAGATGGAGCGTGTCGTGCCGTGGGCGGCTCTGGTGGCGTTGATCGAGCCGCACAGCCCACGAGCCAAGATGGGCCGCCCGCCGTTTCCCATCGAGACGATGCTGCGCATCCACTTCATGCAGAACTGGTTCACCTTCGGTGACCAGGCGATGGAAGAGGCGCTGATCGACACGCCGTTGTACCGTGGGTTTGCCGGACTCAACGTGGAGGCCGACCGCTTGCCTGACGCCATCACCATCCTGCGGTTTCGCCACCTGCTGGAGCGTCACGGTCTGGCCTTGCAGATGTTCGCCATGGTCAACGAGCTGCTGGCCGCCAAGGGGCTGATGGTCAAGAGCGGTACGGCGGTGGATGCCACCATCATCAACGCGCCGAGCTCGACCAAGAACAGCAGCGGCCAGCGGGACCCGGACATGCATCAAACCCGCAAAGGTCAGCAGTGGTATTTCGGGATGAAGGCGCATATCGGCACGGACCTGGAGACGGGGGTGGTGCACAGCCTAGTGACCACGCCGGCCAATGCGGCCGACGTGACACAGGTCGATGGCTTGCTGCACGGCGAAGAGAGCGATGTGTTCGCCGACGCCGGCTACCAGGGGGCTGCGGGGTGGACGCGCGCCAAGGTGAACTGGCACATCGCGATGCGCCCGGGCAAGCGCCGGGCCTTGGACACCAGTACCGAGCTGGGCCGCCTCACCGACGAGTTGGAGCGTGTGAAGGCGCGCATCCGGGCCAAGGGCGAGCACGCCTTCCGCGTGATCAAACGCCAGTTCGGCTTCACCAAGGTCAGTTACCGCGGGCTGGCCAAGAACACCGCTAAGCTGCACACGCTGTTCATGCTGGGCAACCTGTGGATGCTGCGCAAACGGCCGCAGCTGTGCGGGGCATGAGTGCGTCTGCAGTGCCCGAAACGGGCACAAACGGCGTGCAGATCGACGCCTCGACTGCGCGTTATGAGCCCAGAAAGCGCCAACCACGACCGCTGGCACCCGTCGCGGTCAGCAAACCGCAGTTTTGAAGCTCGTCCCTAGTAGTTCGCCGGGCGTCGTGTGTTGACGCTTCGCCGGGGGCGACCAGATAATGCAGCTTCTGCGGGTTCACGAACCCTAGAAGGAACTGACCATGACCGATGATCCGGGCCTTCGAGCGATCCATTTCGAGGCCGACCCCGCCGAGCAGGCGAGGCAGAGGAGCCGCTTCCGTCGACTGGTACTGAAGGCGTTGGCCGCCTGCCTCGGCACGGGCCTCACCATATGCGTGTTCTTCAACGTGTTCTCGCAGCTGTCAATGGCGCGCAGCTCGATCTGGCCTAACCCGCTGTCGGCCCGCAAAATCAGCTTCACCGAACCCGACCCGGTCCTGCAGGCCTTCGTCAGGAACGGATTCTGCGACGACTCCCCTGGGACCGAGGGCGCCCAATGCCGGTTCACGCGGGCCCTGGCGAACGACAAGCACGCCGAGGCGCTGCATGCGCTCTACCCACTGTCGGGAGACGACCTCGGCGCCGCGAAGGAGTTGCTGCTTGACCAATTGCGCGACTCTGCCGGGCGGCACGACTGGGCCACATGCGCAGCATACAGCCGGCTCACGTTGGCGCTGCTCAACGCCAAGCGGGAGGACCTCCTGGTGCATCGCAGCATCAATAATCAGCTGTGGCTTTTGTCGGTAGCGTGCGAAAACCCGGCTGCGATCTATACCGCCCAGGCGGCGTACGTGAAGCTGATCGAGTCGATCCTGCACGGGACGCACCTCGCGTCTGCCGAGTCCGGCCGGGCGGCCGAGGACGACGACGATAGCTCGTTGCTGAGCTCCTGGAACGCCTACCTGACTGGACTCAACCTCCTGCGCCAAGCGAAGTTCGACGCTGCGGCGGCGAGCTTCCGACGCGTCGACGAACAGAGCGGCAACCTGGCTGAACTGGCGCTGATCGGCTTGGCCCGCGCCGCGTTCTGGAAATTACTCGTCGCTCGCCAGCGTGGCGCCGCGACGCCCGAACTGCAGCGAACGACGCTCGAACGATTGAACCTGGCGCTGCAGCGCTGCCGTGTCGCCAACTTCCGGGACGACATCGGCTACTACATCGATCAGGCCAAGCCATGACGGGGTTCGTGGCCCGCCTCAGGGAGGTGTCCAAAGCTTCCTGGGCGGTCGTGACCGCCATCACAGCGGCCGTCACCTGGACCGCGACCCACCTGATCCCCGACTACGCGAGCGACACGAAGGGCGATTTCCTCGCCTTCGCGCTCCGAGTCTACTGGCCTGAATGCATTGCCGCGGCGCTACTGCTACTGCTAATCGTCGGCACGCTCACCGCCGGCGTGCGCCGGTCGGCGGGCGTGGTCGATGCGGTCCTGACGTCGGCGGCCCAGGCGTACCGCTCGTTTCGGCTCGTTCCGGTGGCGGAAAGAGTAGTCGCCATGGCGCTCCTGTTCGTCGTCGCGGTCGGCTCGCTCGGCCTCGTCGCCGACCAGCTGTCGAAGATGGTCGCACGCGAAAGCGAGTTCGCGCACGGACGGATGAAAAACTGGTTCGGCACCAGCCAGCAGGTCGCGGCCAACCGCCTGATCTTCGACGCCGCCTACGGCCGCGCGGTCGAGACGCTTGCCGACCAGGCGCGGCGCCTTCGCGACATCACCGAAGGCGACACCTCGGGGACGGTCGGCCAGTGGATCGAAGACAACGTCGAAGCCGGTGGGCAAATGCTCGATAACGTGAAGTCGCGCGTTTCACAAGCCGGGCTGAGTCGGGCGGATCTGTTGTTGCAGGGCACCTTGCGAGCGATCCGACCGACTTGGAGATTCGGTTCCGTCGAAAGCGACGACCTGGTCGGGCGCGAACAATTGGCGACCTACGAAGCCGCCCTGCTCGAGAGCAAGGCGCGATGTGAGGGCGACGGCGGCGCCCTCTTGTCCGACGTGACTGTGGCCCATGCGGTCAGCGCGCTCGGCTTCACGCGCTGGCCGCAGCTGCTATACCCCGTGCCCTCGCCGATCGAGACGAAGCGCAAGGTGCTTTGCGCCATCCTCTCGGCGCTATCGGTCGACGAGCTCAAGCAGGCGCATCGGGCCGCCTTCTCGATTTCCGAAGCGCCGACACGGACCGACTGGCGCGACAAGCTGTCGACCGACACAATCGGAACCAGCGCTTCGGTCGTCTGGGTGTCGATCAAGCGGGCGATCCAGGCGCCTGTCGTCGCTGCATTCAACGTGCGCCTCTTCCGACCGGCGTCGGTGGCGACGGTGCCGGCCGACGACGCCGACATGTGGCCCGATCGCGAGATCAAACCGCTCGAAACCGCCGGCCTGTTGGAAGTGGCGGTCGGACGCTCGCGCAACCCGGCCGTGCCGATCGACGACCACGGAATTCCGGCAACCTTCTTCCCGGTCATCTACCTTGCGTCCGGCGAGGACGATGGGCGGACGCAGTTCTACACCTCGGCGTCGGCCGAGGGTCGCGGCCTGCTGATCTGCCGCGAGTCGACGCTTCTCACCCCCAGGCTCGCCGTCGAGGTGGTCCACCGCTTCGGCGGCGTCAGGCTCGGACCGAGCAAACGATGCAAGGACGACAAAGAGGTCAGTCACTTGAACAAGGTCGATCCCGCGAACGCCTTGCCGGGCATGCTCTCCCTGCTCGAAGCGCTCGACGCGTCAGCGGCGGCGAGCGCCGCGCCCGACAGCGGCGCCGTGCGCGGCGTGCTCTGCCAAACGATCCGGG
>NZ_ACQT01000002.1 GCF_000175235.1 Acidovorax delafieldii 2AN | reverse complement strand
CCGGCCTGGGGGCTTTACACCACGGGCGCGAGGGGCGGCACGTCGGTGGCCGACACGCGGTTGCGTCCCGACGCCTTGGCCTGGTACAGCTCGGCATCGGCGGCGTCGGTCCAGGCGCGCAGGCTGCTGTGGCGGTGGTCGGCGGCAGCCACGCCCAAGCTGCTGGTGAATTGCAGTTCAGGCATGTCGTGCAGCCGCATCGCCTGCACCTGTTCGCAGATGCGCTGCGCAACGGCCAGCGCCTTGTCCATGTGCATGCCGCGCAGCACGATGGCGAACTCATCACCGCCATAGCGCCCGGCGCAGTCGGTGGTGCGCACGTTGCTGCGCACGATGTGCGCCAGCGCCCGGATGGCTTCGTCGCCCACGGTGTGGCCGTGCAAATCGTTGATCTGCTTGAAATGGTCGATGTCGAGCATCACCAGGCACGCGGGCTCGCCGGTGGCGTGGTGCAGGCGCAGCGCGGCTTCGGCCTGTTCTTGCCAGTGGCCACGGCCGTACAGGCCCGTCAGGGCGTCAATGCGGCGCAATTCGTCGAGCAACTGGTTCTGCCGCGACACCTGGCGGATCAGGCGGTAGCTGGCCACGCTGACCGAGACGGTGTGCAGGGCCATCACGGGCAGGCAGGCAATGATCACCGGCATCGACGTGGTGGGCGCCCACTCGAAACCCGTGAGAGCACCGCCGGCCAGCATGCCCACGGCCATGCCGGGCAGAGAGCGCAGCCACAGGCCGCGAATGCCGGTGGTGATCTTGTCCACCACGGTGAGCGTGATCAGCAGCACGCTGGGCAGCAGATTGAAGTGCATCAGCGGCACCAGCGCCGTGACCAGGGCCGAATCGAGCAGCAGGTTGCGGATTTCGGCGCGGTAGGGTTCACCGCTCAGGCGGCTGAACTGGTAGGCCACGTGGGGCCAGATGAAGCTGACGAGGGCCATCCACGCCCATGGGCCCCAGCCTGCCCGCTGCTCCCACAGCACGGTGCCCACCACCAGGCCGCCCAGTCCCATGCCCAGCACGCGCAGGGGATATACCCGGCGAGAGAGCTGGCGTCTGGGGTCGGTCATGCGGCGGCCTTGGAGATGGCAAGTGGGAAGAAGAGGGGGGGCGGCCCGGCTGCGGCGCTGCCGCAGGGCGTTGTTACGAAATCTTACATGGACCGCGCAGCCAAGGCCAGCAAAAAATTGTCACCTGGGCGGCACCGGCGTGCCCAGCGCGGCCTCGAGGTGCTGCAGGCGCTGGCGCAGCTGGGCCACTTCTTCAATCAGGTCGGTGGTGAGGGCTGCCAGGTGGGGGTCGGCGTCGAAAGTGGTCTCCAGGTGGGCGAGGCGGCGCGCGCGCACTATGCTGGCGCTGGCGAAGCGCCAGTGGCCGCCCTGGCCCTCGGCTTGCAGCAGGCCGGTTTCGAGCCGCTCGCTCACCCAGGTGGGCGCCATGTGGCAGATGCGGGCCAAGTCTTCGAGAGACAGCGGGGCCATGTCGTCGAGCAGTTCGCCCGGTTGGGCGCTGGCTTGGGGTGTGGTGGTCATGGTTGAACTCCGGCGCGGGGGGTGAAGCGGGCAAATGCCTGGGCCAGCGCCGTGTAGGCAGCGCGTTCTGCGTCGGTGTGCGCTGGCGGCAGCGCTACCGTGAGTTCGAGGTACAGGTCTCCCGGCGTGGCGGCGGGGATGCCACGTCCCTTGAGGCGCAGCTTGCGCGGAGGGCGCGAATGCGCGGGCACCGTCACCTCCACGGTGCCGGACGGTGTCTGCACTTCGATGGTGGCGCCCAGCTCTGCCTCCCAAGGGGCCAGGGCCACCGGCTGGTAGACGTCGCGGTCGATCGCGCGCCAGCGGGCGTCGGGCTTGAAATGGACCTCCAGGAACAGATCGCCTGCCGGTGCGCCGTTCAAGCCGGGGCTGCCCTGGCCGGACAGGCGGATGAGCTGCCCTTCGCGCACGCCTTTAGGGATCTTGACCTGCAGGCTGCGCTCTTCCTGCACGACGTGGCCGGCGTCATCCAGCCGCGCGCCGCGCAGCGCCAGGTTGCGCTCGGCACCATGGTAGGCGTCGAGCAGGTCAAGCTCGATCTTCGCGTGGTGGTCGTTGCCGCGCGAGGGTGGCGCATCCGTCCACGTGCTGGCCCCTTGCGCATCGCGGTGCGGCCTTCGGGTGCGCTGCGCGTGGCGGCCGAAAATCTGCTCGAAAAAGTCGCTGAAATCGCCGTCCGGCCCGCCCGCCGAGCCACCTCCGTCGGAGAACTCGAAGCCGGCGTCCCAGTTGGGCGGTGGGCGGAAATCCTGCCCGGCGCGGTGCGGCTGCTGGCCCAGCGCGTCGTAGGCCTGCCGCTTCTCGGGGTCGGACAGCACGGCGTTGGCTTCGTTGATCTCCGCCATGCGGGCCACGGCGTCGGTTTCCTTGCTGACGTCGGGGTGGTATTTGCGCGCCAGCTTGCGGTAGGCCTTCTTGATTTCGTCGGCGGTGGCGGTTTTGGCAACGCCCAGTACTTGGTAGTAGTCCTTGAATTCCATGCGTGTCCTTCGCGGTGGGCGGCGCGCTGCCGCCGCTTCTACTGTAGCCCTGCGGCCCCCGCGCCCGCAACCGCGGTGTGCGGGCCGCTGGATGCATGCTATTGATTGGATAGCTGTTTGCGCACATCAATCGAGCGCGACAGGCACTTTTGTTTCAAACTTTGCGCGCCGCGTGGCAAAGAAGGCCTTGACGTTGCGCACGTTGGCATCGCCCGTGAAAAGCCGCTGGGTGAGCTGCAGATAGGCCGGCATGTCGCGCGTGTACACCACCAGCACGAAATCGGGGCCGGGCGACACGCGCCAGCACTGTTGCACGGCGTCCTCCCGCACGGCGCGGGCTTCGAAGGCGTCGAGCTGCTCGGCGCCCTGCCGGTCGAGCGACACCTCGACGATGCAGGCCAGCCCATGGCCGCACAGCGCCGCCAGGCGGTCGGGCTGCACGATGGCCACCTGCCGCTCGATGAGCCCGGCCTCGTGCAGGCGCCGCACGCGCCGCAGGCAAGTGGGGGGCGACACGTGCACTTGCTCGGCCAGGCTCTGGTTGTTTTGCCCGGAATCGCGCTGCAGCAAGTCGAGCAGGTGCAGGTCAATGGCATCGAGCGCGATGGATTGCATAAATTGTCAATATTTGAATAAATATTTCACCATCTTATGGCGATGAAACAAAATTTCAATTGCAGCAAAAAATCAATCGAAAATTAGGCGACGCATTGCCTACGATCGCCCCATTCCCCAGAAGCAGGAGGCTTTCCATGTGCGGCATCGTCGGCGCGGTTTCCACGCGCAACATCGTTCCCATCCTCGTACAGGGCCTGCAGCGGCTGGAGTACCGGGGCTACGACTCGTGCGGCCTGGCCGTGCATGCCTCTGGTGGTGACGCTGGCCAGCCTACAGGCCTGCAGCGCGCCCGCAGCACGGCGCGGGTGGCGGATCTGCTTGAGCAGGTTCGCACCGATCACATCGAAGGCGCCACTGGCATCGCCCACACGCGCTGGGCCACGCATGGCGCGCCGGCCGTGCACAACGCCCATCCCCATTTCAGCCACGGAACGGGCCCGGCATCGAACACCTTGGGGCGCGTGGCACTGGTGCACAACGGCATCATCGAGAACCACGAGGAGTTGCGCGCCCAACTGCAGGCGCGCGGCTATGTTTTCACCAGTCAGACCGACACCGAGGTCATTGCGCACCTGGTGGACAGCCACTACGGCGGCGATCTTTTCGAGGCGGTGCGGGCTGCCGTTGGCGAACTGCGCGGCGCCTACGCCATCGCCGTGCTGCACAAGGACGAGCCGCACCGCGTGGTGGGCGCGCGCGCCGGCTCGCCGCTGATCCTGGGCGTGGGCAAGGACCGCAGCGAGCACTTTCTTGCCAGCGATGCCATGGCCCTGGCCGGGGTGACCGACCAGATCGTCTATCTGGAAGAAGGCGACCTGGTGGACCTGCAGCTGGGCCGCTACTGGATCGTGGGCAAGGGCGGCGGCGCCAAGGATGCGCTCACCCCGGCACAGCGCCCCGTGCGCACCGTACAGGCCTTTACCGGCGCGGCAGAGCTGGGCCCTTATCGGCACTACATGCAAAAAGAAATCTTCGAGCAGCCGCGTGCCATCGCCAACACGCTAGAAGGCGTGCAGGGCGTCGTGCCCGAGCTGTTCGATGGGCCTGGGCGCGACGGCCAACCGGGTACGGCGGCCTGGCGCGTTTTCAAGGAAATCGACAGCGTGCTCATCCTGGCCTGTGGCACCAGCTACTACAGCGGTTGCACGGCCAAATACTGGCTCGAAGACATCGCGGGCATCCCCACCCAGGTCGAGGTGGCCAGCGAATACCGCTACCGCACCAGCGTGCCCAACCCGCGCACGCTGGTCGTCGTCATCAGCCAGAGCGGCGAGACGGCCGATACCCTGGCGGCGCTGCGCCACGCACAAAGCCTGGGCATGCGGCACACCCTCACCATCTGCAACGTGGCCACCAGCGCCATGGTGCGCGAGTGCGAACTGGCCTACATCACCCGTGCGGGCGTGGAGATCGGCGTGGCCAGCACCAAGGCCTTCACCACGCAGCTGGCCGGGCTGTTCCTGCTTACGCTGGCCCTGGCGCAGTCGCGCGGCCGCCTCACCGATGAGCAGGAGGCCGCGCACCTCAAGGCCATGCGCCAGCTACCCAGCGCCCTGCAGGCCGTGCTGGCGCTCGAACCCCAGATCATCGGCTGGGCCGAAGTCTTTGCGCGCGTGGAAAACGCCCTGTTCCTGGGCCGGGGCCTGCACTACCCCATCGCCCTTGAGGGGGCGCTCAAGCTCAAGGAGATCAGCTACATCCACGCCGAGGCCTACCCAGCCGGTGAACTCAAACATGGCCCGCTGGCCTTGGTGACCAGCAGCATGCCCGTGGTGACCGTGGCACCCAACGATGCGTTGCTCGAAAAGCTCAAGAGCAATTTGCAGGAAGTGCGCGCGCGCGGCGGCGTGCTCTATGTGCTGGCCGACGCAGACACACACATCGAGAGCAGCGATGGCATCCACGTCATCCGCATGCCCGGCCACTATGGCCAGCTCAGCCCGCTGCTGCACGTGGTGCCGCTGCAACTGCTGGCCTATCACACAGCCTGCGCGCGTGGGACGGATGTGGACAAGCCAAGGAACTTGGCCAAGAGTGTGACCGTTGAGTGATGGCTGACGTCGCCTCAACATTTGTGACTCCAACAAATAAAGTCTGTCGGGCGCAAATGAAGTTCGTCGGGAAAATTCCACTTTAAGAAATGCGAAACTGCCTCAGTTGAGGCGCTTTCGTGCCTGATCACGACGGTGTACGGGCGGTGGGGGGGACTGCTTCAGGCTGGTTGCTGCCACTCAACTTCGGCAGTCAAGAACCGCTGACGTCGATACAGGACACTGGGAAGTGGTTGTAGTTTTGCCTCGGCGCAAAGGAGTAGAGTGGCATTCGAAGAGGCTCGCCATCTGCAGCAGGGTCATAGCTTGATGTTATGCGCCCATGGCTCACGTTGGGCGGTTTCCTTCATCTTGAATATGAATCGTGAGTTGGTGTTAGCCACCATGGCCGCACGAGCTCCCTTTCTGCCACTTCCCCCCCAGATCGGGCTGCGTTTGCGGTCGTCATTGAACAACGCGCCAAGGGCGAAATTTGTTCAACTATTGACCGGGCACTATCGACCTAGTCGAATCAACAATTGAGGAACAGATCGGGGTAATTGCGTTTGTTCGACAGCGCACAGACCAAGTGCACTAAACGCGGGTACAAGGAGATCAGCGTGCCGCATGTTCTTTCGCGGTGCTGTTTATCTGTATAGGAGCTCTCCATGTCCCATCCCTTCACCCTTGCCTCTGCGTGGGACACGTCTTCCGTGGGAGAGCCTGCAGATATTTCGCTGCTGGAGCTCTCCCACTTGGGTGAGCATCTGGAGCATTGTGTCGCGTTGCGCGGACAACTGGAGCGGTTTCTCGCTGGGGTCGCATGGCTCCAGGCTGTCGTTGCTGAGCATGTGGTGACCGTGGCACTGCTGATCACGCTGCTTGTAGGGGCTGTATCGCTGGTGGGGTAAGGGCGGCACGCATGGGCTTACGTACAGAATGGCCATGGGTTTCTGACGCGATCGAGCGCATGCTCGATGCCAGGAGGGGGCAGGTGCTGGAGCCCTTGCGGGCAGAAGTCTTTGGCGTGGCCCGCTTTGAAGAGCATGGCCGCCATCTGGGCGCGACACACGACGCGGGCAAGGCGCCGTTTGGTCGCGCCACGTTTTATCCACGATTGCAGGGCAATATCCGCGCGTTGCGGGCAGCGTATCGATACATCTTTGATGCGCCGCACGACGAGCACGCTATCAGCCCGGCCGCCGAATGGCTGTTTGACAACTTCCACCTGATCGAGAGCCAGCTCAAAGAGATACGGGCCGGGCTGCCGCCGCGTTATTACCGCTCGCTGCCGGTGTTGAAAGGCGCGCCGCTGGTGGGCCTGCCGCGCGTGTACGGCCTGGCCTGGTCGTTTGTGGCGCACACAGACAGCGCTTTTGACGAATCGCTGCTGGTGCGGTTTCTCAATGCCTACCAGCAGAGCCGCGAACTGACCCAGGGCGAGCTGTGGGCGCTGCCCACCACTTTGCGCGTGGTGCTGATCGAAAACCTGCGCCGCCTGGCCGAGCGCCTGGCCAGCCACAAGGCTGCGCAGGAATTGGCCAGCCTGTGCGCCACCCGCTACAACGACCTCACTGTGCAGGCGTTGGACGGCGCATTTGCTGCGATGGAGCTGCGCGGCGTGGGACTCGTGTTCCTGGTCCATTTGGCACAGGCCGCCGCGGGGCGCAGAACGGCGGGTGGGCACACTCCAGCGCAGCCGCTCTCACCCGTGCAGCTGTGGCTGCAAACCGCAGTGCCCGACCTCGTGGCGTTGCAGAACCAGCAGCAGATCAACCAGGCGGCGGACCAGCTGAGCATGGGCAATGCTGTCACGGCACTGCGGCTGATCGGTGCAGCCGACTGGTCCGACATCATCAGTCAGGCTAGCCTGGTGCTGCGCGTCATGCTGCAGTCGTCCGTGTTTGCGGCCGAGGACGAAGCCACGCGCAACACCACGCTGCACGGCATTGAACGTCTCTCGGCCCGCAGCGGGCAGGGCGAGGCTGCCGTTGCGCAGACGCTTCTGGCCAGGATGTCGGGCGCCGGAGGTGATGGTGCGGAAGCGCTGGCTGGCTACTGGCTGCAAGGTGCTGGACGCCGAGAGCTGGAGCAGGCCCTAGGCGCCGGCCGCCACGCCAGCGATGCGGTTGCCCTGTGGCGCTCCGTTATGGGGGTGTCCCGGGTGCCGTTGTACCTGGGCGCCTTGCTGATCGGCTCGCTGGGGCTGCTAGCTTGGCTGATGGCGCACCCGTGGGCCACACAGGGTGGGACAAACGCCAGCGCACCCCCACTCGCAGGTCTGGTGCTGGTGACCGCCCTGTTGCTTCTGCCCGTGTCCGAGATCGTGGTGGCGGTAGTCAACCGGCTCATCAGCGAATCCATCAAGCCCACCCACATGCCGCGCTACCTGCTGCCTGCGGGCATCCCGGCATCGGCGCGAGTGCTGGTGGCCATTCCGGCCCTGCTTAGCAGCACCGGCACCATCGACCGGCTGGTGCACCGCCTGCATCTGCACTACCTGGCCAACCCCGAGCCCTATGCGCAGTTCGCGCTGTTGACCGACGGCGTAGATGCCGATGACGCCGAGCAGCCGGAAGACGGTAGATTGCTGGGGCATGCAAAGGGCCTGATGCAGGTCTTGAACACGCAGCATCCCCTCCCAACGGGCAGTGCCCCGCGTTTTGTGCTGTTGCATCGCGCCCGCATCTACAGCGCGACGCAGCAGCAGTGGATTGGCTGGGAGCGCAAGCGCGGCAAGCTAGAGCAATTGGTGGCAGAGTTGGCCACCGGGGTGCCGGGCGCTTTCATCGACTTGGGCGAGCTCTCACGCCTGGCACCGCAGACCCGCTATGTACTCACGCTCGACAGTGATACGCAGCTCCCACCAGGCCGCCTGCGCGCCCTGGTGGGTGTGGCCGAGCATCCCCAGAACCAGCCCCGGCTCGACGCTGCGGGCCAGCGCGTCGTGCAGGGCTACGGGATTCTGCAGCCGCGTGTGCTGGCGCCGCTGCCTGCGGGCGCCAACACTTCGCTCTGGCAGTGGCTGTTCGCGGGGCAGCAGGGGCTGGACCCCTACAGCGCCATGACGTCTGATGTGTACCAGGACTTCTTTGCCGAAGGCAGCTTTACCGGCAAGGGCCTGCTGCATGTGGCCACGGTGCATGCCGTGCTGGGTGGACGCCTGCCTACAGACCAGGTGCTGAGCCATGACATGCTCGAAGGCGCGCTGGTGCGCTGCGCCGTGGTGAGCGACGTGACCCTGGTGGAGGCCGAGCCTGAGCACAGCGACACTGCCGCCGCCCGCCTGCACCGCTGGACGCGAGGCGACTGGCAGCTGTGGCCGTTTCTTGTGCAGGCCCGCCGCTGGGGCCTCTCGCCCATCAACCGTTGGAAGCTGCTAGACAATCTGCGCCGCTCGCTGGTGGCGCCCGCATCGCTGCTGCTTCTGTTGTTGGCCTTGGCCGGTCTGGTCCTGCCTCTGCTCACCGCGCTGGCCGTGGTGGTGGCAGCGTATGCCGCTGGGCCCGTGATGGGTGCGCTGGCGGGCTGGGTGCCGCGACGCTGGGGGGTGGTGGGCGTGCGTTACGTTCACGAGGCCTCGGGGGACCTGCTGCGCGCCATGGCCAGCGGCATATGGCACCTGGCCATGCTGCCCCAGCAGGCCCTGCTGCTGAGCGATGCCATCGTGCGCACCGTGCACCGGCAGGCCGTGAGCCGCTGGCACCTGCTCGAGTGGACCACGGCCGAGGCAGCACACAACACCCTGGTCACGGGCCTGGGCGCCACGCTGCGCCGGCATGTAGCCGCGCCTGTGCTGGCGCTGGGCTGTGCCCTGGCGCTTGGGGCATTGGGCGCGTCGGGCACATGGGCCGTAGGGTGGCCGCTTCTGGCGCTCTGGGCACTGTCGCCACTGCTGGTTTGGCTGGCCAATGCGGCGCAGCCCAGCCGGGGCTCGCAGCAGCTTTCCGCAGAAGACCGGCGCTTGCTGGACGGCGTGGCGCGCGACACCTGGCGATTGTTCGAGCGCTGCGTGGACGTGCAAAACCACCACCTGCCGCCCGACAACCTGCAGACCGCACCCTATGAAGTGGTGGCACACCGCACGTCGCCCACCAACATCGGTCTGTATCTGCTGAGCGCCAGCTGCGCGCGCCAATTCGGCTGGATTGGCACGCTGGAGCTGCTCGACCGGCTCGAAGCCACGCTGGGCACGCTCCAGGCGATGGAGCGGCACCGGGGTCACTTCCTGAACTGGTACGACACCGAAACATTGCAGCCCCTGCGCCCACGCTATGTGTCGACGGTGGACAGTGGCAACCTCTGCGCCCACCTGATGACCGTGGCGCAGGCCTGCAGCGCACTGGCGGCGCAACCGCTGTCGCCTGAGGCGGGCGAGCAGGCCATCCGCACATCGCTGGCTCGTCTGCTACCCCGGCTGGGTGCGCTCCACCATGGCATGCGGGGCCTGCAGCACCAGTCTGCGCTGAGCCGCCTGCTGGGCATGGCCCTACCCAACCCCGCGCACCAGCCCGAGGCCACCGCGTTTCGCGCGTTGCTGGCGCAGGCGCAAGAGGAGCTGCGCGGCATGGCCGAGCCATGGCACGCCGCCATCGTGCACACCCGGCCCACGGCCCACGACGAGCTGTTGTGGCTGCTGGCCGACCATCTGGCCACGTTGCACTCGGTGGACCGCGACGCGCAGGCCGCGCACAGCGGCGGCGCACCCGACGCTGCACGACGGCTACTGGCCTTGGCCGAGGCGCTGGATGCGCTGGCCTGGCAGGCCGACTTCTGGTTTCTTTACCACCCCCGGCGGCACCTGCTGCACATCGGCTACCGGCTGGAAGAGCAGCAGCTTGACACTTCGTTCTACGACCTGCTGGCTTCCGAATCACGCACCACCAGCATGATGGCCATGGCCAAGGGCGATCTGCCCGTGCGGCACTGGTCGGCACTGGGCCGGCCGTTCTTCGCCAACGGCTACCACGCGGTGCTGCGCTCGTGGTCGGGTTCGATGTTCGAGTACCTCATGCCCACCCTGGTGATCGCCGAGTCCTACCACAGCGCCCTGGGCGAGGCAGGGCGTTCCGCCCTGCGCGAGCATGTAACGTATGTGCAGGACCTGGACAAGGACATGCCTTGGGGCATTTCCGAATGTGCCTATGCCGGGCGCGACCACACGCTGGCATACCAATATGCCCCGCAGGGCGTGCCCCGGCTGGCGTTGCGCGTCGCGCCGGTGGGCGAGCTGGTGATTGCGCCCTATGCCACGGCGCTGGCCACACTGGTGGACGCCGGGGCGGCCTGCGACAACTTTCGCACGCTGGCTGCGCTGTCGGCGCGCGGACGCTACGGTTTTTTCGAGGCGCTGGATTTCACGCCAGAGCGCCAAACCCATGGCGAGAAACTCACGCTGGTCAGCACCTACATGGCCCACCACCAGGGCATGACCATCGTGGCGCTGGCCAACGTGCTCATGGGCGGTGTGGCACAGCGCTGGGGCACGGCGCATGCACGCATCGAGGCCGTGCTGCCGCTGTTGCAGGAGCGTGCCCCGCGCGAGCTGCCCACCTTGCTGACTACACCGCCGCGCCTGCCGCTGCATGCGCGCCAGCAAAAAACGCCCGACCATGTGCGGCCCGTGACACCAGGCACCCAGGCGTTGGAGCCCACCCATCTGCTTAGTAACGGGCGCTACAGCGTCACGCTGCGCCCCAATGGTGCGGGCTGGAGCCGCTGGCACCAGACTGGCATCAGCCGCTGGCGCGACGATGCCTTGCGCGACGCGCATGGCAGCTTTATTTACGTGCGGCAAATGGGCTCCAGCGTGCCTGCATCTGTCACCAGCCACCCCGCGCCCGATGCGCGTGCGGTGTACCGCAGCATCTTCCACACCGACCGCGTGTGCTTTGACGCGCTGTGGCCTGGGCTGAGGGCGCACACCACCGTGTGGGTGAGCCCGGAAGACGACATCGAACTGCGCAAGGTGGTGGTGAGCAACCTGGGCGACGAGGTGATCGAGCTGGAACTGATCTCGGCCCTCGATATCACCTTGGCCACCCACGCGGCCGACGAGGCACATCCGGCGTTCTCCAACCTCTTCATCACAGCGCAATGGCTTCCCGCTCAGCAGGCACTGCGGTTTGTGCGCCCCCCCCGCCTGCAAACTGAAACCACGCTGCAGGCCGCGCACTTCGTGGCCGGAGCAGAAGGGAACGTGCTGGGCCTGCGTTGCCAGACCGACCGGCGACTTTGGCTGGGGCGCAACCACGCGCCCGGCCAGCCGCTGGCGCTGATGGCCCGCGTGCCCGAGTTGGCTGCCGAGCTGGACACGGGCCTGGACCCTGTAGCCGCCCTGGGCGTGATGCTGCGCATTGCACCCGGTGCGCACGCTTGCGTCACGTTTGCCACGGCGGCTTCGCAAGACCCGGCCACCCTGCTGGCCATCATCGATAAATACCGTCAGCCAACCTATGTGGAGCGGGCTTCTGCCATGTCGGCCACGCTGGCTAGCATCCAGTGGGCGTCGCAGCGCCCGCACCGCGACTACCTGCCCGCAGTGCAGGCCTTGACCACGGCACTGGTGTTGACGTTGCCCAAGGTGGAGGCGGTGAATGCGGGCCTGCTTGCCACGCCCATGGCCCCCCATCGCGTGTGTGACCGCCGCGTGCTGTGGCAGCTCGGAATTTCTGGCGACAGGCCGCTGGTTCTGGTCATGGCCGGGTCGCGGCAGGGTCTGGGCTTGCTGCGCACGCTGGCCCAGGCGCTGCGCGAATGGGCGCATGGCGGTGTGGCCTGCGACATGGTGGTGCTGAGCAATGAGCCCCACTCCTACGACATGCTTTTGCAGCGCGAGCTCTTCCTGCTGCGCGAACACCACGAGGCTGGTCTGCAGACCCTCTCGGGCCCGGTGGTCACCGGCCTGCATGTGCTTCGGCTCGATGATTTGTCGGCAGAGCAGCTGGGCACGTTCGCCAGCCTGGCCCGCATGACGCTGAAGGCCGATGGCCATGCGCTCATGCACCAGGTAAAGGCCTGGGTGGCCGCCCATGGCGTGTCCATGGCCAGCCCCTGGCGCGGTGGCGCCACCGACGAGGTACCTACACACCAGCCCAGCACACCCGTGCCCGCGCCGGTGGGCACTTTCGCACCGGTCACCGGCACCTTCGTGTTTGATGTATCGCAGGGCCTGCGGCCCTCAAAACCGTGGGTCAATGTGCTGGCCAATGCGCAGCTCGGAGCGATTGTGTCCGAAAGCGGCACGGGCAACACCTGGGCGCTGAACAGCCGCCTGAACCAGCTCACCGCCTGGTCCAACGACCCGGTTGCTGACCCGCCCGCCGAATGGCTGCTGCTGCAGGACCGGCGCACGCGCGAAGTGTGGAGCCTGACGCCATCGGCCTGGGGCGCAGCCGATGCGACGTACCGCGTGGAGCATGCCCAGGGCACCACCACCATTCGCCACCGCCAAGGTTCGCTGGACGTAGAGGTGCGATGGTGTGTCGATCCCGTCACCGCCATCAAGCAGGTGCATGTGCAGGTGCGCAACCTGGGAACCAGGCGCGAGCACCTGCGCCTTATTGGCATGGTGGAGTGGATGATGGGCGACAAGCGCGGCGACCGCGCCACGCTGGCCACCGCACCGCGCTTCGCGCCGCTGCCTGATGGCCGCCTGCTGGGCCTGTTGTGCACGCAGGTCGAGGCGGCCCCAGGCTTTGGCGGTGGCACCGCATTTTTTTGCGAGGCCTCGGCCGGGCAGGGCACGGACGACCATGCAAACGACAGTCTGGACTGGACCTGTGATCGCCGCGAGTTCTTCGATGCCCGCGGCGACCTGGTGGTGCCCCTGCAACTGGGGCAGCGCAGCGGGTTTGGGCTGGACCCCTGCGCGGCCCTGACGCGCATGGTCACGCTGCGGGCCGGGGCGGCGTTCGAGCGTGTGTACCTGATGGGCTACGCCCCCACCGAAGCGGCGGCTCTTGCGCTGGTCAATGAGGCCATGGCCGTGGCCGCCAGTGCGCGTGAAGATGCGTGTATTGAGCGCTGGAATGCGCTGCTTGGTGCTACCAACGTCACCACGCCCGATCCGCTGCTCGACGTGCTGGTCAACCGCTGGCTGCTCTACCAGACGGTTGCATCGCGCCTGTATGCCAAGGCGGGCTTTTACCAGGCAGGCGGCGCCACCGGCTACCGTGATCAGTTGCAGGACGCCATGGCCTTGGCCTGGGCCCAGCCGGACACCTTGCGCGTGCAGATCTTGCTGTGCGCATCGCGCCAGTTTGAAGCAGGTGACGTGCAGCACTGGTGGCACACGCCGGGCGGGGCCGGGGTACGCACGCATTTCTCTGACGACCTGCTGTGGTTGCCCTTTGCCTGCGCGCATTACCTGGAACGCACTGGGGACAATAGCGTGCTGGACGAGCAGGTGGCGTTTCTGGAAGGCTCGGCCATCCCCGAGGGGGCAGAAGACATCTATGAGTCCCCGAGCGCCAGCGCCACCACGGCCAGTGTGTATGAGCATGCCGCCCGCGCCATCGACCGCAGCCTGCGCACGGGCGCGCACGGCCTGCCGCTGATGGGCGGCGGAGACTGGAACGATGGCATGAACCGCGTGGGCGATGGCGGGTGCGGCGAATCGGTGTGGCTGGCGTGGTTCCTGTGCGCCATCGTCACCGACTGGGTTCCACTAGCCCACACGCAGGGCGACCTCGCCCGTGTGGAGCGCTGGGACACCGCGCTGCGCGGCTGGCGCGCTGCGCTGGAGACCGAGGCGTGGGACGGCGACTGGTACCAGCGCGCCTTTTTTGATGACGGCACCGCCCTTGGCAGCCACACACGGACGGAGGGGCGTATTGACCTCATTGCGCAGGCCTGGTCGGTGCTCTCTGGCGCTGCACCGCCTGAGCGGCAGCGCAGCGCGATGGACGCGGTCGAGGCCCATCTGGTGGACCCTGCCGCAGGGTTGATCCAACTGCTGACCCCCCCGCTACGCCACGCCGAGCCCAGCGCGGGCTATATACAGGCCTACCCGCTCGGCGTGCGCGAGAACGGCGGCCAGTATGCGCATGGTGGCGTCTGGGCGCTGATGGCTGCCGCCGCGCTGGCGGTGGGGGAGCCCGGGAACCCTGAAGCGTTTGATGTGCCTTACCGCTACTTCACCTATCTCAGTCCCGCCCACCATGCGCAGCACGCCGTGTGGGGCCCGCGCTATGGGGTGGAGCCCTATGTGATGGCCGCCGACATCTACAGCCAGCCGCCTTATGTGGGGCGCGGCGGCTGGAGCTGGTACACGGGCGCGGCGGGCTGGTTGCACCGGGCGGCGGTGGAGTCGATCCTGGGGCTGCAGATGCGGGCCCAGGAGCTGTTCTTCACGCCCTGTCTGCCCTCACACTGGCCGGGCGCAGAGATTACGCTGGTGCGCCAAGGGCGCACCCTGCGGTTTATTCTGGTGCGGGTGGAGTCCGTGGCAGCCCAGCGTACATTGCCCGGCGATGCCCCGTACGGCGCACGCCTGCTGCAGGTGGGGCAGCGCCTGAACTGGCAGGATCTGACCACCAACGCCTGCTTCGTCATTCCGTTCTGGACCGGCGCAGAGCCGGGTACCCACCCGCTCACGCCTGCGCTGGCCCCGGCTGCCAAGTCTGCCAGGTAATTGTTTGTATGTGCGATAGCGCACATACTGCGCCGGGCGCAGCGTGGAAAACTCATTTTCTTACAGCGCACCACCCAGGGGCGACGTAGTCGTGTGCCGGTTTTGAACTGGAAAAGATGAACAAAGGGGCTGCCATGAAACAACCTAACTCCCCCTTGCAGAACCAGTTGCTGGCGGCTTTGCCGGAGGCTGAGCTGCAGCGCTGGCTGCCCCACCTGGAACCGGTGGAGCTGAACCTGGGGCAGGTGCTGTATGAGTCCGGGGCGGCCATGCTCTATGTGTACTTTCCAACCAGCACCATCGTGTCCTTGCTTTACGTGCTGGAGGATGGGGCCTCTGCCGAGATTGCGGTGGTGGGCTTCGAGGGCTTGGTGGGAATATCGATTTTCATGGGCGGCGGCACCACGCCCAGCCGCGCCGTGGTGCAGAGCGCGGGTTCGGGTTATCGCCTGCGTGCGGATGTGATCAAGCAAGAGTTCGAGCGCTCCGGGCCGGTTATGCACCTGTTGCTGCGCTATACGCAGGCACTGATCACCCAGATGGCGCAAACGGCCGTATGCAACCGCCACCACTCGCTGGACCAGCAACTGTGCCGCTGGCTGCTGCTCAGCCTCGATCGCCTGCAAAGCAATCAGCTCGTGATGACCCAGGAGCTGATCGCCAACATGCTGGGCGTGCGCCGCGAGGGCGTGACCGAAGCGGCACTCAAGCTGCAGCGCGCGGGTCTCATCAGCTATGCGCGGGGGCGCATTGATGTGCTTGACCGACCGGGCCTGGAGGGCCGCACTTGTGAGTGCTACGGGGTGGTGAAAAGAGAATACGACCGCTTGCTGCCCACACGCACCGCCAGCTAGCTGGCTGGCTGGGCAGGACAGGGCGCTTGCACTTTGGGCGTGCCCTGTATGGCCTGCTGTGTGCGCTGGCAGACAGTCACGCCGCAAAGGGGCGCCCACACTGCGCACAGACCTGCGCAAGGCAAGCTTCTGTGCAGTCGTCGTGACGCCGCTTCTTTGAGCGGCGCTGACCGACCCGTGAGACGTCCTGATGCATCGCCCAGAAAACTCCCTTCTTCAACAGCTGCCCCCTGCAGCGCGACAGCAGCTGCTGGGCCATTGCGAGCCGTTCGAGCTGGTGCTCTCAGCTGAATTGAGTACGCGCGGCGAACCCCTGAGCCACGCCCATTTCCCCATGGAAGGGTTTCTGTCCCTGGTGATTGATGTGGACAGCCATCCGCCGCTGGAAGTCGGCATGGTGGGGGCCGAGGCCATGCTGGGGTCGGAGCTGATTTTGGGGTTGGCGGCCACGCCCTGGCGGGCACTGGTGCAGGGTGCGGGGTCGAGCTGGCGCATTGGCGCCAGAGAGCTCAGGGCACAGATCAATGCGATTCCCGCATTGGAAACGTTGCTCCAGGCCTGTTTGTTGATGCGCTTGCATCAGCAGACGCTGGCGGCCGCGTGTCAGCGCTATCACCTGATCGCACCACGCCTGGCTCGCTGGTTGTTGATGAGCCAGGACCGGTCACGGTCTGAGAGTTTCCACGTGACCCAGGAATTCATGGCCTTGATGCTGGGCGTGCGCAGGGTCGGCGTAACCGAGGCAGCCAGCCATTTTCAGGACAGCGGGCTCATTGCATACCACCGGGGCGAACTCACGGTGCTCAACCGCAAGGCGCTGGAAGCCGCAGCCTGCAGCTGCTATGTCGCCGACAAGGAGATCTACAACCGGTTGATGATGGTCAAAAAATGACCGAGGCGCTACACGCCCGGTGCGTCCTTGTGCTCCCACTGGTGCATGTCTGCCTGTGCCTGGCTCCCTGAATGTGGCCCATTTTCAACACGCTGTGGATCAGACTCGCCCAGCGGCTCTGAGGAAGTGATTCCCGCAGGGCGTGGCATTCTCAGTGCCGGGCAGATGCGTTGTGGACACTGCAGGAACTGGTGGCATTGAATCCAGATGCGGCCGACTCGCCATAAAGCGCAAATCCGCTTCGGCCGCGCTTTGCCGCATACATCGCTGCATCGGCGCAGGCCAGCAGGTCTTCTGCCGTAGTGTCTTGCTGGGAGCAGATGGCAATGCCAATGCTCGGGCGCACCAGCAGTTGCACGCTATCGATCTTCATGGGGCACGACACAGCGTCCAGCAGTTTGGCGCACAGCTGGCGCAAGGGCACTGGATCTGCCACGCCTCGCAGCAGGCATGCAAACTCGTCGCCGCCCAGACGCACCACCATGTCGCCGTGGCGCACTGCCCCAATCAGGCGTGCAGCGGTGATGCGCAGCACCTCGTCGCCCACGCCATGCCCGTGGGTGTCATTCACGGCCTTGAAGTCGTCGAGATCGAGGTACAGCACCGTGGGTCCCGTGCTGTCGGGTCCGTGTTGGGCGAGAGCATGGTCCAGTTGCTGCAGCAGATGGCGGCGGTTGGGCAGGGCGGTCAGATCGTCGTGCAAGGCCAGGTGGCGCGCTTGGCGCTCGCCGCTGCGCACACAGGCCAGGTCGGCCTCGGCCTGGGCAAGTGCCGTCTTGGCATGTTGAAATGCGCGCTCCAGCGCCTGCCGCTGCGCGGATTCGCGTTCGAGAGCCTGATTCAACATCTCCAGTGCAGCGACGCATTCAGGCACGCTGAAATCCGGGTCGGGTTGAGCCGGAGTGGCGCACGCCAGCTGGGGGAGGGGGCTGCCGTTGTACAGGCCGCAGTAAATCCACTGCACCCGAAGCGCCCGGAAAACCTGACTCCAGTGACGCACTTGCACCGCGGTGGGCCAGGACACGGTGAGGGCCTTGCCTGACATGAACTGTCTGTGGTTGATCGCCATACGCTGAACCTTTTGTGTTCCTGCCTTCGCCCAGGGGTGCGTGGGGCAGCAGGGCGCCCGTACGGGCACACCATCAGACCGAGCCCTTGCTGCGGCTGATTTTGGGGCGACGGGGTTTGCGTAACTGTCTGCCACCGCACATAGTTGACGCCGGATTGAAACCATGTGTTTCGCGGTGATCGTGCGGCAGCACCACTGCACGCATCAAGTCGGATGGCCGGGGCTCAAAGACTCTTCACTCCATGGGTGCGGTTACGAACAGACGGGGCCGCTGCAGCATGGGACAGTGATTCCATCGGTCATCCACATGGAGGCCAGCTTTCCAAGGGCCTGTTTTACATGCTTCACCATTCCATTTTCCGCTGCCTGTCCGGTGCCTTTCTGGGGGCACTGGCCATGGCGTCGTTGCAGGGCTGCCGGCGCACCGATATGGTCAGCACCTGGGTGCCCCCGAGCCCGGCATCGACGATGTACGTGGAAGACGGTGTGCTCGCGTCACGCGTGCGCGCCGCGCTGATTCTCTCGCCCGTGCAGCACAGCATCGACATCAACATCGAATCGCACCAGGGGGTGGTGCTGCTCAGCGGCACGGCGGCCGACAAGACGCAGATGGATGTGGCCGTGTTCGTGGCACAGACCGTGCCGAGCGTGAACAGGGTGGATAGCGTCATGTTTTCCACCGGCGCCGAGCCGGCCACGGCCAACCTCAGCAGTTATGCCCCGAGCCTCGATGAGCTGCGGGCCAGGCGTTTGCTCCAAAGCACCCAACAGTTCTAGCCCAAGTGCCTTCTGCCCGTCACTCAGGTGGTAGTTGTTGGGCAAGGGGAATAAAGCTGCTAAAGGCCAACTCCGGGGAGGCTAACGACTAGATCGGCTAGAAGGTAGGGCGTTTCGTGTTCCATTTCATCGAGACGGACAACGCCACTTCGGAGTAGGGCCTGCCATCGGCGCCGTCACCTACACGCCCGGAAGGTGGTGCACCACGCATCGTAAATGGCTTGGGCCGGTCAATATGAATTGCAGACGCCTTTGTCTGCTTACATCGGGGAGTGCCATGACCCCCATTCCATCTCAACATCCCAAGCCCAATGCACCAAATCAATCAACCCCGTCCCAACCGGGGCGAAACCGGGGCCCCGGCGATCAGCCGCGCCACGCGATGCTTGCCGCAGCGCCCGCCCAGGTCGCGCATGTCCAGCGTGAGCTAGCGGTAGCCATAGGCACCGCCGCTCTCCAGCTATGCCTGCTTGACCAAGCCCAGCAGCCTCTGGTCGTCCTTGGCCCATGGACTCTGCGGCGCTGCCTTCCACGCGTAGTAGCCGCTGGGATGCAACTGCATCACCTTGCACATGCGCCGCACGCTGTGTTCCGGCGCATGGCGCTGGATGAATTCTTATCTCACCCGGACTGCCTAGCAAAGTACGCGGCGGCCTTTTCTAGGATGTCGCGCTCCTCGGTCACGCGCTTGAGTTCAGCCTTCAGTCGCCGCAGCTCCTCGGTCTGGGACGTCTGCATCTGTCGTTCTGGCGCGGGCACCGCATAGGCCTTGATCCACTTGTACAGGCTGTGCTGGCTCACGCCGATCCGGGTGGACACATCGGCCACCCGGTGGCCTCGCTTCGTGATCTGCTTGACCGCTTCGATCTTGAATTCTTCGGGATATGCCTGCTTTGTCATGGCACCTCCTATTGGTGCCTCAGGTTTGAGGCTCGAAGGTTTCTAGTTCAGCCGGGGCGATTCAGCCTGCCTTCAGTGGGCCTGCAGACCTGGCAGCAGTCGCTCGTATTCGCCCCGGACCACGGCATAGCATTCGCAACTGCGTTTTTCGAGTCCCGCGCGGTCCAGCACCGTGATGTGGCCGCGCTGGTAGCGGATCACGCCGTCTCTTTGCAGGCTGCACGCGGCGTCGGTCACGCCTTCGCGGCGCACGCCCAGCATGTTGGCGATCAGCTCCTGCGTCATCCCTAGCGCGTTGCCCTCCAGTCGGTCGAGGCTGAGCAGCAGCCAGCGGCACAGCTGCTGATCCACCGAGTGGTAGCGGTTGCACACGGCGGTTTGTGAAATCTGCGTGATGAGGGCTTGGGTGTAGCGCAGCAGCAGATGCATCAACGGCCCAGTGCGGTTGAACTCTTGGGTCAGCAGGGGCGCCTGGAGCCGGTAGCCCTCGCCCGCGCTCTGCACGACCGCACGGCTGGGGGTGGATTCACCGCCCAAGAACAGGGCAATGCCCACAACGCCCTCGTTGCCGACCAAGGCAATCTCTGTGGAGGCGCCGTTTTCCGTCACATAGAGCAGGGAGACGATGGCGGTCGTGGGGAAATAGATATGGCCGAGCTTGCCCCCGGACTCGTACAGGGCCTTGGCCAGGGGCATTTCCACCCGCTCCAGGTGGGGCTGAACGCGCTCCCATTCGAGGGCGGGAAGCGCCGCCAGCAGGTGGTTGGCGCGCGGGTCGGAAACCAATGCCATGCAAGTCTCCCATGTGGAGCCCGACGCGCGGCCGGGGTGACTGCCGCCAACTGCGATCACCATCCCAGTATAGAGAAGAGTGCCGGGGAGTCCATACCCGATGCATGGGCAATGTGGCCTGCCGCACAGACGGAATCGGGGCCTGCGCGTACGTTCAACGGACGAGTCCGTTCCAGTGACACGGCCCCATTTCGGAGATCTCACCATGGAAACCCTCTTTATCCGCCAAGCTGGCAGTCGCCCGCAGGCGTGCGCCCCTGACTCCAGTCAGATTCAGAATCCACCCGCCACGGCGCAGCCGTTGGCAGAGTGCCCTTCGCTGCCGGAGCCGCCGGGCAGGGGGCGCCGTCTCACCGAGGGGATCTTGCTGTGGGCAGGCGAGGCCCGCAGCAAGTACACCGGTCTCCATTACGACCGCCTCGTTGGTGCTCTGGGCCGGCGTTCTCTGCCGCCGCTCGTGCACGGGGCGCACGCTGGGCCTGTGTGCACCGGGGCCATGGGCGGTGAACCCTGCGATTGGGAGCGAAGCTGCATGGACTTGTTGGGCATTTCGTATGAGGCAGGCGTGTACGGGGTGGGCGAGTTCCATTGCGACAGCCTCCAGGATGCGGTGACCTATGCCTATCTGCGGCGCCACACGGACGGACTGGGGCTGTCATGGTGATACTGCGCGGGCACCGGCATGGGTGATTTTGTGCACCCCGTCCCGTTTTTCCATGAAGCCTCGGGGTCGGTGCGGTTCTGGGTGTCCGTGGGCGAGTGCCTGGTGGGCGCCAGCGTCGCGCAGGGGGGGGCTGCACCACTGCTATCGCCCAGATGCCCAGGGTGAGGATCCACTGAAAACCTACCGCACCCACATCGAAGATATTGCCGCCGCTGTACGCAGGTGCGTGGCTCAGGGGTCGATCGAGCCGGCGATGGTGCGGGAGTTCGACCTGCGTACTCCGGTGCGCAACAGACGAAACCGTTGAGTCCAGTAACCAGTGAGCTGTGTCCGTCCGCTATCGAACGGACGGGACCATTTTCTCGGGCGTAAGGTCGGGCATCAGTTCATGGCGCGGGGCTCGTGCCCGTTCCATCGGCAACGCACTCAGGAGATCACCATGAATCCATCGGTCACCGCGCCAGCCAACCCCGCACCCGCCGACCAGGACCTTGCCGAGCAGGCCCGCCCCGGCCATGGCATTCCGTCGCAGGACCCGGATCCTCCGGCATAGATGTCGCTGGAACCCCAAGACGCTGAGCGCGAAGTCAACTCGGTACTGGCGAGCGGCGGCATGGTCGTTGGCATGGTCACGGGCGCCGCCATCGGTGTCGGGGTGGCAGGGCCGGTCTGGGTGGTGGTCGGGGCCGCGCTCGGTGCTGTTGCTGGCGTGCTGGGTGGCGCTGCCGCTGGCGCCACGGCCAACCCGGACGATTCGAGCCACACCGAAACACCGAAACAGCGCCTGCGGACAAAGTGCGCCTGTACATCGAAGACAGCGGTGGCGGCGGCCGGCCGCTGGTGCTGATCCACGGCTGGCCGCTGTCGGCCCAGGCCTGGGAGCCGCAGGTGTCGGTGCTTCAAGCCGCCGGCTATCGGGTGGTGGCCTATGACCGAAGGGGCTTCGGCCGTTCCGATAAGCCGGAGTCAGGTTACAGCTACGACGCGCTGGCCGATGATCTGCAGCGCGTCTTGGAGCAACGCGAACTGCAGGACGTGACGCTGGTGGGCTTCTCGATGGGCGGGGGCGAAGTGGCACGTTACATCGCGCGGTGCGGTGAATCGCGCCTGCGCAGCGTGGTATTTGCTGCGGCCGTGCCGCCGTATCTGATGCAGACGGCCGACAACCCCGAAAGCCCGCTCACGCCCGAGAAGGCGCAGCAGACCAAGAAAGCGCTCGAGCAGGACCGCGACGCCTTCTTCGCTCATTTCACCAAGGACTTCTTTTCGGCCGATGGCGCGCTGCAGGTCACCGAGTCGCAGCGCAGCGACGCGATCGCCCTGTGCTACTAGTCAGCGCAGCATGCGGCGCTGGCTTGCATGGACTCGTTCGGCACGACCGACTTCCGAGAAGACCTCAAGAAGGTGACAGTGCCCACACTGGTGATCCACGGCGAGGCGGATTCGATCGTGCCCATCAAAGGCTTTGGCCTGCGCACGCACCACGCCGTGCACCACAGCAAGCTGGTGAGAGGTAACGGTGCGCTGCACGTTCTGAACGTGTCGCACGCGCAGGCGTTCAACGATGCGCTGCTGGCGTTCCTGCGGACGTGACCGTCGTCACCGCTGTCATGGCTTGCGGCCGCCGTGGGCACCGGCCAGGTCCAGCAGCACCGCCGACAACGGTCGTTGGAATCGACGGGCCAGGAGCCCCTCAGTGATCCCTATGTGACCAAGACCGGAAATACACGGCATGGCCTTGATCGACTGCAACCGCTACAAAGCCGTACTTGGACCGTCGAAGGTCGCTTCAGACTGATTTCTTTCATGGCTGGGTCACTGAGCTTGAACCCCTGCTGCATGAAATGGATGCGCAGCAGCGTCTGTACTGGCGCCGACGCGGAGTGTGGGGCAAGCTCAAAAAGGAGGCGCTCTACTTGTTTCACCAACTGCTCTGACCCCTCTCTCAATGCGACAATATGCCGTCGCTGTGAGCAGCGTTACAGCTTTTATTTTTTACTCTCAGCCAGCTTTGGCTGACGCGCGACTTTTTACAGGTTCTCGAAATGGAAGCAGCCGTGCGAGCGTTTTACAGAGTTTATTTTTACGATCACATTGACTCCAACAAATAAAGTCTGTCGGGCGCAAATAAAGTTCGTCGGGAAAATTCCACATTAAGAAATGCGAAAGTGCCTCAGTTGAGGCGCTTTCGTGCCTGATCACGACGGTGTATGGGCGGTGGGGTGGACTGCTTCAGGCTGATCTCAGTCGTTCGCGGCGGGCTGCATGAATGACTGCAACGGCTAACACCAGTCGTCGGCCGGCGACGCACTTGTGTGTGGCTCAAAGGTGCCTACTGGAGCCGGGTGGATTCAGGGGCGATTCATAGTGAAAGTCGTGAATATGCAAACGCGCCATAACAAGCCTCCGGCACTCATACGAGTTCACGGTCAAGTTGCTGGAACTGCAAAACAGTAATCTTGAATTCAGTGAGCTGTGATGTCTGACAGGCTTCGCTGCTCCCGGTTGGCGGAGTTCTGTGGCTCACCGTAGCGACAGCCCAGCAGCCTTAATGGCTTGGGCGTAGCGTGGGTGCTCGCTTTGTAGGCTGGTGGCCAGGTCGGCGGGTGAGCCTCCCGCTACTTTGAACCCTTGGGCTTCGAGCTGTGCGCGTACCTCGGGCGTTTTCAGTACGGCCTGTATGTCCCGGTTGATTTTGGCCACGATATCTGGTGGTGTACCAGCGGGTGCGAAATAGCCCTGCCAGCTCTCCACTGAAAAGCCCGGCAGCTTGCCCGCCTCGGCCACTGTGGGCACATCAGGCAGGGCGGGGGAGCGGTAGCTGGTTGTCACCGCCAGAGCGCGCAGGCGCCCGGCGCGCACATATTCCGTGACAGCCGCCAGTGTGATCAAGGTCGCGTTAGTGTGGCCGGCCAGTACATCAACCGTGGCAGGTCCGCCGCCAGGGTAAGGTATGTAGTTCACCTTGGCCCCCGTCTCCTGCGACAGGATTTCATGGGCCACATGGGCAATGCCGCCATTACCGGGCAGACCCAGGCTGATGCTTTCGGGTTGGGCCTTGGCGCGGGCAATGTAGTCGTGCAGGCTCTTGATGCCGGTGCCTGGATGCACCACCAGGATCTGTGGGCTCACCACAGCCTTGATGACGGGGGTGAAGCTCTTGTTCGTGTCATAGGGCAAGTCTCGGAACAGGATGCTGTTGAGCGTGATGCCTTCACCCTGCTGCAGCAGGGTATATCCATCGGGGGCCGCCTTTGCCACTTTGGCGGCACCAATGGTCCCGCTGGCACCTGCGACGTTTTCCACAACGACGCTTTGTCCCCAAAGCACCGCCAGTTTTTCAGCGAGGGTCCGGGTCAGCTTGTCAGCGCTGCCGCCGGGTGCAACCGGAACCACGATGCGCACGGGTTTGGTGGGGAATCGGGCGGCGGGATCGGGTGCCGCGTGCTGGCGTGTGGCGAACGTCAATGCGGTCAACGCAAGTGCGGCGATGGCGCTGCGTCGCAAAGTGTGGCGGGTAAAGGTCATGACGGCGATGGCGTGAAGCGGTAATGCCTGCAGTCTGGAGAGTGCCGCCCTGTTTGCGAACGAAGTTTTCCGGATATGCATAGGCGTTCAGGGAGCAATGGCGCTTGCTGCATATGGATAGCTGAATTCATTCGTAGCCAGCTTGGGCAGGGGCTCCTAACGTGGAAGCCGTTTCTCTGACAGAGCCATCCCATGACCCAGACCAATATTCCCCTTGATTTCAGCGGCAGCGATATCGCGAGCCGTCGCACAGCCGCCGTAGCGGTTTTCATTTCCACCGCACGCCGTCTGGTCCCGGATCCGGAAGCCGCGACACCCGATGCCCTGAAGGCCGTGGCTGCGGCGCTGGAGCAGCTGGGGTTGCAACGTGAGTTGTTTCCCGAGGATCACTTTCCCGTATCAGCTGACAATCCGGCGCAGGTATACCGACTCAGTGAAGACGCAGGCGGGCGGTATGCGCTCTATGTGTCGGCAGGGCTGCCGGGCAAGGCACAGCCTCCGCATGACCACACCACCTGGGCCATGATTGCCGGTATTTCTGGAGTGGAACGCAACGTCTTCTACCGCCGTGACACCACGGCGGACACGGCGCGTGACGCACTCACTGCCGAAAAGACGGTGGACGTGGTGCCTGGGGTTTCCGTCGTGCTTTCCCCCACGGATGTTCATACGATTGAACTGGTGGGAGATGCCACGGGCTTGCACCTGCATTTCTATGGACGGGGGCTGGACCGCATGCCCAAACGTGTGGTGTTCGAGAGCAAGGCTGGCGGTACCTACCGCACGTTTGCGCCTCCCAAGTCCATCCAGCACCCCGTCATCACTCCCGGGGCACTGAAAGCCGCGTTGCAGGACGGGGAGGAGATTGCCGTACTGGATGTTCGCGAAACCGGGGTGTTTGCGCACCGCCATATCCTGTTGGCGGCTTCAGCGCCGCTGTGGCGCCTGGAATTGCTGATTGACCGCCTTGTGCCACGTCCAAGCACCCGCATCGTGTTGGTGGATGGCGATGGTTCATTGGCGCATGAAGCCGCTGCCAAGCTGGTGCGCTTGGGATGGCGCAACGTTTCTGTGCTGGTGGGCGGCACTGACGGCTGGGAGGCTTCCGGCCACGAAATCTTCAGCGGCACCAATGTGCCCAGCAAGGCATTTGGTGAAGTGATTGAACACGAGAAGCACACGCCGTGGATCACCTCCCAAGAGCTGCACGATCGGGTGGAGCGGGGCGAGAACATCGTGGTGGTGGACAGCCGCACCCCGGAAGAATTTGCAGCCTTCAGCCTGCCTTTTGCGCACAGCCTGCCGGGGGCCGAGCTGGTGTACCGCATTGGTGAAATTGCCCCGGACCCGGACACCTTCGTGGTGGTGAACTGCGCAGGCCGCACCCGCAGCATTGTGGGTGCGCAGACACTGATCGACGCGGGGATTCCCAACCGCGTGGCCTCCTTGCGCAATGGCACCATGGATTGGCTGCTCACGGGGCGCACCCTGGCCCACGGGCGCACGACGCCGTTGCCAGAGCCATCCGCCCCCGCTTTGGTGGCTGCGCGTGAGCGTGCCGCACAGGTGGCCCAGCGTGCCGGTGTGCGGCGCGTGAACACCACGGAATTGGCTCAGTGGGAGAACGAAGCCCCGGAGCGCACGCTGTATCCCTTTGACGTACGCACCCAGGGTGAGTACGAGGCGGGGCACTTGGCGGGCTGGCGCTGGGCACCGGGTGGCCAGTTGGTGCAGGCCACCGACGAATACGCTGCCACGCGGGGCGCGCGCATCGTCCTGGCCGACTGGGATGGCGTACGGGCGCTCACCACGGCGGCTTGGCTGGCGCAGTTGGGTGGTTGGGAGGTGTTTTTGTACACGCCACCATCATTGGCTCCTCTGGTGACGGGGGCGGAACCTGTGCGGGTGCTGGCGTCGTTTGCGCCGGCAGCGCAGCTGGCTCCCTCCCAGGCCGATGCATTGCTGCGCGAAGGCCGTGCCGTGGTGTTCGATGTGGACCGCCGTGCGCATTACGAGAAGGCCCATATTCCGGGCGCACAATTCTCTGTGCCTGACCGTTTGCCAGCCTACGTGGCAGATCTGCCAGCCGATCGCGTCGTGCTGCTCACGTCTCCGGATGGCGTTCTGGCCCGCTCTGTGGCGGCCGAGCTGGGTGCGCACACGGGGCGGGACGTGCGCGCCATTGCGGGGGGCACAGCTGGCTGGGCCGCTGCAGGCTTGCCATTGGAGCAGGGAGACGAGGGAGTGCTGACCGGCGATGACGACCACTGGTACAGCCCTTATGCCCATCGGGATGTCGCGCTGCGCAACGCCGGTTTTCAGGAGTATCTGGATTGGGAGCTGGGGTTGGTGGCGCAACTGGAGCGAGAGGGGCATACGGGAATTCGGCTGCTTCCCACCGTGCAGGCGTAGCCCATTGCACGACGCTGCCATGGCTGCCGGATCCCGGTCAGTTATGAATGAAAATAGCTTCTCGTGCTTATCTGTAAAGCGCTAGAAGCTATTGTTTTTATAGCGTTTTGTGGACCTCGGTGCGTCGATCATGCCACTGCAAGACGGGGGCGTGACGCGACTCTGGCGAACGCCTGCTCCAGGTCGGCGATCAGGTCTGCTGGGTCTTCCAGGCCAATGTGCAGGCGCACCACGGGGGCGGTTCCTTTCCAGGCGCTGTGCTCGCGCAGGCGCTCCGGCTGGGCAACCAGGGCCAGGCTTTCGTAGCCGCCCCACGAGGCCCCGATGCCGAAGTGATGCAGCGCATCCACAAAGCCGTGCGCGGTGTGCGCATCGGCATCGTCGTCGAATGCGAAGGACACCAGGCCACTTGCACCGCTGAAATCCCGCTTCCACAGCACATGGCCCGGATCGGACGGCAGGGCGGGGTAGAACACCTGGCCAACTTGCGATTGCCCCTGCAGCCATTCCGCCACTTGTGTGGCATGGCGCTGGTGCTGCGCCAGCCGTACAGGCAAGGTACGCACACCGCGCAGCGCCAGGTAGGCGTCATCGGCGCCGATGGTGAGGCCCAGGGCCTCGTAGGCGGTGGAGATCTTCTCGGTCAGGGCGGGGGTATCGGTGACGACGATGCCTTGCATCACATCCGAATGCCCGGCAATGTATTTGGTGGCCGCCTGGATGGAGATGTTGGCACCCAGCTTCAAAGGCTGGTAGAACCAGCCCCCGCTCCAGGTGTTGTCGGTCGCCACGGGAATGCCGTGTGCGTGCGCCACGGCCGCGATGGCGGGCAGATCAAGCACTTCGTACAGCAGAGAGCTGGGGGACTCCACATAGACCAGCCGGGTGTTGTGGCGGATCTTGGCCGACAAGTCGTCCTGCGAGGGCGAAAAGTACTCCAGTGTGATGCCCAGGCGCTGCAGCAGTGTGGCGTCCACGCGGCGCACGGGGGAGTACACGCTGTCGGCGACCAATGCGTGGTCGCCTGGCGAAAGCAGAGCAACCAGCACCAGGCTGATGGCCGCCAAGCCCGAGGGCGCCAGGAAGGCGCGGTGGCCGCCTTCCAGCGCCGTGATGGCGTCCTCCAGAGCGCGGTGGGTATCGAGCCCATGGCGGCCATACGACGCGACGCGCTCGCCAGCCATGCGGCGGTGGTGGTGATCGGTGTAAGCCGCAGTGCTTTCAAAACGCACGGTGCTGGTGCGCACGACGGGCACGTTCACAGGGCCTGATCCGTCGCGCAGCGCAGGGGCTCCGGCATGCAGCAGCCGCGTGGCCGCGCCCAAGGTGGCGTGGGGGGCGGTCATGCCACGGCCTCGCTGGGGCGGAAGTAGGCCGCGTTGTAGTTTTTCACTTCGCCGGTGTCCGGGTCGATGGCGACACGGCCGGTCAGCGTCTCCAGTGGCTGGCCATAGAGGTGGAAGTGGAGGGTGGGTTCGGTACCCACCACCGCAATGCTGTGGATGTCGTCAGGCAGGAAGGCAATGGGTGCGCCGGGTTGCACCGTGAACTCACGCGCCAGGTGGATGTGCGCGTGGTGGGGGTTGCTGCGGTCGTCCGTGCGTTCGTAGATGTGGTTCACTTCCTGGCCCTCTACGGCCACGATCACGGCCCAGGTTGTGTGGTTGTGCGGGGCGGTTGTCTTGCCGGGGTTGATCGAGTTCAGGTAGAGGGCCAGGCCGCCGTCCCCGTCATCGGGGTTGAGCCGATAGCGGGTGGAGGCGCCCACGCCTCGCGTTTCGGCGGGTGGGGGGAAGTCGGCACGGCTGAAGAGTGCCTTCTGTGCGGCCAGTTGCTCCAGGCGGGCTGTGATGGCAGACAGCGTGGCGCGATCCGGCACGCCCTGTGCGGTGAGGCGCCGCACATCGGCCAGGGTCGCATCAACGGCCTGGCGGCGTACCAGTGAAATGGAGGCAGAAGTGGAAGAGGTGGTCATGGGAATCTCCAGGGGTGAGCGATTCAAAGGGCGAAGCGCAGTTGGTTGAAGGGGAGGGGCGGCGTGGGCTGCATGTTGCGCGGACGGGTGCCCTCGCCCAGGGAACGCTGCAGGAATTCACGGGTGCGTTCGCTGCTCGGGTTGCCAAAAATCTGGCGGGCCGGGCCGTGTTCAACGATGCGTCCCGCCTCGGTGAAATAGACCTGATCGCTCACTTCTTCCGCAAAACGCATCTCGTGGGTGACGAGCACGCAGGTCATGCCGTCCTTCACCAGATCGCGGATCACCGTGAGCACTTCGCCCACGGTTTCCGGGTCGAGGGCGGAAGTCACTTCGTCAAAAAGGATCAGTTCAGGCTGCATGGCCAGGGCGCGGGCAATGGCCACACGCTGCTGCTGGCCGCCAGACAGCTCACCGGGGTAGGCACTTTCCTTGTGTGCCAGCCGTACCTTCTTCAGCAGTTCGCGAGCCTCTCGCAGGGCAGCGGTCCGGTCGCGGCCCACCACGCGGGTGGGGGCGAGGACCAGGTTTTCCAGCACCGTGAGATGGGGGAACAGGTTGTACTGTTGGAACACGAATCCCACGCGCTTGCGCAGGGCGATCAGTTCCGCCTCGGTTCTGAGCGTATCGACCCGGGTGGCCCCCACCAGGATCTCTCCACGTTGCGGCCGCAGCAGGCCTGTGATGCAGCGCAGGATGGTGGACTTGCCCGAGCCCGAGGGACCGATGATGGACACGGCCTCGCCCCTGCGCACCTGCACGTCGATGCCCTTGAGTACTTCGTTGCTTCCGAAGGAAAGGTGTACGTTTTTGAGATTCACCAGAGCAGCGTTGGAGGCCGGGGCTGTGACGAGGGTGGAGAGGAAGGCGTCAGTGGCGTTCATGGCGTTTTTCCAGGGCGCGGGTGGCGCGGGCAATGGGGTAGCAGTAGGCGAAGAAGAGCGCTAGCAGCGTGAAGTAGACGAGGATGGTGAAATCCGTTCGTGCCACCGTGTTGCTGGCGATCTGGGCGGTGTCCACCACGTCGTGCACGCCCACCAGCGATGCCAGGGATGTGCTCATGGTGATGCTGGCGTACAGGTTCATCCACGGCGGCAACATGCGGCGCACGCATTGCGGCAGCACCACCAGGCGGAAGATCTGGCTGCGACGGAAGGCCAGCGACTGCGCGGCCTCCCATTGCGCACTGGGAATCGATTGAATCGCGCCGCGGAAAATCTCCGCCACGTTGGCACTGGTGGGCAGTGCCAGGCCCAGGACCACCTTCACCCAGTCTGGAAAGGGGAAGGTCCAGGACACCAGGTGCACCTCGAACGGAAACACGTAGGTGGTGAAATAAATGAGCACCAGGATCGGCGCGTTGCGGAAGACCTGTACGTAGCTGCGGACCACCACGCGCACGGCATGCACCGGCGAGAGGGAGAGCGCGCCCACGACCAGGCCCACGGCAGTCCCAAGTGCCACCGCCAGCACACTGATCTGGATGTTGACACCCAAGCCACGCAGCAGCGCAGGCAGCCAGTTCCACAAATACGTGAAGGCGCGGGGTGTGGTGCCAGTGGCGCTCCACACCAGCCCCAGGGCCAATAGCGCCAGAGCCGCAACCAGCCAGGGGCTGCGCAACGTATGCCAGGGCGGCCCTGATGGTCGGACGGCGGCCGGCCGTGGGTTCAAGACAGCGTCATTGGCCATAGCCGGGCATCCTCAAATGGTGTTCCAGCCAGCGGCCTGCCAGGCTTACGAGCCAGGTCAGCAGGCCGAACCAGAGCAGGATCAGCAGCAGCAGCTCCAGCACGTTGTCGCGTTGCGACCAGATCATGATGGACTCGTACGTCACGTCGCCCACCGCGATGGCAGATGCCACGGCGGTCATCTTCACCAGATCCACCAGGTTGTTCACCAACGATGGCAAGGCAAAGCGCACGGCCAGAGGCAACTGCACGCGGGTCAGCAACTGGCGCTGCGAAAAGCCGAGCGAGCGAGCGGCCTCCAGCGTGGTGGCGGGCACCGCCTCGATGCCTGCGCGCAAAGCTTCTGCATGGAAAACGCCCTTGTGCAGCGATACCACCACCACCACCCACACAAAGGGAGTGAGCGGGTTGTTGCCCGCGCCCCAATCGCGCAGCTGCTGAGTGATGAGCATGTTGAGCACGAGAAAAGCGCAATACAGCTGCACCAGCGTGGGGGTGTTGCGCGTCACTTCGACCAACGCACGCGCCGGGCGGGCCAGCCACGCACGACCGGATGTCAGGAGCGAGGCCAGCGCCACGCCTGCCAGGAGGCTGCCGGGTATGGTGAGCAGTGCCAGTTGCACGGTGACGCCCAGGCCGCGAACGAAGGCTTGGCGCTCTCCGGCATCAAGCACGAAGGCGTAGTTCAGTCCAATGCCTTTGAGGGCTTCCACGCTCTGGGCAATAAGGGTGGCATCGCTCATCCTGCAGCCTCGGCTTGTTCCGCTGGTACGCAGGCTTTGGGTGGTCGACGCAAGGCTGCCACGGCGCGGGCAATGCGGGTGGTGGCGTCTTGCAGAGCGGCGTCGCTGGCTGCCGTAGAGATACGAAAGTAGGGAGAAAGGCCATAGGACGCACCATCCACGGCTGCCACCCCTTCAGCTTCCAGCAGCCACTCGGTCAGGTCGGCGTCGGAGTGGATCACCCGGCCATCTGGCCGTAGCTGGCCGATCAGTGCGCCGCAGTGAATGAAGGCGAAGAACGAACCACCCGGAGGCAGCATGGACAGGCCCGGCACGGAACGGATTGCCTGCTCGACCAGCCGTGCGCGGCGCGCATAGGCAATGCGTGCTTCGTCCACGAAGGATTGGTCCGGTGATTCCAGCGCCGCCGTGACGGCCGCCTGCGCAATCGAATTGGGGCCGGACGATGCCTGCGACTGGATCACCACCATGGCTTGCACCAGCGCTGCGGGACCAGCGCCCCAGCCGATGCGCCAGCCGGTCATGGCATAGGTTTTGGAAGCACCGTTGACCAGCAATGTGCGTTCTTTCAGGTCGGGTGCCACATGCAGCCAGTGGGTAGGGGCTGCGGGTGTGAACCAGATGTGCTCGTACAGCTCATCGAGCAGCACCAGCACATGGGGGTATCGGCGCAGCACGGCGGCCAGTGCCGCCAGCTCAGCGGCGTCATACACCGCTGCAGAAGGATTGCCCGGCGTGTTCAGCACCAGCCAGCGGGTGCGTGGGGTGATGGCGGCCTCCAGTGCCTGCGGGGTCAGCTTGAAGCCCACCGTGATATCGCAAGGCACGATCACGGGCGTGCCGTCGTTCACCAGCACCATGTCCGGGAATGAGGGCCAGTAGGGGGCGGGAATGATGACTTCATCACCCGCATTCAGCGTGGCGGCCAGTGCGTTGTAGATCACCTGCTTGCCGCCGTTGCTCACGACGAGCTGGCTGAGCGAGTAGTCCAGCGCATGCTCGCGGGCGTACTTGGCGCTGATTGCTGTGCGCAATGCCGCAGTGCCTTGCGTGGGTGTGTACTTGGTCTCGCCTCGCTTCAAGGCAGCGATTGCCGCCTGCTTGATGGGCTCGGGCGTGTCAAAGTCGGGCTCTCCGGTGGTGAGGCTGATCACATCGCGCCCCTGGGCGGCCAAGGCAGCCGCCCGCGCGCTGGCGGCCGCGTTGGGCGAGAGCTTGACGCGCTGCACGCGTTGCGAGAGGGGAAATGGGGTGGTCATGGTGCGGGGCTTTCTTCTGTGTGCGGATGGGAGGCAGGTTGTGCCAGCACCTTGCCGGGGTTGAGCAGGCCCAGCGGGTCGAACGCGGCTTTCAGCCGGTGCATCAGGTTCAGCTCGACGGCGCTCTTGTAGCGGGGCAGTACGTCGCGCTTGGTTTGGCCAATGCCGTGCTCGGCACTGATGGAGCCGCCATGGGCGTGCACGCTGTCGTGCACCACCTCATGGATTGCATCTTCAACGGCGAAGGTGTCGGCGGGTCTGCCATCCAGGGGGGGGGACACGTTGTAGTGCAGGTTGCCGTCGCCCAGGTGGCCGAAGGCAACGGGCCGCACGCCAGGAAAGCGTGCCTGCAGCGCTGCGGCAGTGGCGACCAGAAAATCAGGAATGCGAGAGATGGGGACCGATACATCGTGCTTGACATTGCTGCCATCGCGCTTTTGTGCTTCGCCCAAGGCCTCGTCCCGCAGGCGCCACAGGGCCTGGCTTTGCTGCAGGCTCTCGGCAATGGCCGCGTCCTGCACCAGGCCATCCTCGAAAGCCTGTCCGACTACGGCTTCGAACCGCTCGCGCGCATGGGCTTCGCCCTCGGCGTCCGAGAGTTCAATCAGTGCGTACCACGGCGCATTCAGCGCCAGTGGAATGGGGTACTCGGGGGCGTGCCGGGCAATCAGGCCCAGGGCTGTGCCCGACATCAGCTCGAAGGCCGTGAGGCTGGCGCCAAAGCCAGCGCGTGCTGCGCTCAGAAAGGCCACGGCGTCACGGATGCAGCCAAAGGCCAGCAAGGCGGTGTGCTGGGCCTGGGGCAGTGGGTAGAGCTTGAGTGTGGCGGCGGTGATGATGCCCAGCGTTCCTTCGCTGCCCACGTACAGGTCGCGCAGTGCATAGCCGGTGTTGTCTTTGCGCAGGCCGCGCAGTCCATGCCATATTTCACCTTCTGCGGTGACCACCTCCAGGCCCAGCGCCAGCTCGCGCGTGTTGCCGTAGCGCAGAACCTGCGTGCCGCCAGCGTTGGTCGAGAGATTTCCTCCAATGGTGCAGCTGCCTTCTGACCCCAGGCTCAACGGGAACAGCCTGCCGGCTTCTCGCGCCGCCTGCTGTACTTTGGCCAGTACCGCGCCAGCCTCCACCGTGAGCGTGTCGTTGTCGGTATCGATGGCACGGATGCGTTGCAGCCGTGTGAGCGACAGCACGATGGCGCGGCCACTGCCGTCCGGTGTTGCAGCGCCCATCAAGCCCGTGTTGCCCCCCTGCGGAACGATAGGGGTTCGGTGCTTCACGCACAGGCGCACGACTTGTGCCACCTGTTCGGTGCTGGCGGGGCGCACTACCGCCAATGCGCGACCGGTGATGCGGCGGTGCTGGTCGGTCAGGTAGGCCTCGGCGTCGGTGTCGGTCAGCACATGGCTGGCGCCCACGGTGTCCCGCAGTCGGTTCAGCAGGCTGGCACTCATGCAGGGGCTCCCTCATGGGCAGGTTGCAGCAGGTCGGCGACGCCCGCGCGTGCCGTGATGTCCCGGATCTGGCGCAGCAGAGGGGCGGGCAGCGGAATGCCCAGGCGCGCACGCTCGGCGTGTTGCGCAGCCTCCGGATCGCCCCGCACCAGCACGGGTTCGGCTGGATTGGCGGGGCGGGTGGCGTGCAGCACGTCCAGAATCGCGTCCAGCTCGTGCTCAAAGGCTCCCGGCTCTCCGAAGAAACGGGGATCAATGGCGATGAAGCTGTGGCCCACATTGGCAGGATCGCCGGGGCCGTGGCTTTGACGATACAGCGGGGCAAAGGCCCCGCCGTTCAGCGTGCCGCCCAGCACCTGCGCCAGCAGCGCCAGGCCATAGCCCTTGTGACTGCCGCCATCGCTGCTGCCACCCAGGGGAGTGAGCCCTCCATCTGGCTGATCGAACACTTGGGCGCGGGCAGCCTCGGGCTCGGTGACCGGCTGGCTTTGCCCATCAACCACCCAGCCTGAAGGCACGGGCTCACTGCGCAGTGCCTTGACTTTCACCCGGTTGGCGGCAGCGGTGGTGGTGGCCATGTCGAGGACGAAGGCGTTGTTGTGTGAACCCTGGGACACCGGAGCGGCAAAGGCGATAGGGTTGGTTCCCAGCACCGGCTCGGCCGCCCGCGTGGGTACCAGCAGAATGCCTTGGGCCGAGCTGGTGACCAGGCCGATCAGGCCTTGTCGCTGCGCAATGCGGGCATACACGCCCGCCGCGCCGAAGTGGTGCGAGTTGCGAACGCCCACCAGTGCGATGCCAAGGGCACGGGCCTTGTCTACTGCCAGCTGCATGGCCTGGGCGGACACGGCATGCCCCAGGCCGGCATCGCCATCCAGCAGTGCGGTGGCCGGGCCGTCGCGCAGTACGCGGGGGCTTGCCGCCAGATGCAGGCGCCCGCCGTCACGCATGGCCTCGTACTGCGCCAACATGGAGATGCCATGCGATTCCACGCCCAGAAGGTCGGTTTCCACCATCAGCGCGGCCGTGGTATGGGCTGTAGTTTCCGGCATACCCCAGGCTTGCAGGATGGCGGCCGTCTGGGCCCGCAGGCTCTCGGCAGTGAATCGGGATTCCACGGCGCTCATACGGGTGCCTTCTTGAACTTCTCGTGCAATTGGTACAGCAGCGGCGTGGGGTTCATCCCGTGGGTTTTTTCCACCTGGATGAGCCACCCGGTGCGGTGCCAGTCCTGCACCACGCGGTCGATGGCGGCCTGGGTATCGTTCTCGCCCTTGCGCAGCCAGATGACTGAGGGGGAAGGAATCAGATCGCTGGGAGATACGATCTCGTAGTCTTTCCAGTCCGGGTTTTCTACGACCAACTCGCGCAATGTCGGGCTCACATGCACGGCTGCGGTGCAGTTGCCGCCGCGCAGTGCCAGCAGTGACTCCGGCTGGCCCCGGAACGCCTTGATGTGTGCACCGTGCTGGTCTGCCAGCGGCTTGGTGAAGTTGCTGCCCTGGGATACGCACACGGGCTCGCCACGCAGGTCATCCCAGGCCTTGATGCCGGTGCCCTTTTTGGCAATGGCGGCTCCGCCCACTTCCTCAAAAGGGGTGGGAACGAAGCTCAGGATCTCGCTGCGCTCCTGCGTCCACTGCATGTTGGCGACGAGGATGTCCACCTTGCCTTGCTGCAGGAATTGCACGCGGTTGGAGGGCTGCACCTGCACGGTTTCTACCGTTACCCCCAGGCCTTTGGCCACGCCCTCGGCCAGCAGCACGTTGTAGCCAACGTGCCTCTGCGTGGCGGGGTCGATGGTGCCGAAAGGCGGGCCGGAGAGGATCACGCCGACCACCAGCTTGCCGCGCTGCTTGATCTTGTCGAGCGTGGCATCGGCATGTGCGGCAGGGGCCGTGATGGCGCACAGCAATCCCAGGCCGGCGCCAACGCGACGAAGCGCGGTGGGGGTGGTCATGGCTTCTTGGCCTCTGCGGATGCGGCCTGGGCTTCGGTGTACACGGCGAAGTCGAAGGGCGCGCGATCAAACTGGCCCTTGAGTGCACGCTGATGGCGTTCGGCGATCCAGGTGTCTGGTACGCCGTTTTCGCGTGCCAGCTTCAAAAGCAGACCGGAGCGGTGCCAATCCTGGATGGCTTTGTCTACAAAAGCCTGAGTGTCGGCTTCGCCACGGCGCGTCCATACCACCGTAGGCGATGGGATCAACTGGTCGCGCGATCCCACCAAGGCGAAGTCTTTCCATTCACCGCCATTCGGGCCATTCAGCGTCTCGTACAGTGCAGGCTGGATATGAACGGAGGCAGCGCAGGTGCCGCCCTTGAGCGCCAGCAGTGACTCCGGGATGCCGCGCAGTCCTTTGACGACAGCACCATGGGCCTCGGCCAGTGGTTTGGCGTAGTTGCTGCCCTGCGAAACGCAGGCCACCTTGCCGCGCAGGTCTTCCCATCTGGTGATGCCACTGGCTTTTGCCACCAGGGCTGCGCCGCCGATCAGGTCATAGGGGGTGGGCGCGAAGGACAGAATTTCGCTGCGCTCCCGTGTCCATTGGATGTTGGCGATCAGCAAGTCCACCTTGCCGCTTTGCAGGAACTGCACGCGGGTGTTGGCCGTGACAGGCACGGTCTCCAGTTGCACGCCCAGGCGCTTGGCGATGTCTGCGGCCAGTTCGGTCTGGTAACCCCCCGTCTTGCCGGTGGCGGGGTCCAGCTTGCCAAAAGGAGGGCTGGCGCCGTCGATGCCGACGGAGAGCTTGCCGCGTTGCCTGATCTTGTCGAGCGTGGCGTCGGCATGGGCGCTGGAGGCGCTCAAGACCAGGGCCAGCGCAGCGGTGAGGGGGGCGAGGAGTCGTGTCATTCTGAAATCCGTTCGGAAAGCGTCCAGTCAGCCCCGCAAGAGGAGGCTGATGGATGGGCCGGGGGCTGGGGTGGGAGCGCTCTGGCCGGGTTAGCGCGCTGCCTTGAACTTGGCTTGCAGTTCAGGTAGCAGTGGGTTTGGCGGCTCAATGCCCACGCGCTTCTCGGTCGCAATCAGCCAGCCCGTGCGGTGCCAGTCCTGCACCACTTTGTCCACGGCGGCGATGGTGTCGGCCTCGCCCTTACGGGTCCAGACCACGGATGGCGCAGGCAGGATTTCGGTGGCGATGGGGGCGCTGTACTGGCTCCACTCCGGGTTGCTGCGCAGCAGTGGGTGGATCAGCGTGCTGTCGTGCACGGCCGCCACGCAGGTGCCGCCCTTCAGGGCCAGCAGCGAATCCGAGGAGCTCTTGAAGCCCTGGACCTGCGCGCCGTAGTCATTGGCCAGCGGCTTGGCAAAGCTGCTGCCTTGCGAGATGCAGACGGGCTTGCCGCGCAGGTCATCCCACTTGGAGATACCGCTGTCCTTGCGCACGGCTGCAGTGCCGCCCACCCGGTAAAACGGTGTGGGGGCATAGCCCAGGGTCTCGGCGCGGTCGGGATTGAGTTCCATCGACGCGATGAGCAGATCCACCTTGCCTGCCTGCAGGAATTGCACGCGTGTGGCGGTTTGCACCTGCACCAGTTCCGCTTCCGCGCCCAGCCCCTTGGCCACGGCGCGTGCCAGCTCAGGGTTCCAGCCCACCAGCTGTTGATTGGCCGGGTCGATCGAGCCAAACGGGCCGCCGTTGACCAGCACCCCGATCGTGACTTTGCCGCGCTGCTTGATCTTGTCGAGGGTGGCGTCGGCGTGGGCCCACCCTGTGGCCAGGGCAAGCAGGGCACCGGCTGCAAGGGTGCGTTCGAAAGCAGAGATTTTGGTGCGCATAAAAAGAGCTGGAATCAGACAAAAAAATCAGAAAGAAGCTGAATCTTCGGCCTGCCCCTCGATCTGCAACAACCAATGTTTTCGAGGATCGATATGCGGTTTGCGCGTGAAGCCTCAGCCAGCGTCAGTTGGTTGCGCAAGCAGGCAGCCGGAACGCGGCCAGTTCGTCCGGCTGGCACTGTGCAATCAGCCCGGTTTCCCATTCCAGGTAACGACGGGCGGCATCCAGGTTGCCGTCGTGTCGGTCGTGCACGAAGAACAGGTAGTCAATGGCGGATGCGTCGTCTGGCAGATTCGGCGTCGCTTCTACGGGCAGGCCTGCGGCGAGCCAGTCTGCGGCCAGCGCCCACTGTGCGGTGCCAGCATCCAGTTCCTGAAGGGCCAGTGCTGCCGTGGTGGCGTCGGGTGCCAATACGAGGACGGGCTGGCCGGGGCCGGCGTTTGCCTGCACGTCCGCGGCAACGCGCGGACGCACCGACCAGATCGCTCCTGCTGCGTGCTGCTTGCGGTACGACTGCGAGGGCTGTATGTCCACCAGCAGGGGCTGATGCTGGGTGGTCCAGGCTTTCAGGTCTGTGTGTGTGATGGGGGGGGCATCGGGGATAAGGACCTTTGGGTTGTCGTTCTTGCGCAGGTCCAGCGGGGCGTGGACACCACCTTCCACTGTCGCTGTCTCGTAGCCGAGCCGCCAGAGCCATGCGGCCACCACGGGTGCACGCACTGCCTCGTTGTCCAGCAGGAGCACGCGGCTATGGCGCACCCCAATCGTCTGGTCGGTGGCCTGCAGCAGTTGGCCGCCGGGAGCGTGGCGGGCGCCAGCCAGGGTGGCCGTGGCAAATTCCCCGGCGCTGCGCACATCCAGTACGTAGGTGGTGCGGGTGCGGTCGTCAATCCAGGCCTGGGCTTGCGCGCTGCTGAGCAGGGGTACCCCTGCTTCTGCGGCAACACGAGCTGCGGCGGCCTGGTCTTGCGGGCGGGCGTGGACAGGGGTGGCATCGCGGCGCGTGCTGCCGTGGTCCAGTGCCATTCCCGCCAGTGCCCAGCCCTGGGTGCCATTCTCCAGGGCAATTACAGGGTTCGGCACTCCCAGGCTGCGCAGGATCTGTGCACCAATGATGCTGCGCGTTCGCCCGGCGCAGTGGATGACGATGGGGGTTTGCGGGTCCGGCGCCAGTGCATGCCAGCGCAAGGCCAGTTCCCCGTTGGGAACGGAGGTCGCGCCGGGAATGGTCATTTTTTGGTGCTCGGCGAAGGTGCGCCCATCCAGCAGCACCAAGGGCTCACCTGCCAGTTGACGGCGCTGCAATTCCTGCGCGGACAGGTGAGGCGTTTCAAACGCATGCTCCACCAACTCGCCAAACGTCTTGGAGGGCAAATTCACCCCTTTGAATAGCACGTAACCAGCCGCCGTCCACGCCGGGGCTCCGCCTTGCAAGACATGCACCTGGGTGTAGCCCAGATGCGCCAAGCGCGCTGCGGCGCGTTCGGCCACTCCATCGCCTGCATCGACCAGCACGGTACGTGTCTCATGGATGGGTACTAGCAGGGGCACGTCAAACTCCAACCTGCTATAGGCTGCCGGAATGGCAAAAAAAGGATGGCCTTCGCCGAACTGGCCTGCTTCGCGCACATCCAGCAGTGCGATTTCGAAGCCATCGTTAAGCCACGCACGGACGGTGGTAGCGGATACAGAGCGGGAGTGGGAAAGTTCGGGCATGGCGGTGATCGGTCGCAGGTATTTCCAGTGAGTGCGCCACCTTAGGCCTTGCCCATGCGTGCAAGCAGCTGGGCGATCGAACTTTTTCAACTATGCATTCTTGTTTTTTGCGTCTTGAGTTGCCTTCCACGCAAACCTAACCCACGACTCCTGTCTCGATCTGACCAACCCCTGTGCGTAAACTGGTTGTTTATTTTGTGGATAAGTGCCGGATAGACGCACGAGTTGCAGGCGCTGAAAGAGCAACTCAAGACTGGGTACAGATTCGCCGCGGAGCTTGTTTCATCCGAGACGCCGGCAGGCGGCCTTCGAGCACTTCAAATACCCGCCCCCCAGTGGGTCAGTTCTGGGTGGAAATCACAGTCCCGAACCATTGCAGTCTGTGGTTGTGCCCAGGGGCAGACATTTTGAGAATCGAGCGTTCCACACATTTCTCGGAGGATTGAGTCCCACGCGCCACTGATGCGGCCGTCTTCACGATGGCAAATCTCTTCTGCCCCCATGACGCGAGGGAGCCCTTTGCATCTTTGGACCATGTATGGCGACTTTTTATCTCTCCTTGGAGTGCGTGTCCTACGTCCTGCCGAACGGCGAACCGCTTTTCTCCGATCTCAATGAAACCTTTGACCAGCGGCACACCGGCTTGGTCGGGCGCAACAGTAGCGGCAAGACCGTTCTGGCGCGCATTCTTGCCGGCCAACTACAAGCCCACCTGTGGGCGCTGCATGCGAACAGGCACGGTGCATTACCTCGCCCAACAGGTCAGCCTGCGGCCGGACGCCACAGTTGCTGAATTGGCGGGTGTGCAGGGCGTACGCGATGCGCTGAAGCGCATCGCGGCAGGCAGTTCCGCACAGGCGGATTTCGATGTGGTCGGTGCCCGACGGGACATTGAGCAGCAGCTTGGACATGCGCTTGCACAGCAGGGTCTGCAGCACCTGGATGCCAGCACGCCGGCCTGTGCGCTCAGCGGCGGTGAGGCGATACGGGTGGCGGTGCTCCCATACACTTGGATCTTTCGAATGCGCGTCACGCCATCGCATGAGTGGTGATGCGCCATCTGGAGCTATCATGCCTATTGCACCAACGACCTTGCTATCTCTCCAACAGGCAGGCGAAAGCCTGTATGCAGCCCGACAGGCCTTCGCCCAGGAAGTGCAGCACAACGCCAGCCGCGTGGTGGGCATCGTGGCCAGCGAGCCCTTCAGCAACGATGCCGATCGTGCCTATGGACAGCTACGCACCATTGCGCGCATGGCACATGAGTTGCAAGCAATGGAAGAGCAGCTCAAAGCCCTGTACGGGGCCGCCATGGAGCTCACAGCCCCCGAGACACCGGTACTGGTCGCACTCTCTGATCGCCACTCCCGCACCCGTGCCCACCCGAATGCGACTGGCAATGAGGGTGCGGAAGACGTTGTCGTAAAACCTGCGCTGAAAAAACAATCACCGAAGAAGAGGGCGGCTACCAAGGTGGGCACTGAGCCTGCAAGCCAGCCTCAGCGCCTGAGCGCCAACGATGAAAAGGTCCTGGCGCATCTTCGGCAAGTCCTGGACCGTCGTGGTTGGAAGACCTTCACCCAAGCATCTATCGCTCAAGGTGCCGGGATTCCTTTGGGATCCGTGGGCCTGGCAATACGGCGGGTGATAGCGGCGGGGGCGATTCGTGAGGGGCAGAAGGGTCGTTATCGGCTGGTTTGAAGGCCAGTGATTCAGCCGAGCCAGGCAACTTGGGGTGTTTACGACTTTAGTTGGCACCTCTTAAAAGTTGAGAGCCCAGGAACCCGCATGAATGCTAGGGATGCTAGGGTGGGGTTTGCGACTTTCATTATCCGGAATAATTGAATCAGCCAATACCAGCCTGTCTGGAAGTTGCTGGTGCCGGGCCGCTCCTCGCTACTGCCTCCAGCCACAGCTGCCGCCCCTGCCGGTGCACACCAAAGCCTAACCGCTTCGCCATGGCGAAGATAGCCGCGTGCCCGTGCTGGCAGACCAGTTGCCGTACGTCGGGCATTTGCCCCAAGGCTGTAGCCAGCAAGGTGGTGCCCACGCCTCGGCCGTGCAGGGCAGCGGCCACTGTGAGGGCAAGTTCCCAACTGCCCGACCGGCGCGTGTGGGCGAGTTGTAGCACGCCGACAAGACCCAGGTCGCCCGGAAGCCATGCGCCCCAGCAGCGCTGCTGCTCCCAGGCCAGGCGTGCCACCCAGCGCAGCACGGCCTCGTCATTCAGCGTGGCGCCGAAGCGGGCATACCGGTGCTCTGCCGGCAGGGCCAGCAGGTGCAGGCCCAGTGCACTGCGGTGCACTGGCAGCAAGGGCGAGATATCAAGGCTCGATGGCCACATAGGTCAGCGGAGCCGAGGCGCAGAGCCGGCGTTCGCCACTGCTCGATGATTCTGCCCACATATCCACCTGCACACGGATCGAGCGCCGGCCTGTGCCGATCACGTTGGCCGTCACCTCAACGACATCCCCCACGCGAGCCGATGCGACGAAGTCCAGCTGCTCGGTGCCCGCCATCACCACGGGGCAGCGCACCTGGCGCGTGGCGGCCACAAAGCCGGCCTTGGCCATCCAGGCCATAGCCGGGCCACCGTGCAGCACGTCACGGTGGTTCACATGGCCAGGGAAAACGATCTCGGCTACGGTGGCGCAGGCCATGGTCGCGTTTTCGGCGCAGGCTTCATGCTTGGCCTGCACCGCCTCGGCCGCATCGGCGGGCGCCTCATCGGCCTGGCGCACCATCACGAATTCCCCCGAGAGGCATTGGGTACGCGTACCGCTGAGCAGGTCCTCGGCGATCAGACGTGTGTCCACGGTGACGGAACGGCGGCCCCGGTGCAGTACCTGAGCGCGGCATTCCACCAAGTGGCCTGCAGGCGCTGGCGCGGCAAAGTCCAACCTGCCCACCGCGGCCGTGACGACGGAACCACGCAGCACCTTGCTGCCCACGATGAAGGCCATGCGGTCTAGCATGGACAGGGCTGCACCACCGAACAGGGTGCCGTGGTGGTTGGATTGATCAGGCCAGACCATGTCGACCACGATCATGGAAAGGAGCTGAGAGTCCGCGGGGGCGGACGTTTCGGGTTCAACGAGTACAGACAAGGTGCTTCCTCCGGTAAAGAAGGCGGGAGCACGGCAAAACCAGGCGCAACGCATGCGGGCACGGCCACACGCGCTGACCCGAAGGCGCAGGCGCGCGGAAGACGAAGGCAGGACGAAGTACCACCGATCTTGCTCGAGGACACCCCGCCCCATGCACAATCACATCGCCCCGTGGCAGGTCTCCTGGCTCTCGGGTCGTCGTCCGCTGCGGCCTTCCCGGCACCAAGCCAGTGGTTGTCAGGCAGCGGACTCACCGATCACAGTTGCGGGGGCAGCCACAGCTTGGATGGAGCGTCCATCCCTCTGTCGTTCCCTTTTCATTCCTGCTGTTGGGCAGGAAACCGCGAGGCAGAGTCAGTATAGCGGGCCTAGGCAGCCGCCGTGGCACGCAGTTCGCGCGCCGCGCGCACCATATGCGTCAGCGCCGGCAGCACCTCGGACCACTGCAGGGTCTTGAGGCCACAGTCAGGGTTCGCCCACAGGCGCTCGGCAGATATGCGCTCGGCCGCCTTGCGCATGAGCTGCACGATGCGTTCCTGCGTCGGGATGTGGGGTGAGTGAACGTCGCAGACGCCGGGGTCGATCTCGTTCGGGTACTTGAAGTGGTCGAAGGCGGCGAGCAGCTCCATGTCCGAACGTGAGGTCTCGATGGTGAAGAAGTCGGCATCCATGTCGGCGATCGAGGTGATGATAGGCAACGCGGTTGCATTGGTCTGTTTGCCGAACCCAGCGGGGTAGGTGGAAGGGGGTATCGTCTTGAGGCGCTACAACCCAGGTTATCAGCCAGGTGAAATGGGCATGAAGCTGGATATCCCTCTGCCGAGTGAAGTCCTCGCCGAGTATCTTGGCGGACTGAAACTGATTGATGCAGCCGCCAAGATTGGCATTGGCCCGGATGAACTGTCCAGCGTGATGGAGGGTTCAACAACCATCGGTGCCAACTTGGCCATCAAGATTGGACGGGCAACGGGAACCTCTCCTGCGCTTTGGACGGGCCTGCAATCTGCATATGACGCAAGGGTGGCCAACGTCCTGGAGCCGAACAACCAATTGCAGGGTTTCGAAGGTCTGATTCTGGCTCAGGCGGTTGTGGCTTTCAGATGCGGCCAGATCGCTCAAGATGGTGGCGGTGTGCAGATCACCGGAGATCCGTTCTCGCATACCGGCACACCCACAGAACACATGCCTAGTCGTGTTAAGTTGCGTGCTATGGCGTGCAATCGTCAGTATTGCCGGGAACCAGAGCGGGATGGTTAAGCTTCACGCCCGCCGACCTCATCGGAAGCATCATTACCGTGCCGTGCGTGGAGTCCGTCACATAGAGCGTACGGCGACCCTCCCCGCCAAAGGCGATGTTGGTCGTGGAGCTACCCGCAACTCCTCGCAGCACCTGCACGGGTTCGGCCCGATGGTTGAGGACCCACACATAGCCCAGGCCCGGGTTGGCCACCAGCAGGTGGCCTTCAGCGTCCACCGCCAGCCCATCGGGGCCGCTGGGGCCATACGACGTGAAGAACTGGCTGACCTTGGCCACGCTGCCATCGGGCAGCAGCGGCACACGCCACACGCAGTTGCCGCGCGTCACGGCCAGGTACAGCACGCGCCCATCGGGAGACAGGGCCACGCCGTTGGGGCTGGGCACGTTGTGCAGCAGCAAATCCAGCTGGCCATTGGGGCGCAGGCGGTACAGGCGGCCACTCGGGTCGTGCAGGCCACTTTGGCCCTGGTCGGTGAAGTAGAGATTGCCTTCGGCGTCAAAGATCAGGTCGTTCACGCCCTTGAAGCGCTCGCTGTTGCGGCGCTGCAGGTACGGGGTGATGGCGCCCGTGGCCACATCGAGCTGCATCAGGCCGTTTTTGTAGTCGGTGATGAGCAGCGTGCCGGGCTTCAAGAACTTGAGACCGTTGGGCTCGCCGTCGTACTCGGCCACCAGCGCCCAGTCGCCCTGCGGGTTGATGCGAAAGACACGACCCCAGGGGATGTCGCTGACGTAGAGGTTGCCTGCGTCGTCGAACACCGGGCCTTCCAGGAACGAATCGGTGATGGTGCCGCCCCGGTTGGCGTCAGCCCAGTCGCTGCGCTCACGGCGACGAAAGGGCTCGGGCATGGCGGTGAAGACATCGAGGTCTCGGACTTCAGGGGCTTGAAGCAAAAACATGGCGGGGTCTTTCCAATTCGTTCAGGCGGCGGGAGCGGTATCGAAACCATACAGCCGCGCCGGGTTGTCGACCAGGATGCGGTCCATGGCCGCGTCGCTGCCAGCCCAGGCCTGCAGCAGGTCCACCAGATCGGCATCGTTCACAGTGCCGGGCGCCTCGGTGGTGTGCGGCCAGTCGCTGCCCCACACCAGGCGATCCGGCGCGGCCTGCACCAGGGCCTGGCCCAGCGGCAGGGTGTCGGCGTAGCTGGGGCCATGCACGGTCGAGCGCATGTAGGCGCCCGAGAGCTTGACCCAGGTGTTGCCACCATCGAGCAGGCCGCGCACCACGCCGTAGGCCTCTGCGGCCGGGCCTTCGGCGGGATCGATGCGGCCCAGGTGGTCGATGACCAGGGGCACAGGCAGCTTATGCAACTGGGGCGCGAGGGCGATGAGCTGCTCCGGCTGCGCAAAGATCTGGATGTGCCAGCTCGCGCAGGCCGGGTGCTCGGCCACCTTGCGCGCCAGCGTGGCCAGCATGGCGGGCGTGGTGGTGCCCCATGATTGGGGCGAGACGAAATTGACCCGCAGCCCGCGCACGCGACGTGCGGCCAGGTGGGCCAGCTCGTCGGCACTTACGCCGTCATCCACCACGGCCACGCCGCGTGCAGCGTCGCCCAACTGGTCCAGCGCATCCAGCGTGTAGGCGTTGTCGGTGCCGTAGGTCGATGGCGTGACCACCACCGTGCGCGTGGTGCCCAGGCGCGCCTGCAGCTGCCGATACACCGCCACGGGCGCCACTGGCGGAGTGCGCGGCCAATGGGCTGACGGCGCAAAGCGCGGGTCAAAGATGTGCATGTGGCTGTCGCACGCGCCGGGCGGCAACTGGCGCTGCGGGCGGTTCAGGCCCACGGAGTGGGGCACCGGAGTCATTGCTTCTCAATACCTACTTTGACCGCCACAGACTCCCACAGCTGGGCATCTGCCTTCAGTTTGTCCGCAAAGGCGGTTCCACTGAGCACGCTGGGCACGGCACCGAGGTCTGTGGCAAAGGTCTGAACATCCGCGCTGCCCATGGCTTTGGTGATTTCCTGGCGCAGCTTGTTCAGTACAGCTTCTGGAGTGCCTTTGGGAGCCCACAGGCCGGTGAAATTGACCACTTTGTAGCCCGGCGCGCCCGCTTGGGCAAACGTGGGCACATCGGACACTGCCTTGAGCCGCTGCTCGCCGCTCACTGCCAGCAGGCGCACTTTACCGCCACGCACTTGCCCCATCACACCAGGAGTGGATGCGATCTGGAAATCGATGGTCCCGCCCAGCAACGCCAAGGTGGCTTCACCAGCGCCTTTGAATGGCACGTGGGTGGCCTTGAGGCCGCTGGCATCTTGCAATGCTTCTGTGGCGAAGTGGGGCATGGTGCCCGCTCCACCGGTGCCGTAGTTGAGCTTGCCCGGGTTGGCTTGGGCATATGCCACCAGGTCGCCCAGTGTTTTGAACGGGGAGTTGGCGGCCACCACCACGGTGGTGGGTGCGAAATTGAAACCAGCCACAGGCACCAGGTCGTTTGCGTAGTCCCAAGGCAGCTTCTTGAACACCTGGGGCAGGATGGAGTACGTGGTGTCATTGGCCATGAGCGTGTAGCCATCGCCCGGCGAACGCGCCACCTGGTTGGCACCGATGGTGCCGGTGCCACCCGCCTTGTTTTCGACAAAGAAGCTCTGCCCGGTTTGCTCTGTGAGCTTTTGGGCAATGCGCCGGGTCACCTGATCGACCGCACCGCCAGGTGGGTATGGCACCACGATCTTGACGGCTTTGTCCGGGTAGCCGGTTTGTGCCGTGGCATGGGCCATGGCGAAGGTCAGCGCAAGAGCTGCGCCCAGTGAGGTGTGAATGCGTCGCATGAAAGTCTCCTTGTCGTTCAATCAGCTTTGAGGTCGAGCGCTTTGGCAATCTGGCTATAGGTGGTCACTTCACGGGCCACGCGGATGGCAAAGGCGTTGCCACACACCGATTCGGCATCCATCCCCAGGCCGCGCAGCTTGTCGGCGGCCGATTCGCTCTTGGCAAAGTCGGCGGCCGTGCGCTCCAGCGTCTGGGCGATGGGCTCGGGCAAGCCCGCAGGGGCCAGCACGCCGTACCACACGTCGGCAGCGTAGTTGCCACCTCCTGCCTCGGCAAACGTGGGCACCTCGGGCACCAAGGCAGAGCGCTGGGGCGCGCCCACGGCCAGCGCACGCAGCTTGCCGCTCTTGATCTGCGGCAGCACCGAGCCCAGGGTGGCAAAGGAGCTGTCGAGCTGCCCGCCCATCAGGTCCGTCACCACGGGCGCGGCGCCCTTGCCCTTGTAGGGCACGTGGTTGAGCTGCAGGCCCTGGGCGCGGGCAAAGATCTCGGTGGCAAAGTGGCCTGAGCTGCCCACCCCTGCCGTGCCTGCTGTCACGCGGCCGGGCTCGGCGCGGGCCTTGGCCTGGTAATCGGCCAGTGTCTTGACCGGCAGGCTGGGGGGCACCACCAGCACCGTGGGGCTGCTGGCCACCGTGCACAGGTGGCGGAAGGACTTCACCGCATCGAACTTGACGCGGCCCTGGTACAGCGCCGGAATCATGGTGTGGTTGGTGGCACCGAACAGCAGCGTGTATCCATCGGCCGGGGCGCTGGCCACGGCCTGGGCGGCAATGATGGTGCCCGCGCCGGGCTTGTTGTCGATGATGAACGGCTGGCCCAGCGCCTTGCTGGCGTGGTCGGCAAACGCGCGCGCCACCACGTCGGTGGGGCCGCCCGCCGCAAAGCCCACCACCAGTTTCACGGGTTTGCTGGGATAGGCTGTCTGCGCATACGCAGGACAGAATGCTACTAAAAATATAGCTGCCAGCGCATGATTGACTAGCGCAAGAGGCATATTTCTCTTGAAATTGCGTGCCATGGTCTGTTGTCTCCTGTGCGGCCGGACGCAGTGCCCGGCCATGTTCTTAGGGCAGGCGCGGCGCTCAGGCCACGGCCACTGCGTCCGGTGTACGGGCCAGCACGGCCAGTAGATTGCGGGCGGCGCCCACGCCCATGTTCACGTAGGCATCGCTCGTCACGCCGCCAATATGGGGGCTGAGGATGAAGTGCTTTTCGCCCTGGAAGGGGTGGCCCGCCGTCATGGGCTCGACCGCAAAGCTGTCGAGCCCGGCCGCCATGACCTGGCCCGAACGCACGGCGGCCAGCAGCGCGGCCTCGTCGATCAAGGCACCACGTGCCGTGTTCACCACGATCACGCCGCGCTTGCATTGCGCCAGCGTTGCGGCGTTCAGCAGGTTGCGGTTCTCCTCGGTCAGCGGGCAGTGCATAGACACGGCATCGGATTCGCGCCAGATCGTTTCCAGGTCCACCGCCTGCACATAGGCGGGCAGGTTCTTGGCAAACGGATCGAAGCCAATCACGCGCATGCCCAGGGCGTCGGCCATCTTGGCAAAACGCAGGCCAATGGCGCCCAGGCCCACCAGGCCCACGGTGCGACCGCCCAGTTCCAGGCTCTTGTGCGTGGCCTTGTCCCAGTGGCCAGCGTGCATGCGCGCATCGAGTTGCACCACTGACTTGGCGCAGGCCAGCAGCAGGGCCAGGGCCTGCTCGGCCACGGCGGCGGCGTTGGCGCCCACGGCGGCCACCACCTCAATGCCACGGGCCTTGGCCGCCACCTTGTCGATGGTGTCGGTGCCGCTGCCGTGCTTGGAGATGACCTTGAGCGCGGGGGCCGCGTCCATCACCGCAGCGCCCACCTTGCCGTAGCGCACGATGATGGCCACGGGGTTGTGCGCGCGGCACAGGGCCACCATGTCGTCTTCCGTCGGCGTCTTGCCAGCGTAGACGATCTCGTAGCCTGTGAGCAGATCCAGGGCTTGTTGCGCCAGGTCGGCGCCTGTGACGATGATGGTTGGGTTCACAGCGATTCCCCTTCCTTCAGCACGCCCGCAGCGCGCAGGGCGGCAGGCAGCCATTTCGATGCGGTGTCACCACGGGCGATGGCTTCGATGCGGGCGGCTTCGTCGGCCACCTTCTTGTCGGCCAGGGCCAGCATGGCGGGGGCTTTTTCGCGCTCGATGACGACCACGCCATCGGCGTCGCCCACCACCAGGTCACCCGGGTTGACCACCGCGCCGCCGGCGCTGATGGGGTGGTTGATGCGGCCGGGCACGTACTTGGTCGGCCCTGCAGGGTTGAAGCCCGCGCTGAACACGGGGAAGTCCAGCTCCAGAATTTCCAGCTTGTCGCGGATGGCCGCGTCCACGATCACACCCGCCAGGCCGCGCTTCTTGCAGGCGCTGAGCATCAGCGTGCCCATCAGCGCCGCCGTCTGGTCGCCCTTGCCGTCGATCACCAGCACATCGCCTGGCTGGGCCAGCGCGATGGCGGCGTGGATCATGAGGTTGTCGCCGGGGCGCACTTCCACGGTGAAGGCAGGGCCTGCCACCTTCATGGACTGGTGCACGGGCGCCACGCGGCCATGCATGGTGCCGCGGCGGCCCGCCACGTCGGCCAGGATGGCGGCTTGGTAGGTAGCGGCTTGGGCAACAACGTCGCCGCTCACGCGGTCGATGGTGCGGATGATTTCAGGGAGTTGGCTCATGGGAATGGTCCGGTTGAGGTAATGAAAACGAGGAAGCAGCGGTATGTTTTTGACAGGTGGTGGAGCGGTTCACCCGGCGTCTCTGGCTAGGCGCCGCGTCGCAGGCAGTACCAGCGGTACGACAAGACGCGGCAACAACGCCAGAGGCGGCGGGTGGATCGCGGGTATCAGTCGGCCTTGATGTTTCCGTCTTTGATCACCTTGGCCCACTTGGCCGAGTCGGCCTTTTGCAGGTCACCCAGCTGCTGGGGCGTGCCGCCCACCGGCGTCACGCCCAGCTTGTCGGCCAGGGCGATGAGGACGGGGTCTTTCAGCGCGGCAGCGATCTCGCGGTTCAGGCGCTGCACGATGGCGGCGGGCGTCTTGGCGGGCGCAAACACGGCCTGCCACTGCTCCACCACAAATTCTTTGAGCCCCGCCTCGCCCATGGTGGGCACGGCAGGCAGGGCCTTGAGGCGCTGGGCAGACGTGACGGCCAGGGCGCGCAACTTGCCCGACTGCACATGCGGCAGTGCAGCGGCTGCGGGGGCAAACATGAACTGCACCTGCTCGGCCAAGGTGTCTTGCAGCGCGGGGGTGTCGCCCTTGTAGGGCACATGGATGAAGCGCGCGCCGGATTGCTGCTGCAGCAGCTCGCCCTGCATTTGCAAAATGGTGCCGTTGCCGCCCGAGGCAAACGCCAGCTTGCCGGGCTGGGCCTTGGCGGCGGCCAGCAAATCAGCCACCGTTTTGAACGGCTGGTTCGCGCCGACAACCAGAATGTGCGGGATGGTGCCCACGGTGATCACGGGCTCAAAGGCCGTGATGTGGTCGTAGGGCAGCTTGGCCATCAGGTGCGGCGCAATGGCTTGTGGGCCGATGGAGGTGCCCAGCAGCGTGAGCCCGTCCGGCGCGGCCTTGGCCACGTAGGCCGCGCCAATGGTGCCCGTGGCCCCGGCCTTGTTGTCCACGATGACGTTGGTGGACAGGGCCGCGCCCAGCTTGAGGGCGATGTTGCGGCCCAGCACGTCGGTGCTGCCACCGGCGGGGTACGGAACCACCCAGGTGATGAGCTTGCCCGCAGGCCAATCGTTTTGCGCCCAGGCGGGCAGCCCCATCCCCACACCAGCGCCCGCAAGGGCCAGGGTGGTCAGCAGGTGGCGGCGCTGCGCGCTGTGCGTGGAAAGGGGAGATACCAAAGAGGTCATGGTGCAAGGCCCTCAGACAGGGGTGGTGGATGAAGAAGTCGAGACCGGCGGGAAGCCGTAGAGCGCGGCAGGGTTGGAGACCAGCACGCGGCGCAGCGCATCCGCACCGGCCTGATCGCACCAGCGTGCCAGGGTGTCGATTTGCAATGCGTCGTCCGGCACCGGGTGCAGGCCCGCGCTGGCGGTGGCGTGGGGCCAGTCGCTGCCCCACAGCACGCGCTCAGGCGCCGCACGCAGGTAGCTGGCGGCCAATGCGTCGAGCGCTGGGTCGTCCACCGCATGGGTGGCGCTGACGATGTAGCCGCCCGAGAGCTTGACCCAAGCCCGGCCCTCGCCCATCAGCTGCAGCAGCAGTGCGTGGGCAGGGTGCTTTCCGGCTTGCTCGGGTGCGATGCGGCCCAGGTGGTCAAACACCATTGGCATCGGCACACGGCGCAGCACATCGCCCAGCGTGGCCAGCACATCGGGCGGCATCAGCAGTTGCAAATGCCAGCCCAGCGGCGCAATGCGCTGGGCCAGGGGCACGATGGCATCGACCGTGCCAGTGACACCCAGCGACAGATTGAGCCGCACACCGCGCACGCCAGCGTCGTGCAGGGCTTGCAATTGCACATCGCTCTCGCTGCCATCGATCACGGCCACGCCCCGCGCCTGATCACCCTGCGCGGCCAGGCCCAGCAGCATGCAGCGGTTGTCTGCGCCGTAAGTGGAGGGCGTGACCAGCACGGTGCGCTGGGTGCCGATGCGCTGTTGCAGCGCGCGGTAGTCCTGCACCGACGCGTCGGGCGGCAGCAGCCTGGCCCCCGGCGCTTCGGGAAAGCGCTGGTCGTACACATGCATATGGCTGTCGCACGCCCCCGCAGGCAGCGCGGTGTGCGGTGCGGCCGTACCCGCCGAGAACGGTACGGGCGTAGCAAAGCAATCGCGGGCCATGGCGATGACGGGATGAACGACGGAAAGGAAGGCGGTAGCTCGCTCAGTCCAGGCTGGCGCCCGAGTCCTTCACGATCTTGGCCCAGCGAGGAACTTCGGTGCGCAGCAAGGTGCTGAACTGGTCGGAGGTTCCGCCCAGCACATCGCCGCCTTCGGACTTGAGCTTGTCAATCACGTCCGCTTGCTGCAGCGCCTGGTTGATGGCCCTGTTGAGCTGCGTCACGATGGGGGCGGGCGTGCCTGCGGGCGCCAGGATGCCGAACCAGGTCACGGCCTCAAAACCCTTGTAGCCCTGTTCTGCCAGCGTTGGCACCTCGGGCAATTGCGATGAGCGCTTGGCCGAGGTGATGGCCAGGATCTTGAGCTTGCCATTGCGCACCTGCCCCAGCAGCGTGGGCACGGACGACATGTACAGGTCGATCTGCCCGCCCAACAGGTCCGTCATGGCCTGGGCGGCGCCCTTGTAGGGGATGTGGCGCAGCTGGATGCCTGCTGCGTTCTCAGCCAGTTCACCCGCCAGATGGGCCACGGTCCCGTTACCCGAGTACCCCAGGGTGAGCGTATCGGGCTTGCCCTTGCTCGCGGCCACCACGTCAGCAAAGGTCTTCAAGCGCGAGTTGGCTGGTGCGGCCATCACGATGGGCGAGGAGGACACGAGCGCCACAGGGGCCAGGTCCTTGATCGGGTCATAGGGCAATTTGGCGTAGAGCGATGGGTTGATCGCCAGGTTGCTGGTCTGGCCCATCACCAACGTGTAGCCATCGGGGGCTGACTTGGCGGTAGCGTCCACGCCCAGATTGCCACCTGCGCCGGGGCGGTTGTCCACGATCACGCTCCACTTGTTTTGGTCCGCCAGCTTTTGAGCCACGGTGCGCGCAATCATGTCAGTGCCACCGCCGGGTGGGAAAGGAACGATCAGTCGGATCGGCTTGTTTGGGTAGGCGCCTTGCGCATAGGCAGCACTCGTGGGCGCGGCGGAAGCTGCGACAGCGAAGAGTGCGGCGCACAGGCGCGTACCAAGAGAACGTGAAAACGATGAAAGCACTGGCATGTATTTGTCTCCGTCGCGGTTGTTGTTGAGGTTTTCAGGACACCGCATGCGGCCAGTGTCTTGGTCGGAGACTTTATGCAAGCGTTTCAATACATACAATGCGGTTGCATACAATGAAACACATTGCACCATGAGCAATAGCCACGTCAAAGACCAGCGGCCGAAATCACCGGCCAATGCTTCAGCCACTCCGCATACCCACACAGATACCCCTGTCAAAGAAGGGGGGGCGTGATTGCCGTCACGCGCGCTTTGCAGGTGCTGGAAGCTTTTGCGCTGGGCGAATCCAGCTTGCCTTTGGCTGAATTGAGTCGCCGCTGCGGACTGCATAAAACCACTGCACTGCGATTGGCACGCACGCTGGCACAGTCGGGTTTCATGGTCCAGCGCGAGGATGGGGACTGGCGTTTGGGGCCTGCTGCAGGCTGGCTCGGTGCACGCTATCAAGCCGGGTTTGACGTGCAAAACGTGCTGGAGCCTGCCCTGCGTGAGTTGACTCTGCAAACGGGTGAGAGCGCCGCTTTCTATGTTCGAGAAGGCAACGTCCGTACGTGTCTCGTTCGGGTGGAGGGGCCCCAGGCATTGCGCCATCACGCCCGCATGGGAGAAGGTCTGCCGCTGGACAAAGGCTCGCCGGGCAGAGTGATCCTGGCATTCTCTGGTGAGCCAGGGACCATCTATGAGCAAATTCGAAGTCGCGGATACCACTGCTCCGTGAGCGAACGGGAGCAGGGCGTTTCAACGGTATCGGCCCCCGTTTTTGGAAGGCAGTGGAGGCTGCTGGGATCGGTGTGCATTTCAGGACCCGAATCGAGGCTGCCCATCTCGCGACTGGAGGAGCTTGCGCCGAAGGTCAAGCAGGCAGCTCAGGCGCTTTCGTATGCCTTAGCGGGCTACGCCGCAGCGCCCCAACCGGGGCCATCAAGTCGCTGGCATCCCTGATGCATGCGCCGGGCCTTTTCCCTGCACCACCGCAGCGACGCGACGAATAGTTGGAGAAGTCGACAGTCGTCATGACTGTCGGCGTCCAGGGCGGGTTACCCGGCTGTGCTTAGCTGGACCACCCGCCAACTCCTTCCTGCCTTGGCCCCACTAGAAAGCGCTATCCAAGCGCGGTGCATGGTCGATGGTTGGAGGTCGCCAAAGCGTCCTCGATCAGAAGACGCAGCAGCGCTTCTCGGATGGGATCTTCGGCATCAGCGACGGAGATGGTGCCGCTTCGCACCTTGCCCCAGGCTACCGTAATGGCCAATCCCATGAAATTGGTGTCCGTTTTTCGCAGAGCATGTGTGAGTGCCTCGATGCGCGCGAAAACGTCATCGGACACTGTCTCCGCGACAGTGATGTTGATACACATGGCTGGGCCCTGGTTGCGGAGTTGTGAGGCTTGCAGCGAAGAGACTCAGCTCCAGTAGTCATCAATGCCGAAATCAGAATGCGCCTATTTCGGCTGCATGGTTGTAATGAATTGCCACGCTTCCAGCCCAGGGCGAAGCGGGGGCAATGGACTGTCGTGTGGCTGAGGGCGGGTTTCTCCGCGGTGTACGTCGGTAGGCCTGTCAGCGCCGTCCGACACGCGCCCGGCCTGAAGACCTGCTTGAGCCGCCGATTTTGATACCTACGCTTGCATTCTTCGCAGGAGGTAGCGTCATGCCCATCATGGTTTTGATCTTCGGCTTGCAAGCGATGTCAGTAGCCATTGCCATGGTTGCAGTACTTGCATTGAGCGGGCTGTGAGCGACAGGTCACGGAGAATGGCGCGATCACGGGCAAGCACGACCGAAGCTTGGGCGCCGCACCACGTGCTACCGCTGCTGCGACAGGGGTGACTCGACCGGTGTTGTGTCACTGGGGACGATACGTCGTGAAATATGCGAGGACGCGGGCAGGAATGAAGTAGGTCGTGGGTGAACCACAGCCCACAAGCGCCTTCTCGAAGGGCACCCAGCCTGCCGCAGCCGCAGCCGTAGCCGCAGCCGTAGCAGTGCAGATCTCTTCATCTTCACCATTCACAGGTCCATTTCATGACCACAGCGAAGCAATCGAAGGACACGGCCATTGGCGAGGTGCTGAATCAGAACCTCGAGGCGGCGGAGCAGATCAAGGCCGCTGCCAGCGAACTCGAAGTAGTCCATGCCGTGCTGTCCACGCAGGTGCCTGCCAAGGCGGCCCAGGGTGACCTGAAAGCCGCCGTTGAACGCACCGGAGAGATCGAACAGCAACTCAGCGAAACAGCAGAAGCCATGGACAAATCCAACGCGGTGCTGCGTGAACTTGATTCCAGCACGGCCACGGGCCCGACAGCACGAAAGTAGCCCCAGCGCCGGCGCGCAGCGGTGTCATGCATGGGCTGGCGTCGAACGCGTTTGCGCTCCGGCCACATCGCCCGTGAAACGCTTAGGCCCCATCTACGCGGGGCTCCTGTGGGTTCTGTTTGGGTAGCTGTAGGGCACAGACTGCAGTGTCCGCCGCAGCCCCCATGTGTACTGACGCGTGAGGCGATGCGCACGGGCTGCCGCATTTCAGCGGCTGGCGCTGCGTCTCAGCCAGCGCATCAATGTGCCCACGACGGGGAGCTTTTCATGGAGCTCTTCAGCAGCGTCCCAGTAGTCGCGGTGCATCGCCACCAGGCCGCTTTCGTTGAAACGCAGGTGGGTAGCGCCCCCGATGCACTGGGGAATGCCCGAACGCCAGCGACGGAAACGGAAGTGGAACTCCCACACCAGGAACGCCTGCTGCCCTTGAACCACCCGCTCGGTCACGACGAAGCGGGGCTGATCCAGCGTGGTGAACATGTGGGCGAACACCTGCGCAATCGCGGGCACGCCGCGCACGTCATTGAAGGGGTCCTTGAAGCGCGCATCGGGTGTGTAGTAGGTGTCCAGGGTGCGCAGGTGGTCGGGCGTGAGGTGCTCGTACCAGTGCACTAGCCGCTCTATCGCGGCGTGGGTGTGTGGGAAATGAGGGGTAGGGGTGTTGGAAGGAAGCATGTGTTCAATCTCTCTGCGCACGGCGCACCAGCGCGAAGTACCAGCGGTAGGGCAGCACACGTAGCAGCTTGAGCCAGAGCGTGAAGCGGCGCGGGAAGTGCAGCTCAAAATCGCCGCGCGCCCAGCCGCGCAGCATGGCCTGGGCCGCCTGCTGCGGGGAGAGCAGGGCGGGCATGGCGAAATCGTTCTGGCGCGTCAGCGGCGTATCGACAAAGCCGGGGTTCACCACGCTCACCCCCACGCCCAGCGGGCGCAGGTCGAGGAACAACGTCTCTGCCAGGTTGATGAGCGCCGCCTTGGTGGGGCCATAGGCCAGGCTTTTCGGCAGGCCGCGCCAGCCGGCCACGCTGGCCACCAGGCTCAGGTGCGGCGAACGCCCCGCCCGGGCAGACGCCAACAGGCCCGGCACCACGGCGGCGAGCACATGCAGCGCGCCGGTCAGGTTGACCTGCTGATGACGCAACAACTCGGGCAGCGCCAGCGCGTCAGCACGCATGGGGGTGTAGTGGCCGGCGCAGTAGCACACCAGGTCCAGCGGTGACTCGGCCTGCAGGCGCGCGGCTGCTTGCTGCACGGCCTGGGCGTCGGTCACGTCCAGCACGACCGCCTGGCTGCCAGGGTGTTCTTGCGTGAACGCCGCCAGCAGCGCCTGCTGGCGTGCCGACACGATCACCTGCGCACCCTGTGCGTGCAGCTGCGCAGCGACGGCCCGGCCAATACCGCTGGAGGCACCCACCAGCCACACGCGCTTGCCACGCCAGTCGGTGATGGCAGGGTTCAGGGGCACAGCGAAGCTCCTTACTGCTTGGTGAACGACAGCAGCACTTCACCCAGGGTGACGCCGAACTTGCGCATCGTGGCCCGGTTGAGCATCACCCGGTCATCGACCAAGAACATCCAATCGTCGAACTGCACCTCGTACACCTTGCCATCCACCGGCAGGCGCAGCGTGTAGTTCCAGCGGAAGGCGTTGCCCGAGGCCTGGCCCTGCGCCTCGTCCACCACATCGTCGGCGGTGCCGGTGTAGCGTCCATCGGCGTGCTTGGTCAGGCGCCAAATGCGGCGCTGGGTGCTGCCGTCCGAATAGGTGAAGGCCTCGTCCAGCACGCCTTGATTGCCCTCCCAGTGGCAGTCCATCACCACGGTGAAGCGGCGCACCACTTCGCCGCTTCGTTTCTGAAAAATGCCATGGGCCAGGATGCGGCCATTGAAGTAGCGGTCCAGCTCCAGCAGCGGTCGCTCCTGGGCATAGTCGGTCACCTGGGGGCTGGCACAGCCGGTCAGCACGGCAGTGCCCGAGAGCAGGGCCAGCAAGGCGTGGCGGCGGGTGTTCATGGGGAAACTCCTTGGTCATGCAACAGTGGGGAAGGTCGGATCAGCAGGCGGTACAGCAAACCCGCCGCCAGCAGCTTGAGGGCACAAGGCAGCAGCGCGTAGGCCCAAGAGAGGCGCTGCAGGGCCTGGGCATCCTGGGTGCCGGGGGCTATAGCCGGCCCACTGCAGCAGCGGCAGCGCCGCCCCGGCAGCCAGGGCCAGGTTCAGTTTGGTGGCCAGGTTCCACCAGCCCAGGTACGCGCCTTCGCTGCGGCCTTGGGCCCCCTGGCGCTCGACCAAGCGCGCCAGCAAGGCCCCCGGCAAAGCCAAATCGGCCCCCAAGGCGATGCCCGAGAGTGCACAGATCCACGCGAAGGCCGCAATATGCCCGCCGCCCAAAAATGCCGTCCAGCCAAAACAGGCCACCGCCAGCAGCTTGCCGCCCAGCCAGGTGCGCTCCAGCCCCCAGCGGCGCACAGCGCGCAGCCACCCGGGCATTGACAGCGCACCGCTGACGAAATACAGCACCAGAAACAGCGCAGTCTGCGTCTGCTGGGCCTGCAGCCGGTCCTGGGCAAAGAACAGCATCAAGGCAGCGGGAATGGCGCTGGCAATGCCGCTGCACAGAAACACCGCCAGCAAGCGGCGAAAGGCCGGCTGGCGCAAGGGTTGCCAGACTGTGGCCCACGGCAAGGCGGTATGAAGCTTCTGGCCAGGGGTCACCAGCGCAGGGTGCGGTGCCCACCACAGCGCCAGCCACCCGGCCAGCAAGCTCAGCGCGAACACCACCAGCATGGGCCCGGCTCCCAAGGTCACCGACAGCGCACTGGCCGTGACCACGCCGATCAGCCCTGGCCCTTCGCGCCAGGCCACTACACGGCTGCGCTGTACCGCATCGCCGCCCAGTCGCACGCCCCAGGCCTGGTGGGCAATGACCAACTGGCTGTGCGCCAGACAGGTCAGTAACAACCCCGCCACCATCCACACGGCCAGCGCCTGCGGCCTTTGCACGGCGGGAAAGAACAGCCCCGAGAGCCCCAGAACCTGCACCAGGGCAGAGCCCGCCGCCACCCACAGCACCGCGCGCAGCGGTCCCTGGTACAGGCGGTCGCTCAGGCGCCCCAGCAGCGGCTCGGCGGCAGCATCCAGCAGGCGCACCAGCATCAGCAAAGCGCCGACGCTCGCCAGTGGCAGACCCAACGCCGTGGCGTAGTAGTGCGGCAACACCACATACAGCGGCAAGGCCACAAAGGCCAACGGTAGACCCAGCAAGCCATAGGCCGGCCCGGACCACCAACGAGGCAGCGGAGCCGCACGCGCGGGCGCAGCCAGGGGAGTCATGGGGCCGCTCCGCCGGGGCTGCGGGCCAGCAGGGCGCTGCGCAAGCCCGGCTCGGACGTCTGCGGCGACAGCCAGATGCCAAAGAACAGGCGCGCCAGTTCGGCATCGTCAATCGCGGCCTGCTCCTGGTCGCCGAGCCACAGGCGCATGCCCTGGCCCGGCTGGTACAGGCCGGTCAGCCGGTCTCCCGGCTGCACGTCCGGAATCACGGCCGCCAGGCGATGCTCCCAGCGCTCGGCCTGGGCGGGGGGCACGTTGGCCTGGCGCTGCATCTCTTCCATGGAGCGCCGGGCAATGGCCGCACCGGAGAAGGCCCGGTGGTAGGTCAACTCCAACGCCAGCGGGTGCGCGCCAAAGCTGCGGGCCTGAAAGCCGGGCGTGACCCACAGCCGCGCGCTGTAGATGCGCAGGCCGAAATAGCGCATCTGGCCTTCCCCGGCCAAGGTGGCTCCCGCCAGGGACTGGCGCAGCCAGGGCGGTGTGGCACCGGGCTCCGGCACGGCCACCGGGCTGGCCGAGGCTGCCGCCAGGGCAATGGCTGCTCCCCCGGCAAGGCACCGGCGTTTCAATGACGAAATTCGGCTGTAGCGCATATGCATCGGGCGCTTGGTGCTATGATTTTTAATATGAAACGGAGGCCGCGCGCGTGCCAGACAAACGCAGGGCGGAAGGCGCGGCGTGCAGAGCCACCGAGGGGGTACGGCGGACAGCGGGCACTGGTGCGCGCTCGCCGGCGTCATGCGCCAGGCGGAACACGCTCACCACTTCGGCCAGCTCTGCCGCTTGTTGCTTCAGGGTTTGCGCGGCGGCCGCGCTTTGTTCCACCATGGCCGCGTTTTGCTGTGTGGCACGGTCGAGGTGGGCCACGGCGCCCCCCACCTGGGCAATGCCTTCGGTCTGCTCGGCTGTGGCGTTACTGATTTCGGCAATCAGCCCGGCCACGCGTTGGGCCTGCTCGACGATGTCGGTCATGGTGGCGCCGGCATCTCCCACCAGGCGTGCGCCTTGCTCCACCTTGGCCACGCTGCCGTCGATCAGGCCCTTGATCTCCTTGGCGGCATTGGCACTGCGCTGCGCCAGGGCCCGCACTTCGCTCGCCACGACGGCGAAGCCCCGGCCCTGCTCACCGGCCCGGGCGGCCTCCACGGCGGCATTGAGTGCCAGGATGTTGGTCTGGAAGGCAATGGAGTCGATCACGCCGATGATGTCGGCCATCTTGTGGCTGCTGGCGGAGATCTCTTCCATGGTGCTGACCACCTGGGCCACCACCGCGCCACCCTTGTGCGCGGCTTCGCTGGCCGAGGCGGCAACCTGCGTGGCCTGGCGGGCCGAGCCAGCGTTGTTCCTCACCGAAGCGGTCATCTGCTCCATCGACGCAGCCGCCTGCTGCAGGTTCGAGGCCTGCTCTTCCGTGCGCTGCAGCAGCCCGGCGTTGCCGCCAGCGATCTCTTCGGAGCCCACGGTGACGGCGTTCGATGCCTGGCGCACCTGGCCCACCACACGCGCCAGGCTGGCCTGCATGGCCGCCAGCGAGGCCAGCACGCTGCCCGGCTGAGCCAGGGCTGCGCCAGCCACCGGCTGCAGGTCGCCCTGTGCGACATGGCTGGCCACGTCGGCCAGCGCGGCGGGTTCGGCACCGAGCTGGCGCACGATGCTGCGCGCCACGTTCCAGGCCACGGCCACGCTGAGCACCAAGGCCAGCAGCAGCGCCGAGAACATGACGCCCAGGAAGCCGCTCGCCTCGTCCATTGCACCCTGGTTGGTGCTCTGGATGCGCGCTTCCTTGTAATCAATGAGCTTGTTGATCGTCGCCAGCCATTGCACATATTGCGGCTTGGCCTGCGTCCACAGGGTCTGGGCCGCCGCGGTGTCGCCCGCCTGCACCTGGGCAACGATGGCCCGCGTGGTGGCCACGGCCTTGGATTCCGCGCTGCGGATATCGGCATACAACTGCCCCAGCTCGGGTGCGGCCCCCGTGCGGGTGATGAGCTTTTCCAGGGGCGCCGCCGACTGGGCGTAAAAGTCGGCCAGCGCGGCGATGGTGGCAATCTCCTTCTCGCGCTCGGCCGGGGACGGGCTCAGCACCACGTCACGCACGGCAATGGAGCGGTCGTGGGCCGAGCCTCGGAAGTTGATGGCGTAGCGCTGCACCTGCACGTGGATGTCGTTGTTGGCGCGCAGTGCCTGGTCAATGCGGTTCACCTTGACCAGCGCAATGCCGGTCAGCGCCACCAAGAGGGCCAGGATGAGCCCGAACCCCGCGTACAAGCGGGCGGCGACCGTCATTCGAGAAAAAAACATACTGGGTTCCTTGGGCGAAAAATAAATGCGTTGTGGGGCCTTGAAAGGCGAGGGCCGTTGAATGGGGGCGTCGTGGCCGCGCTTCAGTCCTTCACCAGCGTGTACTGCACCACGTCGATGCTGCGGGCGTCGAACGCGGCCTCGCAGTACGCCAGATAGAACTCCCAGGTGCGCAGGAAAGCAGCGTCAAATCCCTGGGCCTGCACCTGGGCCCGCTGCTGGGCAAAGCGCTGGTGCCAGCGGCGCAAGGTCTCGGCGTAGTCGCGGCCAAAGGCGAATTCCTCCACCACGCGCAGGCCGGCGTGCTGCGCCGCTGCGCGAAAACGCGCCGGGCTGGGCAGGCAGCCACCCGGGAAGACGTACTGCTGGATGAAATCGGTGCCCTGCACATAGCGCTCGAACAGCGCGTCGTCGATCACGATGCTTTGCACGCAGGCACGTCCACCCGGCTTGAGCAAGCGCGCCACGGCACCAAAGTAGCCGGGCCAGTAGGCTTGGCCCACGGCCTCGACCATTTCAATGGAGCAGATGGCATCGAACGGGCCGTCCTGGATGTCGCGGTAGTCCTGCAGCCGCAAATCCACCTGGGCATCCAGGCCTGCGGCCTGCATGCGCGTGCGGCCCCAGGCCAGCTGTTCGGTGGACAGCGTCACCCCCGTCACCTGCGCCTGGAACTCGTCAGCCGCCATCTCGGCCAGGGCGCCCCAGCCGCAGCCGATCTCCAGCACCCGGTGGCCGGGCTGCACGCCCGCGCTGTGCAGGGCGCGGCGCACCTTGGCGTGCTGGGCGGCGGTCAGGTCGCCCGCCAGATTGCCCTCAAACCAGGCCGAGGAGTAGTTCATGCTCGGGTCCAGCCACAGCGCGTAGAAGGCATTGCCCAGGTCGTAGTGCGCGTGGATGTTGCGCCGGCTTCCGGCACGGGTATTGCGGTGGAGCAGGTGGTGCAGGCGGTAGGCCAGCCGCCCCCACCAGCCGCCGTACACCAGCGACTCCAGGGCATCGCGGTTGTCCATGAGCAGCCGCAGCAGATCGGCCAGGTGGGGCGTGCTCCAGTCCTGGGCGATGTAGCTTTCGGCCAGACCGATGTCGCCCGAACGCAGCACGGCGCCAAACACTCTCCAGTTGTGAAGGCGCATGCTGGCGTGCGGATGCTGGCCGCTGCCCAGCCGCAGGACGCGGCCGTCGGGCAGTTCCAGGTGCAGCGTGCCGAGCCGCAGGCGCTGCAACAGGCACAGGCCGTGGCGCGCTGCAGCGGGCATGTCGGTAGGCAATGGGAGCGCGGACGGTGAGACAGTGGTGGTGTTCATGGTCAAAGGCTCGGCGAGGAAGATCGGGTCAGGGGCCGTGCGGGCGGCGCGGGTTTGGGGTGGAAAGGCGCGCGCTTCATCCACAGCAGCAGCGCGTGCCAGTGGATGCGCGCGATCACGCCCAGCGTCAGAAGCGGGTAGTTCCACAGGGCGCGGCGGCGGCTGGCGGCGTCCAGCGGTTGCAAGCGCCCCGCCACGCCGGTCAGCACCAGCGGGCCCTTGGCGTCGTCAAAGTCAATGCGTACGCGCGTGGACTGCAGGCCCTGGGCGCCGCTGCGCTTGAACTCAAAGCGGTAGCCGCCTTCCACTGGGCAGAACGGCGACACATGGAACACCTTGCGCGCGCGCAGCTCATGGCCGTATTGCGGGGCGTCGAGCAGGTAGGCATGGCGCTCGCCAAAGGTGTTGTTTACCTCAGCCACGATGGCGCGCAGGCTGCCGTCGTTGCGGTGGCAATACCAGAAGCTCACCGGGCTGAAGCTATAGCCCATGACGCGTGGGTAACAGTGCAGCCAGATTTCGCCCTGCGCGTCGGTAATGCCCTCGCTGCGCAGCAGCTCATCCAACCATGCCAAGGCGCCGCCTTGCTGTGGGCGGCGGCCATCGCCGTGGTCGGCATCGCGAAACGCCAAAGCGCCCGGCCGGTTCAGCGCCAGCACGCCCGACGTTTCCGGGCGCGCACGCAGCGTGCGCATGGGCAGCAGCAGGAAGAAGGTCGGCACGATGAAACGATGGCGGCGCGGGCGCAGCCGGGTGTGCCACACATGGCCAAAGCCTATGTGTGGCACGCCGGGGAGCGCGGCGTTGTCGGGCGTGGGGCGTGTCATGCCGCCTCCAGGCGCTGCATTTGCGCCAGCAACGATTCGGCCGCGCGGTAGCCGGACTGCAGGCCATCTTCATGGAAGCCGTAGCCTGTCCATGCGCCGCAGTACCAGGTGTGTTGCCCACCCTGCAACTTCGCCACCTGGGTCTGCGCCCCGATGGCGGCCAGATCGAACACCGGGTGCTCGTAGTCGAATTCCGCCAGCACTTTGTTCGGGGCAATGGGGCGCGCGGGATTGAGCGACACCAGCACGGGGTCGGCGAACGGTAGTGGCTGCAAGCGGTTGAGCCAGTAGTGCAGGCAAACGCGGGACGCTTCGTGTGCGCTGTGGGCGGCGCGCTCGTAGTTCCATGCTGCCCAGGCGTTGCGGCGGCTGGGCATGACACCCACATCGGTGTGCAGGACCGCATGGTTGGGCTGGTAGCGGATGGCGCCCAGCACCCGGGCCTCCAGGGCCGTGGGCTGGGCCAGCAATCGCAGGGCCTGGTCGCTGTGCACCGCCAGTACCACGGCGTCGAATCGCTCGGCTTGTTCGGCGGTGAGGACGAACACACCGGCGGCGTCGCGCACGATGCGGCGCACGGGCGTGGCCAACCGTGCATCGAGCCCCAGGAGCATCTTGTGCACATACTGGCACGCCCCGCCCGCCACGGTGTGCCACTGTGGCCGGTTGCTCACCTGGATGAGCCCGTGGTTGTGGCAGAAGCGCACCATGGTGGCCACGGGAAAGCGCAGCATCTGGTCGGTGGGGCAGCTCCAGATGCAGCCCAGCATGGGCAGGAAATACCAATCCCGGAAGGCCGTGTCGAACCCGTGGCGGTCCAGAAAATCGCCGAGCGGCTGGGTCAGCGCCGCTTCTTCGCCGCCTTGGGCCAGCGCCGTGCACAGGCGGTTGAAGCGCAGCAGCTCGCGCAGCATGCCCCAAAAGCGGGGGCGCAGCAGGTTGCGCTTCTGGGCGAACACCGTTGCCAGGCTGGAGCCACTCCATTCCAGGGCTTCGGCCCCCAGCACGCCGGCCCGCGGCACCTGCACCGAAAAGGACATGTCGGAAGGGGCGGTGGGCACATCCAGTTCCTGCAGCAGGGCGATCAAGCCGGGGTAGGTGCGTTCGTTGAGCACCAGAAAGCCGGTATCGACGCCATGGGTCACCTCGCGGCCCTGCTTGCCCGGCAGGCAGACATCCACCGTGTGGGTGTGGCCGCCAAAGTAACTGCCGGCCTCGAACACGGTGACATGGGCGTGGCCGCGCAGGCGGTGTGCCGCGGCCAAGCCCGAAATACCCGACCCAACGATTGCAACTTTCATGACCACTCCCATAAGCCCTTGAACTTGCAGCCCCACGGAAGGCTTGCGTTGTGGCGTAATGTAGTGGACAAAAGTTATTTTGTCTTAGACAATTTAGAAAAACCTCCAGTTTGTCCATGACATTTTTCCATTCTTTTCTGCCACTGTGCATGGCCCGCCGCGGGGCCTTCGCATGAGCGCCGGGTTGTCGGGCGACACCGCCGCAGGCCTGCCTATCACCGCTGTCGAGCGCGAAACGGGGCTGTCGAAGGACACCCTGCGCGTCTGGGAGAAACGCTACGGATTTCCCCGGCCGCTGCGGGATACGCGCGGTGACCGCCGCTACCCAGCGGCGCAGGTGCAGCAGCTCCAACTCATCAGCCGGCTGCTGGACGCGGGCCATCGGCCGGGCAAGATTGTCGGGTTGGAGCCGGACGCCCTGCAGGCACTGATGGTGCAGCGTGAGCCTTCGCCAACCGCCTTTTTGTCCACGACAAAAGTGGAAGAGCCCGGCCATCGGCCTGAGCTGGCCGCCATGCTCGACTCCATCGGTGCCCACGACCCGCAGGCGTTGCGGCACGCGCTCAGCCACGCACAGCTGCGGATGGGGCTGGCCTCATTTGTCACGGAGGTGGTGGCGCCGCTGACCACGGCCGTCGGGGATGCGTGGGCCCGTGGCCGTTTTGAAGTGTTCGAGGAGCACCTGTTTACCGAGGTGATCACCGGGGTACTGCGCACGGCCATTGGGTCGCTTGCCCCACTGCCGGTGCCTCTCGGTCCCAAGGTGTTGTTGACCACGCTGCCCCAAGAGGTTCATGGCCTGGGTCTTCTGATGGTCGAGGCACTGCTGGCGCTTGAGGGCTGTACCTGCGTATCGCTGGGAACGCAGACGCCCTCCGGTAATGTGGTTCAGGCCGCGCAGGCCCACCGTGCCGACGTGGTGGTCCTGAGTTTCAGCAACGTGCACAACGGCGCCGTTGTGCAGGCCAGCCTGCGCGAACTGCGCAGTCGCTTGCCGGCTGAGACGGCACTGTGGGTGGGTGGCTCGTGCACCGCGCTGTACCAGAGGCCTTTGGACGGTGTCACTGCCGTGCCGCATCATCTGTCGGGGCTGCAGTCCCAGGTGGCGCTTTGGCGCCGCACGCATTGAGATGCTTTCCATGGGGCGCTTGCTCTGCCACATTGCGCACCGGTTGGTTGCTGCGCGCCTCTGGATGGCGTTGATGGCGGCCATGTGGCTGCTGGCCGGTTGCGCCAGTACCAGCCCTCCCCCTGGGGTGAGCGTGGTGACGCCTTTTGATCTGCAACGCTACCGGGGCCGCTGGTATGAACTGGCCCGGCTGGACCATGCCTTCGAGCGCGGCATGACCGACGTCTCCGCGCTGTACGTGCCCCAACCAGATGGAAGCGTGCGCGTGGTGAACCGCGGCTTTGATTCCGCCAAGGCGCAATGGCGCGAGGCTGTGGGCAAAGCCCTGTTCATTGGCGCTCCCACCACCGGGTCGCTCAAGGTATCTTTTTTTGGGCCGTTCTACGGCGGTTATCACGTGGCCGCCCTGTCGCCCGACTACCTTTGGGCCTTGGTTGTGGGGCCCACGCTCGGCTACTGTTGGGTGCTTGCGCGGGACAAACAGTTGCCAGCGTCAGAGCGCGAGGCCATCGTGGCCCGCGCCCTCCACCTCGGCATCGACACCGCTGCGCTGATCTGGGTGCCGCACGGGCGCGAAGACCCCGCACCCTGATACTGTGCGCCCCTTCCCAGCGCTTACCGCCATCTGCACTCTGGAACCACACCATGCGCATCCTCATCACCGGCGGCACGGGTCTGATCGGCCGAGCGTTGTGCGGCCACTGGAAGGCCCAGCGTCACGAGCTCATCGTCTGGAGCCGGCAGCCACAAAAAGTGCATGCCCTGTGCAGCGGAGCACTCGGCATTTCGCGACTGCAGGAGCTGGCCGGGCACCCGCCGCTGGACGCGGTGGTCAACCTGGCTGGCGCACCGATTGCCGATCGGCCGTGGACGCCGGCCCGGCGCCGCTTGCTGTGGCAAAGCCGCGTCGAATGGACCCGCGAACTGGTGGACTGGCTGGGAACGCTGTCCACGATGCCGCGCGTGCTGTTGTCGGGTTCGGCCGTGGGGTGGTACGGCGATGGCGGTGAGCGGGCGCTCGATGAGAGCAGCCTTCCCGGCCGTACCGACTTTGGCAGCCGCCTTTGTGCCGCATGGGAGCACGAGGCGTGCCGTGCCGTGCAGTTGGGCATGCGCGTGGTGCTGCTTCGGACCGCGCCGGTGCTGGCCCCGACCGGCGGCATGCTCGCTCGGCTGCGCTTGCCGTTCAGCTGGGGCCTGGTCGGGCGTCTTGGCAACGGCCGGCAGTGGATGCCCTGGATCCACTTGCAGGACCAGGTCGAACTGATCGATTTTCTGTTGCGCCGCGAGGATTGCGCAGGCGCCTTTAACGCCTGCGCCCCTCACCTGGTGCGCAATGCCGAATTCACCCGCGCATTGGCGCAGGCCCTGCGCCGGCCGGCCCTCGTGCCGGTGCCCGCCTGGGCGCTGCGCCTGCTGCTGGGCGAAATGGTCGTGCTGCTGCTGGGTGGGCAGCGGCTGGAGCCTCGGCGTCTGCTGGAGGCCGGCTACACCTATCGCCACCCCCGGCTCGAAGAGGCCCTGCACCACTTGCTGCAAGCGCCTGGCAACCTACTGCGCTAGGTTTTCAGGCTGTGTTTATCGGCCCCATACCGTACCGGCCCGCCGGTCCATAAGCCTGCCGCTCAGCGCGCGCTCTCCAGCCCTGCCTCATTGCCTTTTTTTCCATCGGTTTGCGTCAGGGCGAAGTTCAGCAGCGCGATGTCCGTAGCGAGTGTGTTACGGCGCCCGTCGCCACCGATCCGGAAATGGGCCATGGGACTGTTGGAGAGCTGCAGAGCCGATCCGAAACAGTGGGAGGGGAGAATGAGCGTGCCGATCGCCCCGTTCTCCACGAGCTGGAACGTCGGCAGCAGCATGCGATTGGATTCGGCGAAGCCGATCTTGAGGAATGTGCGAAATGCCCCGGCGCGCATACCCGTGAGTTCGATGAAGCCGCTTGCCATGGGAACGGTGAAGCCTTCAGCATTGAAAGTGTCGATGCCTGACAGCAGTGCCGCTCGCACGTGCTTGACCTTGGTGACCACATAGTGGTCCCAATCGGGTTGGTGGGTTTGAGCCTTTTGCAGATTCGATCCCCACTGGTTGGGGAGGGGAGTGTTCATGGGTGTGCCCTATGACTGCGGGTGAGCGCTCCGAGCGCATATTTGGTCAATGGAGCTTGGCATCCTCGCCCGGCTTCGGGTGTGGGCGTGTAGGAACAGGCCTATGGGCCTGACAGTGCAACGCTACTTGGCGTAGTAGCGCAGGTTGGCCATGGACCGCTGCATTGCGCCGGCCCAGCGTTGGCATAGGAAAAAGGGAGGCGGCCGCCTCCCTTTGGGGTATGGGCACCTTGTGTGCCCGCAGCGTGACGTCACGCTATTCAGCGATCATCTTTGTGGCTCTGGCTGCCGGTCCGTGCGTGTTGTGCACTGCTGCCGCCACGGGTATTGCCCGAATCGCCCGACGATTTGTTGCTGGAGCCGGTATTGCTGCCTTGATTGCCACCACTACCGTTGCCACCGTGACTCTTGGCGCCGGCTTCGCGCGCTTCCTTGGAATCAAACTCATGGGCGTTGCCTGAAGCGTGTGCTGCGCGTCCGCCTTCCGCTGCAATCGCGCGTTGGCGCTCGCTGTCCATGGAGGCAAAGCCCCGTTCCGAGGTGCCCGCCCCTTGCTTGCTGCCCTGGTTTGGGTTGCCCTGATTGCTGTTGCTGTTGCTGTTGCTGTTTGCCATGTCGATCTCCTGAAAGTTGGAACAGGTTGCACACGGGATATTCCGTGTGAGCCTTCACTGTCCGGCGGCGGTTTTGGCCATGGCGTAGGTGGGGGACTACTGGGCCGTAGGTTTTTTCGGATGGATGGGCTCGGCCCGTGGCCACGGGCCATGCGGCGGGACGACCGTTCCCGGGAAGAATCAGGAAAAGCCCTAGAGGGCCATTCGGCAATTCGCGTGCTCGTCGGACAGCGGTGTAAGCAATGTCCTACGGCGGCGGGATCGCGCAGCAGGTAGTTTGCAATTCATAGCGTTGAAGGAAACAGGATGGCTCGCCGAGGAACAAGCACCCGCCCCAGACCACCGTGGCAAAAAAACGGCTCCCACGATGTGCGGGGCACGCTGGCGACGTGCGCATTGCTCGTGACCTATGTGGCTCTCTTTGCCTGGGGCTTGTGGAGCAGCCGATAGGCCTGGGTACGGGCACTGCCCGACTGTGCCCCGCAGCCCGCTCTCCAAGCTTGCGCCATGGCGTCATTCTTCGCCATCTTCCGGCTGAAGCGGTGTGCGCGCCTTGCCGGGGCCTTTGGCAGGCCATCGGCGCCCCATGGCGCAGCCGTCGCCATCACGGCGGCGTGGTCAGCACCAGGAAATGGTCCAGCATGTGGAAGTGGTCTTCGAAAAATTCGTCTTCCATCGCGGGCAGGCGTTCCACGTCCACCCATTCCACCTGCATGGCATCGTCGTCGGCGCGCACCGCGGGAAGGGCTTCATCGCCCAGATCGAAGTAATGGGCATGGGTGATGGTGCGGCCGCGCTGGCTGCGGTCAGGATGGTCGAAAACAGCAACCGATTGCAGTGCCGCGCGCATGCGGGATTCAGAGAGTTCGCAATGCGTCTCTTCCGCCAGTTCTCGCAGGCATGATTGCCACACCGTTTCGCGCTGTTCGATGAAGCCGCCCGGCACGGCCCTCAGGCCCTTGCCGGGGGCATGGGCCCGCCGGATCAGCAGCACGCGGTTCTGGCAGCGCACCAGGGCATCGACGGTCACGAAGACGGGCGGGTAGGGCGCCGCCGCCCAGGCGGCGCGGTAGCTTCGCAGCATGGCCCATTCTTCTTGCAGCGCGGGGTATGCGTCAGTTTGCGCAAAGCGCTCCAGCGCGTGCAGCGTGCTGGCGGGCGCCTGATCGGCGAGTTGGCGCAGGGTATCCGGCAAGGTTTCAGGGGAGGCGCTGAAAAAGGTGTCGCGCACGCTGGTGGCGTCGATGTCTCCCTGGCGTTCGACATGCATTAGTTCCCAGCCAGGGAAGGCGCTCAGGTAACTGCTGGTGGCATCCTTGAAATGCCCCACCAGTCCCATCTGCGCACCGGTGGTGGTGAGTGCCGCCACGCCCTTGCGCACGGCCTTCACCCAGACGGCCTCGTTGTAATAGTCGCGGACCGGCAATACCTGCAGGCGGCTGCGGTCGGCTGGCGGCAATGCGTCGCGCAGCATGGCTTCGCGTTCCTGCCAGGTGAAGGGGTTCTTGGGCGAGCGTGCCTGCCAGGCCGAACCGATCACCACGATCACGTGGGCGGCGTTGTCCAGCGCGCGGCGCAGCAGGGCCAGATGGCCGTTGTGAACGGGCTCGAAGCGTCCGATGTAAATGGCAGTGTCGACCATGCGTCTCCGGTGTGTGGTGCGCGACGCTGGCTCCGGGCCTGGTGTCGCCGTTGTCTCTGGGCCTGTGCGCGAGCGCCCGGCTGCCTGCAGACCGCGGCAGATGAGGGGTGAAAGACTTTCTTTGAAGCCCCAGGAGCTGCGGGTGCAAGGTGCGTGTGCGCAGAAAGCTATCTTTTTTATAGTGATTTTACCGTGGCTGCCGTTGCCGCGCGCCACGGTGATTCGGAAGGCTTGGTAGCGGGTTGGCACAAAAACGGTGGACTGCACCGCAAAAGCGTGATGACAATGCGGGCCCGCGCGGTGAGCTGCGCGGCGCCTGCCGCGCGCTTGCGTGTCGCCGGGGGCATCTGGCGCCACTGCCCGCTGTGGTGCGTTTGCCTGTCCAAGAACTGTCCGGCTCCGCCGGCCGCTGAGGGAGAGCCATGTCTTTGCGTCTCAAATTCAATCTGGTGCTGGCCGGTGTGCTGCTGCTGGCGGTGGCGGGTGCGGGGCTTTACGTGCACCGCTTTTTGCAGCAATCGGCCATCGAGGAGGTGCAGCACAACTCGCAGATCATGATGCACGCGGCCATGGCCATCCGCGACTACACCACCGAGCTGGTGAAGCCCCACCTCGACGTGACGCTCGCAGAGAAGTTTCTGCCGCAAACCGTGCCTGCCTATGCCGCCACCGAGACGCTGCGACGCCTGCAGAGTCGCTTCCCGGGGTATGAATACAAGGAGGCCGTGCTGAACCCCACGAACCTGCGCGACCGCGCCACCGAGTGGGAGGAGCGGGTCATCAGCGACTTCCGCGAGGGCCGTGCGGGGGCTGGCAAGGAAATCTCGGGCGAGGTGGGCGAGGGCGTGCACCGCGCCCTGTATGTGGCGCGCCCCATCACCATCAGGCAGGCCCAGTGCATGGCCTGCCACAGTACGCCGGCCGTGGCGCCGCAGACCATGCTCAAGGTCTATGGCGACAAGAATGGCTTCGGCTGGGGCATGCATGAAACCGTGGGCATCCAGGTGGTGAAGGTGCCCATGTACTTCCCGCTCGAGAAGGCCCGCCAGACCTTCAACACCGTGATGACCGCGCTGGTGGGCAGCTTTTTGCTGCTGTTCGTGGCGCTGAATCTTTCGCTTTCGTCGCTGGTGATCGAGCCCATGGCGCGGCTCAACCGCAAGCTTGAGGATCTGGCGACCAAGGATTTCCTGACCGACCTGGTCAATCGCCGCCGTTTTTTTGAGCGGCTCGAGGCCGAGATGGCCAATACCCGCATCAAGAAGGGCAGCCTTTCGGTGGTGATGTTCGACATCGATTTTTTCAAGCGCATCAACGACACCTTCGGGCACGATTCGGGCGATGTGGTGCTCAAGCACACGGCATTGCGGGTGCGCGAGTTGCTGCGCTCATCCGACTGCGCGGCGCGCTTCGGTGGAGAGGAATTCATCATCCTGCTCAAGGAAACGCCGCTTGACGCCGCTATGGCGATGGCCGAGGCGGTGCGTGCCCGCATCGCCGGCGCACCATTCGACGCGGTGGGGCACGTGAGCGCCAGTTTTGGCGTGGCCAGCTGGGACCACCAGGAAGACAGCCATGCGCTCATCAAGCGGGCGGATGCCGCCTTGTACGTGGCGAAGTCCCGCGGGCGCAATTGCGTGGTGCGGGCGCAAGGCCCGGCCTGAGGGGCGGGCTTCAAAGAGCTTGGCCGACGCACTCTCGGAAGAGGCACACTGCGGGTGACCGCACCGCCTGGTCTCTACCCTGGATGCAGGCGGCCCCCCGGTGTGCGCCTGGGCGGTGCTTGGAGGATTCGCTGTGCCCGGGCCGCCGCCTACTTGAGGGCCTTGCGCGCGGCCCCCACGCCCAGGACCGCCAGCACCATGAACACCACGGCAACGACCAGGAAGATGAAGAACAGCACCTTGGCAATGCCTGCGGCGCCTGCGGCGACGCCGCTGAACCCCATGGCACCGGCGAAGAGGGAAATCAGGGCAAAAATGATGGCGTATTTCAGCATGGCGGTCGTTCCTTGCGTTGGCGCAGCGGGGCTGCAAAAAAACTGAGGGAACGGTAACGGCCGGCATGCGGCGGGTGCGTCAGTGGGCGCGGGAGATGGCTGTAGGAGAGGGCCGCTGCGGCTGCTCGCCCGTGTGCCTGAAAATCAAGCCACACCCGCGCTCACGTCGCTCGCACGGTATGAACTGCGCTCGAAGAACGACACCGCTCGATTCGCGTGGCGGGTTTTCTGCGAGATTGCGGCACGTGGTGCTGCCGTTTTGTCGGTCTTTTGGTCTGCGCTCACATGCTGCGCAATATGAGCTTCGCCCACGCACAGAAAGCTGCGCTGCGCGCAGGGGGCTTACAGCCCCGCTGCAGCACGCAGCGCCGCTGCCTTGTCCGTGCGTTGGCTGCGGCCCGTCCCTTCGGGCCTTCACAACGCTGCGCGATACGAGCCTGCGCCCAAGAATTGCCCACCGCGTCGATGGCGCGAGCCCGGCTGCAGCTCGCAGTGCCGCAGCTTTGTCTGTTCTTTGGTCTGCGTTCACATCGCTGGCGCGATATGAACTTCGTCCGAAGACCGACACCGCGATTCGCGCGGCGGGCTTATAGCCCGGCTGCTGCCCGCAGGGCGGCAGCTTTATCGGTCATTTGGTCTTCGCTCACGTCGCTGTGCGATAGGGGCTTCGTCCACGTAGGGAAAGCTGCGCTACGCGCAGGGGGCTTACAGCCCCGCAGCAGCACGGAGTGCTGCTGCCTTGTCCGTACGTTCCCAGCTGAACTCAGGCTCTTCGCGGCCGAAGTGGCCGTACGCGGCGGTCTTCTCGTAGATCGGGCGCAGCAGATCCAGCATCTGGATGATGCCCTTGGGGCGCAGGTCGAAGTGTTCCTTGACCAGCGCGGCAATCCGGTCGTCCGCAATGACGCCCGTGCCTTCGGTGTACACGGTGATGTTCATCGGCTCGGCCACGCCGATGGCATAGGCCACCTGGATCTGGCACTGCTTGGCCAGGCCCGCAGCCACGACGTTCTTGGCCACATAACGCGCTGCGTAGGCGGCCGAGCGGTCCACCTTCGTTGGATCCTTGCCGCTGAAGGCGCCGCCGCCGTGGGGGCAGGCACCGCCGTAGGTGTCCACGATGATCTTGCGGCCCGTGAGTCCGCAATCGCCCTGGGGGCCGCCGATGACGAAGCGGCCCGTGGGGTTGATCAGGTAACGCGTGTCCTGCAGCCATTCCTTGGGCAGCACGGGCTTGATGATTTCCTCGATCACGGCGTCGATGAAGCTCTGCTTCATCTTGGTGGGCGTTTCCGATTGGTCGGGGTGGTGCTGGGTGGACAGCACCACGGTGTCGATACTGTGGGGCTTGCCGTCCACGTAGCGCATGGTCACTTGCGACTTGGCGTCCGGGCGCAGGAACGGCAGGCGGCCATCCTTGCGCAGCTGGGCTTGGCGCTCGACGAGGCGGTGCGCGTAGTAGATGGGCGCGGGCATCAGCTCGGGCGTTTCGTCGCAGGCGTAGCCGAACATCAGGCCCTGGTCGCCGGCGCCGGTGTTCAGGTGGTCGTCGCTGGCGTGGTCCACGCCCTGGGCGATGTCGTTGGACTGCTTGTCGTAGGCCACCAGCACGGCGCAGCCCTTGTAGTCGATGCCGTAGTCGGTGTTGTCGTAGCCGATGCGCTTGATGGTGTCGCGTGCCACCTGGATGTAGTCCACGTGCGCGTTGGTGGTGATCTCGCCCGCCAGCACCACGAGGCCGGTGTTGGTCAGCGTTTCGGCGGCGACGCGCGAGCGGGGATCCTGTTTGAAGATCGCATCGAGAATCGCGTCCGAGATCTGGTCGGCAACCTTGTCGGGGTGGCCTTCGGAGACGGATTCCGAGGTAAAGAGAAAGTCGTTCGCCATTTGAATAAACTCCTGTGCTGCGGCATTTGGGGCGTTGCCCTCACCCCGAAGGAGCTCTGGCGAACGCTTTAGCAGATTTTTTTAACGTCGCCCTGCAAGTTGCTCATTTAACTCAGCGACCCCTTTATTTTAATGCCAGTCGTCTTTAGATTCTTTTCCGTATTTCCACTGTGGTTGCTGCATGTCATGGGCGCGGCCATGGGATGGGTGGTTTTTGCCGTTTCGCCCGTGTACCGCAAGCGTCTTGTGGAGAACGCGCGACGGGCGGGCTACCGGTTTGGCGAAGTGCGCGCCGCCGTGGGGCACGCCGGGCGCATGGTGGCCGAATTGCCACGCCTGTGGCTGGGTGCGCCCTTGCCCAGCCGGATGACCGGGGAGGCCTGCGTGGAGCAAGCCTACGCGGCCGGGCGTGGCATCGTGTTCCTCACGCCCCACCAGGGCTGTTTCGAGCTGTCCGCCCAGGTGGCGGCGCGGCGCTGGAGTGCTGCGCGCGGCCCCATCACGGTGCTGTACCGCCCTGCTCGGCAGGCCTGGCTGGCTTCGGTGATGGAGACCGCGCGCAACCGCCCTGGCATGTTGGCCGTGCCCACCACCCTGTCGGGGGTGCGCCAGATGATCAAGGCACTGCGCCGCGGCGAGGCGGTGGGCCTGCTGCCCGACCAGGTGCCGCCCGACGGGCAGGGCGTGTGGTCGCCTTTCTTTGGCCGGGACGCCTATACGATGACGCTGGCCGTGCGCCTGGCGCAGCAGACCGGCGCGGCCGTGGTGCTGGCGCGTTGCGAACGCCTGCCCTGGGGCCGTGGTTTCGTCACCCACTTCGAACCCCTGCCTGTGCCGCTGGACGAGCGGCTTGAAAGTGCCGTTTTGCAGATCAATCAGGCCATGGAGCATCTCATCCGCCAATGCCCGCAGCAATACCTCTGGGGATATGCCCGCTACAAGCAGCCGCGCGCAGAAGCCGCGGCAGGGGTGACGGAATGACCGGGCGTCTGGGGGTGTGGTTCATGCGGGTGCTCGCCCATGTGCCGCTGCCCGCGTTGCGGGCGCTGGGGTGGTGCATTGGCCAGTTGCTCTACCTGCTGGCTGCTCCGCGCCGCAGGGTTGCCTTGCGCAATCTGGAGCTGTGCTTTCCAGATGCGCCGGCCGCACAGCGCCGCCAGTGGGCGCGCGAGACCTTTGTGGTGTTCTGCCAGACCTGGCTGGACCGCAGCTGGCTGTGGGCCGCGCCGCGCGAGGTGGTGCTGGAACGCGTGAAGCTGCAGGGCGCGCTGCACGAGCTGGAGGGCGACACCCCCACCATCATTTTTGCGCCGCACTTCTACGGCATGGACGCGGGTGGGCTGGCATTGCCGCTGCGCACGACGCGCGCGTTCACGTCGATCTTCTCGACCCATCCCGATCCGGCCGTGGATGCCTGGTTCATGGCGGGGCGCCAGCGCTTTGGCGATGTGCGCATGCTCAACCGCGCCGATGGGGTCAAGCCCATCATTTCCAACCTGCGCAAGGGGGGGCTGCTGTACTTGTTGTCGGACATGGATTTCGGGCCCGGAGAGTCCATCTTCGTGCCGTTCTACGGCACCCTGGCTGCCACGGTTCCTTCGCTGCCCCGGTTTGCGCGGCTGGGGCGGGCCAAGGTGGTCGGCATGTACACGCGCCTTACGCCCACCGGCTACGTGGCCGAGATCACGCCCGCCTGGGAGGGCTATCCGTCCGAAGATGTCGAGGCTGACACCGCGGAGATGAACCGCCGCCTGCAGAGCTACATAGACACCATGCCTGGGCAGTACTACTGGGTGCACAAGCGTTTCAAGACGCGGCCGCCCGGCGAGCCCCCTGTGTACTGAAATGCCCGGCACGCCACGAATGGGTTCCAGCTTCGGCGGGGTGGTTGCGGATTTTGGCCCGACCGGGGCGACGACGGAAACCAAACGGGTGAGCACCTGATTGCAAGACAGCGGGCAAGTCGGCAAAAGGAGAGGGGCTTTCAGAAGAGGCCGGTGCGATACACGGATGGCGCATCCAACCCCGTGCTCCATCGCCACGGCGCGCGCCGCAGACGCGCCGTTCTCGGCCGGCGACGGGCATCGGACCAGACCTTTGGATCAAAATGGCCTTATGCGCTTGCCCGCCAAGCGCTTGTTGCTATTGTTTTGATTGCAAAAACCGCTGCAATTCAGTGGCAACCCGCTCGGGAAGTTCATGCACGATCCAGTGCGATGCACCCTCCCCCCGCTGCAATTGCAGCTGCGGCACCCAGCCCGGCAGGCCGTCGAGCAAGCCGGGCAGCAGGGCGGGATCGGCCATCCCCCACAGCACCAGCGTGGGCACGTGCACGGTCAGCATTGAATCGGGCAGGGTGATGGCCTGGGCTGCCGGGTCACCCTCGCGCGGAGGGCGCAGCGGGCTGGCGCGGTAGTAGTTGCAGGCGCCGGTCAGGCCATGGCGCCACAGTTCGGTGTATTGCGTACGCACTGCAGGGGTCAGCCATGCCGGGCTGTCGCCCTGGGGCGTGTCGAAAAAACCGAAGAGGCGGCGGAAGCCGTCTTCGGCCAGCAGGGTTTCGGCGTCGGGCCTGCACAGGAAGTGCATGTACTGGCTGGCGGCCTGCTGTGCGGGGTTGTGCTGCAGTTCGCGCAAGAAGGCGCCGGGGTGCGGTGAGTTGAAGATCGCCAACCGCTTCATGAGCCCGGGTTGCTGGTTGGCCAGGTTCCAGGCCACTGCGCCGCCCCAGTCGTGCGCCACAAGGCACTCCAGCGCACCGCCAGGGCACTCGGCAGCGATCAGCGCGGCAAGGTCCTGCACGAGATGCTTGGCGCGGTAGGCCTCCACTTCCTTCGGGCTGCTCGACGCGCCAAAGCCCCGCAGGTACGGCGCCACGCAGCGGTAGCCGCCGTTCTCGGGCCGCGCGAAGTGCAGCAGCAGAGCATCCCAGATGAACGCGCCTTCGGGAAAACCGTGCAAGAAGACGAGTGTGGGCCGCCCCGCCACGCCGCTCACGCGGCATTGCAGGGTGATGCCGTGCGGCAAGGCAACGTCTTGGGTGGTGATCATGGTGCTATGTATTTCGTAGCTAATGCCGCTGGATACATGAGCGCCAGGGGCTAATCTTGCTGAGAATCCTCAGGAATTTCCGGCGCGGGCGCGGGGGCTTCTGCGGCTGCCGGCACCACGGGGTGTGCCCACTGCCACAGCAGTTGCGCCACATCGTCCACGCCTTGCTTCTTGAGGGCCGAGAACATCTTGACCTCGCCGCCGCCCGCCTGCAGTCGCGTAATCGACAGCACCTTGGCCTGCTCGGCGCGCGTGAGTTTGTCGGCCTTGGTCAGGACGATCAGGAATTTCAGTCCCTCCTCCACCCGAGGGCGCACCACTTCGAGCAGCGCTTCGTCCAGCTCGGTCAGGCCCAGGCGCGGATCGCACAGCAGCACGATGCCCGTGAGGCCCGGGCGGCTGACGAGGTAATTCACCATCACCTGCTGCCAGCGCACCTTGTCAGAGCGCGACACCGCGGCATAGCCATAACCCGGCAGATCGGCCAGCACCGCGTCGGTCACGCCCTGCTTGCCCAGCGCGAACAGGTTGATGTGCTGCGTGCGGCCGGGTTTCTTGGACGCGAAGGCCAGCTGCTTTTGCTGGGTGAGCGTGTTGATGCAGGTGGATTTGCCCGCGTTGGAGCGACCCACGAAAGCGATCTCGGGCACGTCGATCGGGGGCAAATGGTGCAGTTGCGCGGCGGTGGTCAGGAACCGGGCGGTGTGCATCCAGCCCATGGCGATCTTGGCGTCAGGTGCGGGCGGCAGGGTGCCAGCAACTGGCGCGGAGGAGGGTGTCGTCATGGAAAATTGGGATGCGTTGGAGCCTCATTGTAGAATCGCGTGGTTTTGCGGACCTAAATACAGACCCTCGATATGAAGTTGCTCGCCTCTATGCTGATGGCTGCCGCACTGGCAGCGCCCGCTTTCCCGGCCTTTTCTGCGGGCGAAACTCCCGCAACGCCGACCAAGGCCAAGCCCGACCTGGTCAAGGGCGAGGCCAGCTTCGCTGCAGTGTGCGCCGCATGCCACGGTGCCGATGGCAATTCCGCCATCGCTGCCAACCCGAAGCTGTCGCAGCAGCATCCCGAGTATCTGGTCAAGCAGCTGCAGGAATTCAAGTCCGGCAAGCGCAACAACGCCGTCATGAAGGGTTTTGCGTCGATGCTGACCGACGAGGACATGAAGAACATCGCTTACTGGGCCGCGTCCAAGCCCGCCAAGCCCGGTTTCTCTTCCGACAAGGCCCTGGTCGCCATGGGTGAGCGCATCTACCGCGGCGGCATTGCCGACCGCCAGATCGCTGCCTGCGCCGGCTGCCACAGCCCCAACGGCGCTGGTATCCCCGCGCAGTACCCCCGCCTGTCGGGCCAGCATGCCGACTACACCGTGGCACAACTCAATAGCTTTCGCGATGGCTCACGTGCCAACAGCATCCAGATGACCCAGGTGGCGGCCAAGCTCAACGACCGCGAAATCAAGGCAGTGGCCGACTACATTGCCGGCCTGCGCTGAGTTTTCGTGATCTTGCTGGCCCCGCCAGGCGGGAAGCCTGGAACCAACCGCCAATAACAAACCCCAAGACGGGCGGGCCCATCCTCCAGATGGCCCCGCCCTTTTTGCTTTAGTGCACCGCGTTCACATCTCCCATGTCTGACATCACCCACGGCGTTCAAGTCCGGTCCGGCCCCCAGGCCCTGCGCGCAGGCGTCGAGCTGCTGTCTTCCATGCGCTTCGCCATTTCGCTGTTGACGGTGATTTGCATCGCATCGGTCATCGGCACGGTGCTCAAGCAGCACGAACCTGCGGTGAACTATGTCAACCAGTTCGGCCCGTTCTGGGCGGAGCTTTTCGCGGCCATTCAGCTCAATGCGGTGTACAGCGCGTGGTGGTTTCTGCTGATCCTGGCCTTCCTGGTGATCAGCACTTCGTTGTGCATTGCCCGCAACACCCCCAAGATTCTGGTGGACCTGAAGGTTTACAAGGAAAACATCCGCGAGCAAAGCCTGAGGGCCTTCCACCACAAAGCCGAGGCACCGCTGGCCGAATCGGCCGAGGCGGCGGCGCGGCGCATCGGCAGCACGCTGGCCAGCGGCGGCTGGAAGGTTCGTCTGCAGCAGCGCGAGTCCGCCACGGGCACCGGTACCGGCTGGATGGTGGCCGCCAAAGCCGGGGCTGCCAACAAGATCGGCTATATCGCGGCGCACAGCGCCATCGTGCTCATCTGCCTGGGGGGGTTGTTCGACGGAGACCTCATCGTTCGGGCGCAGATGCTGCTGGGCGGCAAGACGCCCTATGCCGGCAGCGGCCTGATCTCCGAAGTGAAGCCCGAGCACCGCCTGTCCGAGCGCAACCCCACCTTCCGTGGCAACTTGGTGGTTGCCGAAGGCACGCAGTCGAGCACGGCCATTCTCAGCCAGTCCGACGGCGTGCTGTTGCAGGAGTTGCCCTTCGCCATCGAACTCAAGAAATTCATCGTGGAGCATTACTCCACGGGCATGCCCAAGCTGTTTGCCAGCGACATCATCATCCACGACAAGGCCACGGGCGAGAAGACGCCCGCCCGCGTCGAGGTGAACCACCCTGCCAGCTACAAAGGTATTGAAATCTACCAGTCAAGCTTCGACGACGGCGGCTCGCACCTCAAGCTGCGCGCCGTGCCCATGGCGGCGGGCGCCAAGGCGTTCGATATCGAGGGCGTGGTGGGTGGATCAACCCAGTTGTCCGCCAAGGACGGTGCGTCCGGTGGCGAAACGCTCACGCTCGAGTTCACGGCCCTGCGCACGATCAACGTCGAGAATTTTGGTGACGGAAGCGGCGCTCCCGGCTCGGGCGCCGATGTGCGCAAGGTGGATCTGCGTGAATCGGTGGAGTCGCGCCTGGGCGCTGCAAACAAGACGGTCACCAAGAAGGAGCTGCGCAACGTAGGCCCCAGCGTGAGCTACAAGCTGCGCGATGCTGCGGGGCAGGCGCGTGAATTCCATAACTACATGCTGCCGGTGGACACGGGGGACGGCGTGCCGGTGTTTTTGCTCGGCGTGCGCGAAAACCCCTCCGACCCCTTCCGCTACCTGCGCGTTCCCGCCGACGACCAGGGCACCATGGAAGGCTTCTTGCGCCTGCGCGCGGCACTGGCCGACCCTGCGGCGCGCGACCAGGCGGTGCACCGGTATGTGTCGCAAGCGGTAGAGGCATCCCGCCCCGAGCTGGCCGAGCAGCTGTCGCAATCTGCATCCCGGGCGTTGGCCTTGTATGCCGGAAGCGCGGGGCCGGACGGCAAGAGGACCGGCGGCCTGCAGGCGATTTCGGATTTCATGGAAGCCAACGTACCCGAAGCAGAGCGCTCGCGGGCTGGCGAGGTGCTGGTGCGCATCCTGAACGGGGCGCTGTTCGAACTGGCCCAGCTCACGCGCGAGCGCGCCGGCCTCAAGCCGCTGGCCCAGAGCGACCAGACCCAGGCATTCATGACCCAGGCGGTGCTCTCGCTGAGCGACGCCCAGATCTACCCCGCACCGCTCGCATTCGAACTCAAGGACTTCACCCAGGTGCAGGCCAGCGTGTTCCAGGTGGCGCGAGCCCCTGGGAAGAACATTGTCTATCTGGGCTGTGCCTTGCTGATTCTGGGCGTTTTTGCCATGCTGTACGTTCGCGAACGGCGCGTGTGGGTGTGGGTTGCACCGCATGAGGGCCAGTCGCACGCACTGATGGCGCTGTCCACCAATCGCAAGACCCTGGACGGCGACCGCGAGTTCGTCCAGCTCGCAGAGAAACTGATCGGGGCACGCCCCCACTGAGGCAACGCATGAATACCGCCACCACAACCACCATCGCCCTCAACGAGGGGTTTTTCTCCCGCCGCAACTGGTTCGACTGGCTGTTTGCCGCGATTGTGGCGGTGGGCGGGCTGTATGTGCTGCAGCGCTATGGCAGCTACATGGATGTGTACGAAAAAGGCATCCTGCTGGGGGCCATTCCGTGCACCGTCTGGTTGGGATGGTTCTGGCGCCCGCTGCGGGTGCTGATGCTGGTGGTGGTGGCGCTGGCCCTGGTAGCGATTGGCCTGTACCAGCAGGATGGCGCCGGCAATCTTGCTCGGGCCGACACGGTGTTTGGACTCAAGTACTTTTTGTCCAGCCAGTCGGCCATCCTGTGGATGAGCATGCTTTTTTTCATGAGCACCATCTTCTACTGGCTGGGCATGTTTGCCCGGGGCGAGGGCCACACCATGGGCCTGATTGGCTCGCGCCTCGTTTGGGTGGCGGTGGGCATGGCCCTCACAGGAACGCTGGTTCGCTGGTATGAAAGCTACCTGATCGGCAGTGACGTGGGACATGTCCCCGTGAGCAACCTTTACGAAGTGTTCGTGCTCTTTTGCTGGATCACCGCCGCTTTCTACCTTTATTACGAGGAGCATTACCAGACGCGCGCCTTGGGCGGCTTCGTGATGCTGGTGGTGAGCGCTGCCGTGGGCTTTCTGCTGTGGTACACGGTTATCCGTGAAGCACACGAGATCCAACCCCTGGTGCCGGCCCTCAAGAGCTGGTGGATGAAGCTGCACGTGCCGGCCAATTTCATTGGCTACGGTACTTTTGCACTGTCGGCCATGGTGGCGTTTGCCTATCTGATCAAGCAGCAGGCTACCGAAACGCGGTGGTACAAGCTGGCGCCGCTGTGGTTGCTGGGTGTGGTGCTGTGTTTCGAGCCCGTGGTTTTCCGGCAGACGGGGGCAGAGGCGGGCAGCAGTTACTGGATGGTGTATTTCGGTATTTCGGCGTTCATCGTGGCCAGCATCCTTTTTGGCCGGCGCCGCATTGCATTGCGATTGCCGTCGTTTGAAATCCTCGACGACCTGATGTACAAGTCCATCGCCGTCGGCTTTGCCTTCTTCACCATTGCCACGGTGCTGGGGGCCCTGTGGGCCGCCGAGGCCTGGGGGGGCTACTGGAGCTGGGACCCCAAGGAAACCTGGGCGCTGATCGTGTGGCTCAACTACGCAGCGTGGCTGCATATGCGGCTCATGAAGGGGCTGCGCGGCACGGTGTCCGCCTGGTGGGCGCTGGTGGGGCTGGTGGTCACCACGTTCGCCTTCCTGGGGGTGAACATGTTCCTGAGCGGCCTGCACAGCTACGGCACCCTGTAATTGCCGTTGACGGGGCCGCGGCATGCGGCGTTGCCGCAGGGAACGAAATCCTCCTGCGGGTCTCCATGCTGGAGGTGCCGCACGTTCAACCTTCGGAGTCCTGCCATGCTGATCCCATCCCGTGCATCCGGCTTTCATCTGCCTTCCAGCGAAATCACGCCCAAAGATGTGTACGAGGGGCGCCGTGACCTGTTGCGGCTGATGGCCGGTGGGGCTGCAGGTGCTGCGCTCGCGTCGTGGGCGGGGCGCAGCGCCCTGGCGCAGACGCTGCCCCCCCGTCCTGGCAAGCAGGCGCCGCTGCAAGCCGCCAGGTCGGCTGTGCCCGGTGCGGTGTCATTGGAAAAACCCACCAGCTACCTTGACGCCACGAGCTACAACAATTTCTACGAGTTTGGCACCGACAAGGCCGACCCCGCTCGCAATGCGCACACGCTCAAGACGAGCCCCTGGACGGTCGAGGTGGAAGGGCTGGTCAGGAAGCCGGGCAAATACGGCCTCGACGATTTGCTCAAGCTGGGTGCACAGGAAGAGCGCATTTATCGGCTGCGCTGCGTCGAGGGCTGGTCCATGGTCATCCCGTGGGTAGGGTATTCGCTGGCCGAGCTGATCCGGCGGGTGGAGCCGCAGGGCAGCGCCAAATACGTTGAGTTCGTGACGCTCGCCGACAAGGCGACCATGCCCTATGTGGGCTCGCGCGTGCTCGACTGGCCCTATACCGAAGGACTGCGCCTCGACGAAGCCATGCACCCCCTCACGCTGCTGGCCTTCGGCATGTACGGCGAGATGCTGCCCCCCCAGAATGGCGCGCCAGTCCGCTTGGTGGTGCCGTGGAAGTATGGTTTCAAGAGTGCCAAGAGCATTGTCAAGATCCGCTTCGTCGAAAAAGAACCCTCCACCGCCTGGAACAAGGCGGCCCGGCAGGAATACGGTTTCTATTCGAATGTGAACCCCGAGGTGGACCATCCCCGCTGGAGTCAGGCCACCGAGCGGCGCATTGGCGAAGACGGGCTTTTCGCCAAGAAGCGCAAGACGCTGATGTTCAACGGCTACGAGGCGCAGGTGGGGCAGCTCTACACGGGCATGGACCTCAAGAAGTTCTACTGAACCCCGCTGCCGACAACCGGCGGCGCACCCATGCGAAAAATTCTGCTTCACCCGGCAGCAAAGCCGGTGGTGTTCGTGCTCTGCCTGCTGCCACTGGCCTGGCTGGTGTTTGCCGCTGCGGCCGACCAGTTGGGTGCCAACCCCGCAGAGGCCCTGATCCGCGCCACGGGTGACTGGACTTTGCGCGCCCTCTGCCTCGTGCTGGCCGTGACCCCATTGCGTGTCATGACGTCCACCCCGCAATGGGCACGGTTCAGGCGCATGCTGGGCCTGTTTGTGTTTTTCTACGGGCTCGTGCACCTGCTGAGCTACAGCTGGTTCGACATGGGGTTCGATCTGGCCGAGATCTTGCGTGACATCGCGAAGCGCCCGTTCATCCTTGTGGGTTTTTCCGCATTCTGCGTGCTTGCGCTGTTGGCGGCCACGTCGTTCCCGCGCGCAATCCGCGCCTTGGGTGGGCGCCGATGGCAAGCGCTGCACAGAGCGGTGTATGCGGTGGCAGGCCTCGCCATCCTGCACTTCTTCTGGATGCGTGCCGGCAAGAACAATTTCGCCGAAGTGGCCGTGTATGGCGCCATCCTCGCAGCCCTGCTCGGATGGCGCCTGTGGCGGCGCATGGCCAGGGAGCGTGCGCCCGGGCGTCCGGGCTCCGCCACTCCACTTTCCTGATTGCTATTTTAAATATAGCTATTAACGTCCGTGCAGAAAGCGCAAGGGACTGTTTTATCCATGGAAGCTACGCATTCACGGCCCGCAATGCGGGGCGCAGTTGCCGGCTCACCGGATCGATGTGGGCAGAGGGGTACTGGTAGGCACGGTCGTCGAACAGGTCGATGCCACACATGAGGTTTTCGATCCAGTCCAGGAATTCTGCGATGGCTTTCTTGCCCAGAATGGGCGCGCCATGTTGGGGCACCAGCATGGCGATGTCCAGCTGGCGGGCCATGCGAACCCACAGCCGCAGAATCTTGTTGGAGACCATGTAGCGCCGATGAAAGCCTTCCATGCGGGGAATGTGCGCTGCAAGATCGGTAACCGGAATGCGGGACTCCGCGCCCGACATCATCGAAACGCCCAGGTCGCCGGTGAAGAGAATGCGGCTGACAGGATCGTAGAAGTGAAAATTGCCCTCCGAGTGCATGAAGTGGGCCGGCAAAAGCACGAGCTCGTGGCGGCCCAGAGGCAGGTGCCCTCCGCTGTCGGGCACGCCGATCACGCGGTTTTCGGTCTTGCCGACCTTTGTGAAATGCGGAGCGAAACGCTCCCACACGCGCGAAATCACCAGCGAGGCCTGGGTGGTGCTCATCCAGCGGTCCAGCGAGGCAATGATGTCCGGGTCGGCGTGCGATGCAATGACGTAGGCGAGCTTGCTGGGCGGGAAGTGCTTCGACATGCCCATGAACAATTCGTTGAAAGCCAGGTTGCCACCGGGATCGATGATGGCGCCCGTGTCATCGTCGACGATCAGGAACTGGTTGGCCTGCACCGCCTGCCCATCTTCTTCGATGAGATCGGTGAACATGAGGCACGAATGATTTTTGTCACGGTAGAGTTCCAGGGCCATGTCGATGCTGCGGTGCAATAAAAGACCGACTGTACGAGTAACCCTACTTTTTATGCTTGATGAAAATCAAGCCAAGAGCCCTTGCTGTGAGGGCTGTTGCGCCGCGTTCAGCGGGTTGCAGACGCGGACGAAGTGGGCGCTGGTGCGGGATTGTTCTGGGAGGGAGAAAGGGTTTCGGGCAAGGTAGCCCTTTGCCGCGCCTCTGGAGTTCCCGGCAGATAGAGAGGCCCACGTTGGCCGCAGCCCCACAGTGCTGCCGTACTCGCCGCAAGGGCAATGGTCCTGACTAGAATTTGCGAAGCTCTCAACATGCGTAAATTGTATGACCGACCTTGAATTCCTGGACCACGCAGAAAAATTGCTGCTGGCCGTCGAGCGCAGTTGCGATCGCATCAACGACGCGGGTGAGGTGGACGTGGACAACCAGCGCTCCGGCGGTATGGTTACCCTGACGTTTCCCAACCGCAGCCAGATCATCATCAACCTGCAAAAACCGCTGCACGAGGTGTGGATGGCGGCACGGTCAGGGGGCTACCACTACCGTTTCGATGGCGCTGCGTGGCAGGACACGAAAGGCGCAGGCGAGTTCTTCGAGCGCCTCAGCCAGGACGCTACCCAGCAATCGGGTGCGCCGATCCGTTTCACTGCCTGAGATGCCCCGCTGGTCCGCTGAATTGGAGCCTTGCCGTGCTGAACGGCAATCGCTCCTTCGAAGTCGGGCCGCCTCCTGAGGTTGCGATACCCGCGCGCACAACTCAGCGGAGCCGTTCACGCTGGGTTTCGCTCAGTTGCGGAACAAGTCGAGAATGCGGTTGCGTTCTTCGGTCGGAGGCGGCGCATGGGGCGCAGCCGGCCCGCCAGCAGCGGCAGGCCGGTCGTCTACCCCTACGCTGGCGACCCCCGCATTGCGCGCATATTCCTCATAGAACCATTCGCCGCCGACGTTCACCACGCCGGGAGGAACGGTAGTTTCCATCACGGGCACCCCCTTGAGCGCCCGCTCCATGAAATTGATCCATACCGGAAGGCTCAGCCCGCCGCCGGTTTCTCGGCTGCCCAGGTTGCGGGGCTTGTCGTAGCCGATCCAGGTCACTGCCGTCATGGTGGGCTGGTAGCCGGCGAACCATGCGTCCACCGAATCATTGGTGGTGCCGGTCTTGCCGTGCAGATCGGGCCGCTTGAGGGTGGCTTGCGCGCGTGCTGCGGTTCCAGAGCGGGTCACTTCCTGCAGCAGGTTGTCCATGATGAACGCGTTCCGTGCGTCGATGGCGCGCGGCATGTCGCTGGCGGCAGGCGGTGGATTCTCGGAAATGACGCGCCCCTTGTGGTCGGTTACGCGCGTCACCAACCAAGGGTTGATGCGGTAGCCGCCGTTGGCGAACACTGAATACGCCGATGCCATTTCCAAGGGGGTGACGGAGCCCGCACCCAGTGCCATGGTGAGGTAAGCAGGGTGTTTCTCTGCCTCGAACCCGAAACGGGTGATCCACTCCTGCGCCGTCTTGGGTCCGACGGCCTGCAGAATCCGTATGGAGATCATGTTCTTGGACTTGGCCAGGCCTGTGCGCATGGTCATGGGGCCATCGTACTTGCCGTCGTAGTTCTTGGGCTCCCACGGCTGCCCGCCAGTAACCCCGGCGTCGAAGAAAAGAGGGGCGTCGTTAATGACGGTTGCGGGTGTAAAGCCTTTTTCAAGTGCGGCGGAGTAGATGAAAGGCTTGAAACTCGAGCCCGGCTGACGCCAGGCTTGGGCGGCGTGGTTGAACTTGTTCTTCTCGAAGTCGAAGCCGCCCACCAGGGCCTTGATGGCGCCGCTGCGAGGATCGAGTGCCACCAGGGCGCCCTCCACTTCGGGGAGCTGCGTGACTTCCCAAGTGTTCTTGGGTGTCCTGACCACGCGAATCACCGCACCCCGGCGGATCCTGATGTTGGCTGGAGCCTTGTCGCTCAGTCCCGACTGCGCGGGTTTGAGGCCGTCCCCCGTGATCTCGAGCATGTCGCCGTTGGCGCGCGCCGCGACAATCTTGCGGGCATTGGCTTCGAGCACCACGGCCGAAAGGACATCGCCGTTGTCCGGATGGTTGGCCAATGCGTCGTCGATCGCGTCCTCGACTTCCTGGGCTGACTCGGGAAGGGCCACGAATTTTTCGGGACCGCGATAGTGCTGGCGCCGTTCGTAGTCCATGATGCCGCGCCGCAGGGCCACATAGGCGGCCTCTTGGTCGCCGGCGTTCAGCGTGGTGTACACATTCAGTCCGCGGGTGTAGGCCTCGTTGCCATATTGGCTGAAAATCAGCTGCCGGACCATCTCGGCAACGTACTCGGCATGAACGCGCGTATTGTCTTGGCCGGATCGGATTTTCACCTCTTCCTTGCGGGCCTGGGTTGCTTCCTGAGCAGTGATGAACCCGTTCTCTTCCATCCGGTCAATGATGTAAAGCTGGCGCACACGGGCGCGCTTGGGATTGCTGATGGGGTTGTATGCCGAGGGAGCCTTGGGCAGGCCCGCGAGCATCGCTGCTTCGGCGATGGAAATGGATTTCAGCGGTTTACCAAAATAAGATTCAGAGGCAGCTGCAAAACCATACGCGCGGTTGCCAAGGTAAATCTGGTTCATGTAAATCTCGAGAATTTGGTCCTTGGTGAGCAAATGCTCGAGTTTGAATGTTAGTAAGATTTCGTAAATTTTCCGTGTAAATGTTTTTTCGGATGACAAATAAACATTGCGTGCCACCTGCATTGTGATAGTGGATGCGCCTTGGCTTTTGACACGTCCGAGATTGGCCAGCCCTGCTCGCAGCATTCCTTTGTAATCAACGCCGCCGTGCTGAAAAAAGCGGGTGTCTTCAATGGCGAGCACTGCATCCTTCATCACGGCTGGAATTTCGCGGATAGGTGTGAGGTTGCGTCGCTCTTCCCCGAACTCGCCCAGCAGCGCACCCTCGGACGAGTAAACCCGCAGCGGGAGCTTGGGGCGGTAGTCCGCAAGATCGGACACGTCCGGAAGATTGGGGTAAGCCATGGCCAGGGCTACAGCGATGACGAGTAGCAGCGCCAAGCCCCCTGCAAGGCCCAGCCCCAGGGCCCACAACAAGATCCGAAAAATCCAGCGCGTTGCGCCGGTGCGTGGCTTGGCCGCAGTGGAGCTTGGCTTCTGAGACGGTGGGTTGGGGAGGGGGGGCGCCATATCGCTCCGGATAGAAAAGAGCGCCATTATAAAAAGGACGCATCCTCCCTCGGAATTTAGGAAAGGAGGCAGTGGGTGATAGGCGTCGTGTCCTCGCTGACCGCCCCTTTTGAGATTACGCCGAGGGTCTGAATCGTCTGCTTTTGACAACGCCCAGAAGAATGCGGAAGGCCAAAACTCTTTGCTGGAGAACTATCTTACTGATAGCATTCATGTGAAATGTTAAGTTTTGTTGCGTCATTTTGGCAAGTTACAGGGGACCGATCTTGATCTCTATGGGGTCTTTTTTTAGTCGCCAGTCCGCACCGCTGCTGGGTATCGACATCAGTTCCTCGAGCGTCAAGCTGGTGGAGTTAGGGCGCGACAAGGCGGGTGGGTTGGTGCTTGAGCGTTGCGCTATCGAGCCACTGGAGCGCGGATGGATCACTGACGGCAACATCGAAAAATTCGATGAAGTCGCGGATGCGCTGCGCCGGCTCGTCAAGAAAAGTGGCACGCGCACGAAGAATGTCGCGTTGGCGCTTCCTCCTTCCGCTGTGATCACGAAAAAGATCACTTTGCCGGGCGGTATGACCGAGCAGGAACTCGAAGTTCAGGTGGAGTCTGAAGCGAACCAGTACATTCCTTTTTCGCTGGATGAGGTCAGTCTCGACTTCTGCGTGATCGGTCCTAGCAAAAGCGCACCCGGCGATGTGGATGTGCTGATCGCGGCTTCTCGGCGGGAAAAAGTACAGGACCGCCAGGGCTTGGCTGAAGCGGCAGGTCTCAAGCCGGTTGTCGTCGACATCGAATCTCATGCCTCGCGCCTCGCGGCGGGTCGTTTGATCGAAGCGCTGCCCAATAAGGGGGTGGACGCGCTGGTCGCTCTGTTCGAGGTGGGTGCACTCACGACAAGCATGCAGGTCATTCGGAATGAAGAAGTTCTGTATGACCGCGATCAAGCTTTTGGCGGGGCGCAGCTCACCCAACTCATCGTGCGGCAATACGGCTTTTCGGTCGAAGAGGCCGAAAGCAAGAAGCGCAGCGGGGACTTGCCCGAGGATTACCAATCTTCAGTGCTCCGACCATTTGTTGACAGCATGGCCCAGGAAATTGGCCGGGCGCTCCAATTTTTCTTTACCAGCACGCCCCACAATCGCGTCGACCACATCATGTTGGCGGGCGGCTCTGCACCGTTGCCCGGGCTGACCGAAGCCGTGACCCAGCAGACCGGGTTTGCGTGCAGTGCCGTCAATCCATTTGACGGCATGGAGATCGGAAGTTCCGTAAGGCTTAAGAAGATGGTCCGCGAAGCACCCTCTTATCTCACCTCATGTGGTTTGGCCATGCGGAGGTTCCTGCAGTGATATTGATCAATCTGCTCCCTCATCGGGAGGCTGCTCGCAAACGCCGGCGCGAAACGTTTCAGGCGACGATGTTTGCGTCACTGTTGGTGGGATTGGCCATTGCGGGAGCCATTTATTGGTGGTTCCAGGTCATGATCACTGACCAGCAAGAAAAGAATGGCTTTCTCCAGCGCGAAATCAAGGTGCTGGAGGGGCAAATCAAGGAAATTGCTTCTATCGAAGAAGAGATCGCCGCCTTGCGTGCGCGGCAGAAGGCAGTTGAGGATCTGCAGTCCGACCGCAATTTACCCGTGCACTTGCTGAATGAACTGGTGAAGCAACTGCCAGAAGGCGTATACATCACCAGCATGCGCCAAAGTGGGCAGACCATTTCCATGCAAGGAATGGCACAGTCTAACGAGCGTGTATCAGAAATGCTTCGTTACCTGGCCAACAACACCCCATGGTTCTCAAAACCTGAGCTAGTGGAAATCGTCGCCAGTAATGTTTCGCTAACGCCACGCGACCAGCGCCGGGTTGCTGCTTTCAATCTGCGATTTCAGCTTGTTCGGGCCAGTGAAGCCCAGAAGGTCATGGACGCTGCAAGCTCGGCTGTTGTCGTCCCGGGGAAGTGACCTATGACAAAAACAAAAACACCAAAGATTGATTTTGCTGCGCTGCAAAATAACTTACAGCGTCAGTTCAAAAATCTGGACACGAAGGATCCATCGCTATGGCCTGTGCTGCCCAAAGTTCTGCTGTGCGTGTTTCTTGCCGCAGGTGTGGCAGTCGTTCTCTGGTTCGTCAAATTGACCGACTATCAGACGGAACTCGAAATGGAGCGCGGCAAGGAGACAGTTCTTCGGGAAGATTACCAAAAGAAGCTTGTCAAGGCAGTCAGCCTCGAAGAGCTGAAAAAGCAGCGCGAGCAAATACAACAGTACGTTATCCAGCTTGAAAAGCAGTTGCCTAGCAAAGCAGAAATGGCTGCCTTGCTGTCGGATATCAACCAAGCAGGGTTGGGGCGCAGTCTTCAATTTGACCTGTTCCGACCAGGGCAGGTGGTGGTGAAAGACTATTATGCTGAATTGCCGATCGCAGTGCGGGTGACTGGCAAGTACCACGACATGGGGGCATTTGCCTCGGATGTTGCACACCTATCGCGTATTGTGACGTTGAATAACATCTCGATTGCGCCCGCTGGGAAGGACGCTGGCATGTTGTCGATGGACGCCACCGCCAGAACATTCCGATATTTGGATCCGGAAGAGATTCAGGCGCAGAAGAATGCCGGAGGGAAGAAATGATGTGGGCCGGCCGTTTTGCTCTGATCTGCAGTGTCGCTGTGTTGGCTGGATGTGGACCCACAGGCGAGGATGAGTTACGTCAGTGGATGACCGAACAACGGGCCACTACCAAGCCTCGTGTTACACCATTAACTGAGCCCAAGAAGTTTCTGCCACAGGCGTATACCCAAGAAGGCGGCGTGGAACCGTTCAACCAGACCAAGTTGACCCAAGCCCTGAAGCGTGACTCCGTGCAGGTTGCTTCTAACGCAACCCTCATTGCGCCGGAGATGGCACGTCGAAAAGAGCCTTTGGAGGCGTATCCACTTGACGCAATGGTGATGGTCGGCAGTTTGAATAAAACGGGAACTCCTACCGCTCTTCTTAAGATCGATAACCTGCTCTATCAGGTTCGAGTTGGTAATTACCTTGGTCAGAATTATGGAAAGATCACCAAGATCTCGGAAACATCGATCCAGCTGCGTGAAATAGTGCAAGACGCGACGGGAGATTGGATAGAGCGGACCGCATCGCTTGACCTGCAAGAGGGGAAGAAATGACAACGAAAAACATCTGGATTATGAGTCGCTACAGAAATGCCCTGCTTGCTGTGGCGGCGACGTTTGCAGCGACTATGGCCATGGCGCAGAGCGCCATTGAAGCGGTTACTGGCTCCATGCAGGGCGGCGCCGAAGTCGTTCGCGTTGAACTTTCGCAGCCGCTTTCCGCCGTTCCAAGTGGTTTTGCCATTCAATCGCCTGCACGTATTGCCCTGGATTTCCCAGGAACATCTAACGCTATGGGGCGATCATCGGTCGATGTCAATCAGGGTAATCTTAAATCCATCAATATTGTGCAGGCTGGAGACAGGGCGCGCTTGGTGCTCAATCTCAAGCAGGCGACTTCTTATCAAGCAGAAGTGCAGGGTAAAGTACTGCTGATTTCTCTTGTGCCGGTGACAGCATCCGCTGCTGCAGCTCAGCAAGCAACTGTCGCCGTTTTTTCTGAGAGCGGTAATGCTGAAACCTTGCCTCTGAAAGACGTTGATTTCCGTCGGGGCTCCGATGGGTCGGGTCGAATCATTGTGGGGCTCGCGAACAGCCAAGTGGGCGTGGATTTGCGGCAGCAGGGCAAAGGGTTGACCGTTGATTTTCTCCGGTCCTCGCTGCCGGAAGGGTTGCGTCGCCGTCTTGATGTGACTGACTTCGGTACGTCGGTACAAAACATCACCACATCCCAGCAAGGGGAGCGTGTGCGGATGGTGATTGAGCCCGTGGGTGAATGGGAGCACAGTGCTTATCAGAGTGATAATCAATTTGTTGTTGAAATTCGGCAAAAGAAGGTAGATCTTTCCAAGCTCACCAAAGGGCCTGGATACAGTGGAGAGAAGCTCTCTCTGAATTTTCAAAATATCGAAGTTCGATCGCTCCTACAGGTAATCGCAGATTTCACCAATTTCAATATCGTCACCTCCGACACCGTGACAGGGGCGCTCACACTCCGCCTTAAGGACGTTCCTTGGGACCAAGCCTTGCAGATCATCATGGATGCAAAGGGCCTAGGAATGCGCAAGTCGGGAACGGTGTTGTGGATTGCTCCGAAGGATGAAATCGACGCTCGCACCAAGAAGGATTTTGAGGCTGCCTTGGCCATTCAGAAATTAGAGCCGCTCAAGACTCAGGCATTCCAGCTGAACTACGCTAAGGCGGCGGACATGATTACCCAGTTGACATCGAGCACTGGCAGCGGTGGCGGAACGTCAACCCGTTTTCTTTCTGAGCGCGGTAGTGCCATTTCTGAGCCTCGCACCAATCAGCTTTTCGTTACCGATACGCCCAGCAAGCTCGAGGAAGTGCGTCAGCTCCTCCTTTCGCTTGACGTTGCAGTACGCCAAGTGCTGATTGAAGCCCGAATTGTTGAGGCGCGTGATTCCTTTGGGCGATCCCTCGGCGTGCGCCTGGGTGGCACGGATTTGCGTGCCAATCGGGGAGGGGATGGCGGCTATGGCATTGGTGGTGACAATCGGGTGGCTTTTGGCACGAGTTACAACAACGCTGTAGCTTCGAGCGGCGCGGGTGGAACTACCACTACCACCGGAAATTTCGTCAATCTTCCAGCAAGCTTGTCCAACGTGAACAGTGTTGGAAGCTTTGCGCTTTCGATCTTTAACTCTGCTGCCAATCGATTCTTGACCCTTGAGCTTTCTGCTATGGAGGCGGATGGAAAAGGGCGTATTGTATCTAGCCCGAGAATCATCACTGCTGACCAGACGAAGGCTTTGATTGAGCAAGGCACGGAATACCCTTATTCTATAACGGCACCAAATGGTGCTACGACTCTCGCCTTCAAGAAGGCTGTCTTGAAACTGGAGGTGACTCCTCAAATTACGCCGGAAGGTAACATAATATTGGACCTCGATATCAATAAAGATAGTCGGGGCGAGACTACTACCCAAGGTGTGGCAATTGATACAAAACATATCAAGACGCAAATATTGATAGAAAATGGCGGCACGGTAGTGATTGGTGGGATTTTTGAGATGGAGGACACCAATCAAGAAAATAAAATTCCTGTGCTCGGTGATGTGCCGGTGGTCGGTAATTTGTTTAAGAGTAGAACGAAAGAGTCTACAAAACGGGAGATGTTGGTCTTTATCACGCCGAAAGTGATTTCTGATCGTGGCCCCACCAGATGATTTTGATTGGAAGATGGAAAAATATATGATGAGATCTCTTAAAATATTTGCCATGGCAGCCCTTGGGTTCCTTGCCGCTTGTGGTGGAGGTGGGGGTAGTTCGGGTTCCACCAGTGAACCGTACAGCATTACGCTGCGATCAGTGAAGGCTCAATTGCCCTTGAATATTTCACACCAGGTTGCCAATTTGGGAGCCTATGCGCCTTATACTACAACTCTCTATGTTGAGGCTCGCCAAGGTGCGTTACCTGTTCCAGGTGGCACGGAAGTATTCGGTTGCAATATCGTCCAAGGGCTCGATTCGGGGGCTTTATATTACTTGGATGGAAAAGCTGAGCACGAAGATGAGAATAAGAACCCCAAGGCTTATCGTTCGGTGGCGCTTGATGCGAATACAGGGGCAGCTTCTTTTCATTTCCACGCCGGCGACCAAGCTGGAACGGCGCGTATAATCTGCTCGATTACGGATCCTCGTGATAAGCAAATACGTAGTGCAAGCGTTGATATTGCTGTTGGAGGGAATGCCAACGGTAAGCCTGCAAGTGTGCGGGCCGTGACTCAAGCTCCCGGATTCCTGGGGTCGCGCGATAATCTGTGGAATTTGCGTAACAACGTTGGGTTACAGGCGTTCTTGATGGACGATGCCAATCAACCTGTTCCTAATGCCTCGGCTGCTAATCTGCAGGTGAGCATTCGTCCATTTGGTGCGTCAGCGGGTGCTCGCCTGCTGTCAGGGGCACAGTCCGGAAGTGTGTTGCAAGTCAATACATCAGGCGGCGTGGGATCGTTCTCTCTATCGAGTGGCGCAAATAGTGGAATCATTTTGCTGGAACTCGTGACCGACCGCTTTGATAATAATGTGGCGAATGGAATTCAAGACGCAGTTTATTCGTTGACAGCCGTAAGCGTCGTTGATGCGGTGGCCGCAACTCCGTTAACGTTTGCCGCAACGGATATCAATGTCCCAAATACGCTTCCTTTTGCGTATGCACTATCGGCAACGGGTGGAGTAGCACCTTACACATGGTCTGCTACCGGAAGCTTGCCTCCCGGTTTGGCTTTGAACAGTTCAGGTGTTATTGCGGGGACTCCTTTGGCGGCACCGGGTGATTACAACATTGCAGTTACAGTTGTGGATGCTGTGGGTGCCCGAGTGACAAGTAACTTGAAGCTGACGGTTGCGGGTGCCTTGCCACTCGATCCTCTAGTTTTCACTGTCAATGGCTGTGGTGGAGACGTGAACGTGGCATGTCCCTTGCCTAGCGCTACGGGTGATAGCCTGTACCAGTATGCCTTCTCGGCCTCCGGCGGTGACCCCACTAAAGGTATCGCTTGGACAATTTCTGCTACCAAGCCGACTTGGTTGAGCGTGGCTCAGGTGGGTAACAACGGAGTAATTTCCGGGAAACCCCCTGTTCCTGCGACCGCCACTGATTGTGTTGCAGCAGAATTCTTTGTTACCGCAACTCAGGCGCCTGCAACTGTAACTCGCAAAGTGTCCATTAAGGTGACTGGCGGGGTTTGCCCTTAAACATCTGGGGTGCGCGTGTTGGCAATTCAGCTAGCCGCGTTCACCTCAGCAATCTGGGCCATTCAGCAGTATTTCGCCCCTCATGGTTGAGGGGCGATTTTTATTGGTAGATCATCCAAAAAAAGGCACGCGATTCAGTAGTTTTGACGAATCGCTTGATGAGACGCTAAACTTGATAGGCTGAAGCTATGTGCTTCGGAAGGTCGCTTGGCTGTGGTGTTTGGTAATGCGGATGTTCCAGATGGACTTGCGGCTAGCCCTCTTATACGCGAGTCTCTGAGGATTTCGTGCAATTTTGGATATTCAGTTTATGTCGTCCATTGATTTTTTCCAGGAGAAGGGGAACGTTCGAATTGAGCTTGGGGTACGAAGTTACCCCATCGAGATTTCCACTGAGAATTTTGCTTTGCCTTCTACGTACGCTACGCTTCCGGCGGCAGCTCATGCAGTAATTGTCACCAACATCACGGTAGCCCCGCTGTATGCAGATCGACTTCAGCGTGTACTTGCTGGGAAGTACGGCCAGATTCATCAAGTGGTGCTTCCAGACGGCGAAGAGCACAAGACATGGCAGACCCTCAATCTTATTTTTGACGCACTGCTGGAAAACGGTTGCGACCGCAAGACGGTGCTTTTTGCCTTGGGTGGGGGCGTGGTCGGCGACATGACGGGGTTTGCTGCTGCCACTTATATGCGGGGCGTGCCCTTCGTGCAGGTGCCCACCACACTGCTGGCCCAAGTGGATTCGTCTGTGGGAGGTAAGACGGCCATCAACCACCCCTTGGGCAAGAACATGATCGGGGCCTTCTACCAGCCCCTTTTGGTGGTTTGTGACCTTGCGACGCTCGATACGCTGCCGGCGCGCGAGCTCAGCGCCGGTCTGGCGGAGGTCATCAAATACGGGCCTATTGCGGACATGGAGTTCTTCGCGTGGCTTGAGTCATCCATGGATGCCTTGCGCAGCCGCGATCGCCGCGCGCTTGCACACGCCGTTCGGCGCAGCTGCGAGATCAAGGCATGGGTGGTGGGGCAGGACGAAATGGAATCTGGCCTGCGTGCCATCTTGAATTTCGGCCATACATTTGGTCACGCCATTGAGGCAGGAATGGGGTACGGCGCTTGGTTGCACGGCGAGGCCGTTGCCGCGGGTATGGTCATGGCGGCAGAGTTGTCGCGGCGACTGGGCCTGGTTGACGATCCATTCGCGCATCGCCTCAAAATGCTCATCCAGCGCGCGGGGTTGCCGGTGGTGGCGCCGGTTCTTGACGCGCAAGACAACGCCGGACGTTACCTGTCCCTCATGCGGGTGGACAAGAAGTCAGAGGCCGGGGAAATCCGCTTCGTTGTGATTGATGGCCCGGGCAAGGCGATTGTCCGGCCTGCGCCCGATGCCCTTGTTCGCGAGGTCATTGATGCGTGCTGCGTTTGATTGCTATTTTATTTCTAGCAATTGGTGGCCTGTCCGCAAGCGCATCGGGCCATTTTGATGCAATTTTCCGGTTTGGCTCCCTACGCCTGTGATCCGGCCCATAGTCGTGGCCGAAGGCATCGCGAGTTACCCGCACCCACCCGCACCGAGTACCAGCGGGACCGGGATCGCATCGTTCACTCCTCGGCTTTTCGTCGGCTGGTCTACAAGACTCAGGTTTTTCTGAACCATGAAGGCGACTTGTTTCGTACGCGGCTCACGCATTCGCTTGAAGTCGCGCAGTTGGGGCGCTCGATTGCCCGTTCTTTGTGCATCAATGAAGATCTGGTAGAGGCGATATCGCTGGCGCACGATCTGGGCCATACCCCTTTCGGGCATGCAGGGCAGGATGCATTGAACGCGTGTATGCGTGCCCACGGAGGCTTCGAACACAACCTGCAGAGTCTGCGCGTGGTGGACCGCTTGGAAGAGCGTTATCCCGATTACGACGGGATCAATCTGACTTTTGAGACGCGTGAAGGCGTGCTTAAGCACTGCTCTCTTGCCAATGCCCAGCGCCTGGAAGCGATCGAGCCAGGTGGGGTGGGGGGGCGGTTTCTGCGCAAAGAGCAGCCCAGCCTTGAGGCCCAGTTGTGTAATCTGGCCGATGAAATCGCGTACAACGCGCACGACATCGATGACGGCGTGCGTTCTGGCCTCATCACGCTGGTCCAGTTGGCCGACGTTGCGTTGTTTGACAAGTACCGGCGCGTTGCACAAGCCGAGCATCCGCATCTGACGGACGCGACCATGGGGCGGAGGCTCTTGTACGAAACCATTCGGCGGATGCTGAGTGCTCAGGTGTACGACGTCATTGATGCAACACGTGCCATGCTGGCCGACGTTGCCCCGCGCAGCGTGGCCGATGTGCGCATGGCAGGGCCGATGGTCACCTTCGGCGCGTCGATGCGGGACATGTCGTCCGAATTGAAGCGGTTTCTTTTCAAGAACCTTTATCGTCACCCCCAGGTCGTGGAAACCACCGGACGCGCCCAGCGTGTCGTGACCGATCTGTTTGCTGCATACGAGGCCGACCCCCGCGAAATGAAGGCGCGCTTCGCCCAGCAGGCGATGGTCGGCGATGCTTCCGCACGGGCCCGTGCAGTGGCGGATTTCATTGCCGGCATGACGGATCGCTTTGCAGCGCGCGAGCACGAGCGCCTCACCGGCTTGCGCGTGCTTGGCTGAGCTCGGTCAGGCTGCGCTCGGCCTTGCAGTTTAAAGCGGGAGTCGGAGCGCCGCCCTTTCATGTGCTCGTGCCTAGAAGCATGTCCCACTCACTGAGTCCATCTGCTTCGCAGAGCGCCCAAGGCGGGGGGGGGGGGAGGCGGAGCGGCAATGGCGAGCGAGTTTGTCATCCCCTGATAGATGGTGTGGGTAGGGCCGGGACGGACGTTGCATGGACGGCGCATGCCAACCTGTGACCTCGGTGGGCTCAAACCCAGATGGAGCGCCCAGCACAGCCACTGGCAGGCCCGCAGGCGGATGAGGGCGGGTATGGTCACTGTTGGCGGCATCTAGCGACCGGATTGATGGCCACAGTGTCACCACACGCCGACATCTTGGGATAACAAGAAGGGTCGTTGAAGCGGGACAGCCTCTGCGGCGGGGGGGCGCTAAAATTCGCTGTCTAATCAGTTGCCGTCAGAATCGATTTGCCATGAACCCTGTTTCCCCTGTCTCTTCGCCGGCACGTTCTGAAGGGGAGGGCGTTGTCAAGGCAGACATGGTGCGCTGGCTGGAACGGGCTGTGATCGGGCTCAACCTGTGCCCCTTTGCCAAAGGGGTGAACGCCAAGGGCCAGATCCATTACGTCGTCAGCACGGCGGCAGATGTTGCGGCACTCGAGCAGGATTTGCGGCGTGAACTGACTGCTCTCGCGGCTGTGCCTGCCGATGAGCGGGACACCACGTTGTTGATGGCCCCGTACTGCCTCATAGATTTCCTCGAGTTCAACGATTTTCTCGATGTGGCGGAGTCCACGCTCGAAGACCTTGGGCTGGACGGCACCTTGCAGATTGCAAGCTTTCATCCGCAATTCCAGTTCGCTGGCACCGACGAAGGCGACGTGACCAATTGCACCAACCGCGCACCGTATCCCACGTTGCATCTTCTGCGTGAAGACAGTATCGACAGAGCGGTGCAGGCTTACCCTCAGACCGAAGCCATATACGAGCGGAACATGGAAGTGCTCGAGCAGTTGGGCGCGGCCGGGTGGCAAGCTTTGGATGTGGGTGCCGGGTGCGCGGTCCGCTCAGAAAGCGCGCAGCTCAATGCGCCCAAAGGCGCCGCATGAAAGCACCTCAAGCCAAAGTCGCCCATGGTTCGCGCGGCCCCGTTCCGCAGGGCGGGGCCGAATTGCCCGAATTGCGTGCGGGGCAGTCGGTGGGGCTGCTCAAGGAGCTGCACATTCTTACGCGCGATGGGCGGCTCAACCAGGATTCGCGTCGCAAGCTCAAGCAGGTGCAGCACCTGTTTCAGTTCATCGAACCGCTGCTGCAGGAGTTGTCGGAAGACGGACACAGCCCCACGCTGGCCGACCATGGTGCGGGCAAGTCGTACCTCGGTTTCATTCTTTACGATTTGTACTTCAAGGCCTTGGGCCGCGGACACATTTATGGCATCGAAACGCGGGCCGATCTGGTCGAGCGTTCGCGTGCGCTGGCCGAACGCCTGGGCTTTGGGCGCATGTCGTTCCTGAACCTCTCGGTGGCCGAGTCGGCGCAAGCCGGTGAGCTTCCCGATCACATCGACGTGGTGACGGCCCTGCACGCCTGCGACACCGCTACCGATGACGCCATTGCATTCGGTCTGCTCAAGCGGGCGCGGGCGATGGTCCTGGTTCCTTGCTGCCAAGCGGAGGTGGCTGCCTGCCTGCGCCAGGGCAAGGCGCTGCAGCTCGCGCGTACGCCGCTGGCCGAACTCTGGCGCCATCCGCTGCATACGCGCGAGCTGGGCAGCCAGATCACGAACGTACTCCGGTGCCTGTACCTCGAAGCCAGCGGCTATCAAGTCACCGTGACGGAACTGGTGGGATGGGAGCACAGCATGAAAAACGAACTCATCATTGCCCGCTATACAGGCCACAAGAAGCGCGCGGCCGCCGAGCGACTGCGCGCCATTCTGGAGGAGTTCGGCCTGGAGCAGGCGTTGGGCGTGCGCTTCGGCTTGCAGGGCTCCTCTGCTGCACCGGCAGCGATCTGAAACCCGACGGTTGAGGGTGTCTCGGCCGTATCGGAATCAGAGGGGCAGATTTATGATTCGCATTTCTGCTCGAGCTTTCTTCCGTCATGGCCCGTCTTTCTCGCCTGGCGCTGCCCGGCTATCCCCACCACATTGTCCAGCGAGGCAATAACCGACAAAGTGTCTTTGTCGACCGCCAAGACTATGAGTTGATGCTCTCGTTGCTGGCGGACCAAGCTCAGCGGTGGGGCGTGGCGGTGCACGCCTACGTGCTCATGGAGAACCATTTTCATCTGCTGGCAACACCCCAGACGGTGGAAGGCATTCCCAAAATGATGCAGGCTGTGGGGCGCAGCTATGTGCAGGCATTCAATCGGCGGCACGGCCGCACGGGCACCCTGTGGGAAGGGCGCTATCGCTCTACCGTGCTGCAGCCCGAGCGCTATCTTCTCGCATGCATGGCCTATATCGATCTCAACCCTGTTCGCGCGGGCCTGGTCGCTCAGGCAGGGGACTACCCGTGGTCGAGCCACGGCCATTGGCTGGGCTTGCGCAACGACCGTTTGCTCACGCCCCCATCGCTGTACTGGGCCCTCGGCAATACCCCGTTTGCCCGCGAGGCCGCCTATGCGGCGCTGGTGCAGGAAGGCGTGGGTATGACCCAACAGAGCGAGTTGACCCGCTCCGTCCTCAGCGGTTGGGTGCTGGGGGACTCAGGCTTTGTGGAGAGCTTGCAAAAATTGACCGAACGGCGAATGGTGCGGGCGCGGGCCGGTCGGCCGCCGAAACCAGTCGTGCAGGCTTGAGGAGTCACTGGGCAAGCGTTTCAGTGCTGATTTCTTGTGTTTTTGATATGTCCCCAATTAAAAAAATGAAGCCAATTAAGTTTTTTTAATTGAACCCGACCCTAATTGTTGTGCTTGCATATCCATGTTGCAATGCACTAATCTTGCGGTCCCTGCGAAAAAATAGAGGAGTGCGCCATGACCACGGCTGCCGAGATCCAGCATCTGCAACAACACGGTTTGTATTCATCAGGTAACGAACACGACGCCTGCGGCCTCGGGTTTGTGGCCCATATCAAGGGTGTGAAGCGCCACGACATCGTGACGCAGGCCCTCAAGATTCTGGAAAACATCGATCACCGTGGCGCGGTGGGGGCCGACAAGCTCATGGGCGACGGCGCCGGTATCCTGATCCAGATTCCGGATGCTCTGTACCGTGAGGAGATGGCCAAGCAGGGCATCACGTTGCCGGCCGCCGGCGAATATGGCGTGGGCATGATCTTCCTGCCCAAAGAGCACGCCAGCCGCCTGGCCTGCGAGCAGGAGATGGAGCGCGCCATCAAGGCCGAGGGGCAGGTGCTGCTCGGCTGGCGTGACGTACCGGTGAACCGCGACATGCCCATGTCGCCCACCGTGCGCACCAAGGAACCTATTTTGCGCCAGGTCTTCATCGGCCGTGGCAACGATGTGATCGTGCAGGATGCCCTCGAGCGCAAGCTCTATGTGATCCGCAAGACGGCCAGCGCCGCCATCCAGAACCTCAAGCTCAAGCACAGCAAAGAGTACTACGTGCCCAGCATGAGCAGCCGCACGGTGGTCTACAAGGGGCTGTTGCTGGCAGACCAGGTGGGCACCTATTATCTGGATCTGCAAGACGAGCGCTGCGTCTCGGCTGTGGGCTTGGTGCACCAGCGCTTCTCGACCAACACCTTCCCCGAGTGGCCGCTGGCCCACCCGTACCGCTATGTGGCGCACAACGGTGAAATCAACACCGTCAAAGGCAACTACAACTGGATGAAAGCGCGCGAAGGCGTGATGGCCTCGCCCGTGCTGGCGGCCGATCTGCAAAAGCTTTACCCCATCAGCTTTGCCGACCAGTCCGACACGGCCACGTTCGACAACTGCCTTGAACTGCTGACCATGGCCGGCTACCCCATCAGCCAGGCCGTGATGATGATGATCCCCGAGCCCTGGGAGCAGCACACCACCATGGATGAGCGCCGCCGCGCCTTCTATGAATACCACGCCGCCATGCTGGAGCCCTGGGACGGCCCGGCCTCCATTGTGTTCACCGACGGCCGCCAGATCGGCGCCACGCTGGACCGCAACGGCCTGCGCCCTTCGCGCTACTGCATCACCGATGACGACCTGGTCATCATGGGCTCGGAGTCGGGCGTGCTGCCCGTGCCCGAGAACAAGATCGTGCGCAAGTGGCGCCTGCAGCCCGGCAAGATGTTCCTGATCGATCTGGAACAGGGTCGCATGATTGACGACGACGAGCTCAAGGCCAACATCGTCAACACCAAGCCCTACAAGCAGTGGATCGAGAACCTGCGCATCAAGCTCGACAGCATTACCGCAGATGCGGCGCATGCCGTCCCGCCAGCCGCAGGCTTGCCGCTGCTGGACCGCCAGCAGGCTTTTGGCTACACGCAGGAAGACATCAAGTTCCTGATGGCGCCCATGGCCAAGAACGGCGAAGAGGGCATTGGCTCGATGGGCAACGACAGCCCGCTGGCCGTGCTCTCGGGCAAGAACAAGCCGCTGTACAACTACTTCAAGCAGTTGTTCGCCCAGGTGACCAACCCGCCGATCGACCCGATCCGCGAGGCCATCGTGATGTCGCTCAACAGCTTCATCGGCCCCAAGCCCAACCTGCTGGACATCAACCAGGTCAACCCCCCCATGCGCCTCGAAGTGAGCCAGCCGGTGCTCAACTTCGCCGACATGGCCAAGCTGCGCGACATCGCAAAGCACACGCAGGGCAAGTTCCACAGCGTCACGATCGACATCACCTACCCCCTCGACTGGGGGCGTGAAGGGGTCGAAGCCAAGCTGGCCTCGCTGTGCGCGCAGGCCGTGGACGCCATCAAGGGCGGCGCCAATATCCTCATCATCAGCGACCGCGCCGTGAGCGCCACGCAGGTGGCCATCCCCGCACTGCTGGCGCTGTCGGCCATCCACCAGCACCTGGTGCGCGAAGGCTTGCGCACCACGGCCGGACTGGTGGTCGAGACCGGCACCGCGCGCGAGGTGCACCACTTCGCCGTGCTGGGCGGATACGGCGCCGAAGCCGTGCACCCCTACCTGGCCATGGAAACCCTGGCCGACATGCACAAAGAGCTGGGCGGTGACCTGTCGGCCGACAAGGCCATCTACAACTACGTCAAGGCGATCGGCAAGGGCCTGTCCAAGATCATGTCCAAGATGGGCGTGAGTACCTACATGTCCTACTGCGGCGCCCAGTTGTTCGAGGCCATTGGCCTGAACACCGACACCGTGGGCAAGTACTTCACCGGCACCGCCAGCCGCGTGGAAGGCATCGGCGTGTTCGAAATTGCCGAAGAAGCCATCCGCATGCACAAGGCCGCCTTTGGTGATGACCCGGTGCTCGAAACCATGCTCGATGCCGGCGGCGAATATGCCTGGCGCACCCGCGGCGAAGAACACATGTGGACGCCCGACGCGATTGCCAAGCTGCAGCACAGCACACGCGCCAACAACTGGAACACGTACAAGGAATACGCCCAGATCATCAACGACCAGAGCAAGCGCCACATGACCTTGCGCGGCCTGTTCGAGTTCAAGATCGATCCCTCCAAGGCGATCTCCATCGATGAAGTCGAACCCGCCAAGGAAATCGTCAAGCGCTTTGCCACCGGCGCCATGTCGCTCGGCTCCATCAGCACCGAAGCCCATGCCACGCTGGCCGTGGCCATGAACCGCATTGGCGGCAAGAGCAACACGGGCGAAGGCGGCGAGGACGCTGCGCGTTACCGCAACGAACTCAAGGGCATCCCGATCAAGAAGGGCGACACGCTCAAGAGCGTGATCGGCGTGGAAAACGTCGAAGTCGATTTGCCCTTGTTGGACGGCGACTCGCTGCGCAGCCGCATCAAGCAGGTGGCGTCGGGCCGCTTTGGCGTCACGGCCGAATACCTGTCGTCGGCGGACCAGATCCAGATCAAGATGGCCCAGGGCGCCAAGCCGGGCGAAGGCGGCCAGCTGCCTGGCGGCAAGGTCTCCAACTACATCGGCAAGCTGCGCCACAGCGTGCCGGGTGTGGGTTTGATCTCGCCCCCTCCACACCACGACATTTACTCCATCGAGGACTTGGCCCAGCTGATCCACGACCTGAAGAACGTGGCGCCTCACGCAGGCATCAGCGTCAAGCTGGTCTCCGAAGTGGGCGTGGGCACTATCGCCGCCGGCGTGGCCAAGTGCAAGAGCGACCACGTGGTGATCGCCGGGCACGACGGCGGCACGGGCGCTTCGCCCTGGTCGTCCATCAAGCACTGCGGCGGCCCGTGGGAAATCGGCCTGGCCGAAACCCAGCAGACCCTGGTGCTGAACCGCCTGCGCGGCCGCATCCGTGTGCAGGCCGACGGCCAGATGAAGACCGGCCGCGACGTCGCCATCGGCGCACTGCTGGGCGCTGACGAGTTCGGCTTTGCCACGGCGCCTCTGGTGGTCGAGGGCTGCATCATGATGCGCAAGTGCCACCTGAACACCTGCCCCGTGGGCGTGGCCACGCAAGACCCCGAGCTGCGCAAGAAGTTCTCAGGCAAGCCCGAGCATGTGGTGAACTACTTCTTCTTCATCGCCGAAGAAGTGCGCCAGATCATGGCCCAGCTGGGCATCCGCAAGTTCGACGACCTGATCGGCCGCACCGACCTGCTCGACATGCGCCAGGGCCTGGAACACTGGAAGGCACGCGGCCTGGACTTCAGCCGCCTGTTTGCCCAGCCTAACGTGCCCGCCGATGTGCCCCGCTTCCACGTGGACGTGCAAGACCACAACATCGAGCACACGCTGGACCGCAAGCTCATCGAGCGCAGTAAGCCTGCCATCGAAAAGGGTGAGCGCGTGCAGTTCATCGAGGTGGCGCGCAACGTGAACCGTTCGGTCGGCGCGATGCTGTCCGGCGCGGTCACCCGTGTGCACCCCGAAGGCTTGCCTGACGACACCATCCGCATCCAGCTGGAGGGCACGGGCGGCCAGTCGTTCGGTGCGTTCCTCACGCGCGGCATCACGCTGTACCTGATCGGAGACGCCAACGACTACACGGGCAAGGGCCTGTCGGGTGGCCGTGTCATCGTGCGTCCCAGCATCGATTTCCGGGGCGAGGCGGTGCGCAACACCATCGTGGGCAACACCGTGATGTACGGCGCTACCACGGGTGAGGCTTTCTTCAGCGGCGTGGCCGGTGAGCGCTTTGCCGTGCGCCTGTCGGGTGCCACCGCGGTGGTCGAAGGCACGGGCGACCACGGTTGCGAGTACATGACCGGCGGCACCGTGGTGGTGCTGGGCAAGACCGGCCGCAACTTTGCGGCGGGCATGAGCGGCGGCGTGGCCTACGTGTACGACGAAGACGGGCAGTTTGATACACGCTGCAACATGTCCATGGTGACGCTCGAGCGCATCCTTCCCGCCTCTGAACAAGAGGCCACGGTGCCGCGCGCGATCTGGCACAACGGCCAGAGCGACGAAGCCCAGCTCAAGAAGCTGCTGGAAGACCACAACCGCTGGACGGGCAGCAAGCGAGCCCGCGAGCTGCTGGACAACTGGGCCACTTCGCGCAGCAAGTTCGTCAAGGTCTTCCCGACCGAGTACAAGCGAGCGCTGTCTGAAATTTATGAGCGAAAAGTGCTGGAAGAGCCCGCTACTCCAGCGGTAGCTGCTATCAATAAGGAAGTGACGCCTGCCAAGTAAGGCGGTACCACCGACTCCAGCACAGCATTCATAAGGACACCGTCATGGGAAAAACCACAGGCTTCATGGAATACGAGCGCATCGAAGAAGGCTACAAGCCTGTCGGCGAGCGCCTCAAGCATTACAAGGAATTCGTCATCGGCCTCGATGAGGCGCAGGCCAAGGTGCAAGGCGCGCGCTGCATGGACTGCGGCACGCCGTTCTGCAACAACGGCTGCCCGGTGAACAACATCATTCCGGACTTCAACGATTTGGTGTACCACGCCGACTGGAAGAGCGCGATCGAGGTGCTGCACAGCACCAACAATTTCCCCGAGTTCACGGGCCGCATCTGCCCCGCACCGTGCGAAGCAGCCTGCGTGCTGAACGTGAACGACGATCCCGTGGGCATCAAGAGCATCGAGCACGCCATCATTGACCGCGCCTGGGCCGAGGGCTGGGTGCAACCGCGCCCCGCCAAGCACCAGACAGGCAAGAAGGTCGCCGTTGTGGGTTCGGGCCCCGCCGGCCTGGCCGCAGCCCAGCAGTTGGCGCGCGCGGGCCACAGCGTCACCCTCTTTGAAAAGAACGACCGCGTGGGCGGCCTGTTGCGCTACGGCATCCCCGACTTCAAGATGGAGAAGTCGCACATCGACCGCCGCGTGAAGCAGCTCGAAGCCGAAGGCGTGGTCATCCGCACCAGCGTGTTCGTGGGCGCCGCCAAGGACGGCCTGGGCAAGGATTCCAAGGTCACCAACTGGGCCAAGGAAACCGTCACGCCTGAGCAACTGCACAAGGAGTTCGACGCCGTCTTGCTGACCGGCGGCTCCGAGCAATCGCGCGACCTGCCCGTGCCGGGCCGGGATCTCGACGGCATCCACTTCGCCATGGAGTTCCTGCCCCAGCAGAACAAGGTCAACGCCGGCGACAAGCTCAAGGGCCAGCTCCGCGCGGATGGCAAGCACGTCATCGTCATTGGTGGTGGCGACACCGGCAGCGACTGCGTGGGCACCAGCAACCGCCACGGCGCGGCCAGCGTGACCCAGTTCGAGGTGATGCCCATGCCCCCCGAGGTGGAAAACCGCCCCCTCACCTGGCCTTACTGGCCCCTCAAGCTGCGCACCAGTTCCAGCCACGAGGAAGGCTGCGTGCGCGAATTCGCCATCTCCACCAAGGAGTTCACGGGCGAAAAGGGCAAGGTCAAGGGCCTGACCACGGTGCAGGTCGAATTCAAGGATGGCAAGCTGGTCGAGATTGCCGGCACCGAGAAGCACTACCAGGCCGACCTGGTGCTGCTGGCCATGGGTTTCGTGCACCCGGTGGCGCCCGTGCTCGACGCCTTCGGCATCGACAAGGACGCTCGTGGTAACGCCCGCGCCACGACCGACTTCGATGGCGGCTACGCCACCAACGTGCCCAAGGTGTTTGCCGCAGGCGATATGCGGCGCGGCCAGAGCCTTGTGGTCTGGGCGATCCGCGAGGGCCGCCAGGCGGCACGGGCCGTGGACGAGTTCCTCATGGGCTATTCCGATCTGCCACGCTGACTCGCGTCTGCACCTGCAAGCGGCGCCCTTGGGCGCCGTTTTGCTTTGTCCGTACGTTCCTGGCTGCGGGCTGGCCCGCCGGACGGGTGGCCGCCGGATGTCCAAAGATGTCTTGATGTTGGGGCCTTCCACGGCAGAGTCGCCCTCGTCGCCAAGAGCCATTGGAATTAATTGGAGGGGGCGTCAGCGCGCCCGCGGCTGGGAGTTCAATGGGAGCCCTGAACCCGGGAGCACGGTGGCAGTGTCCATTGACGGGGTGCCAGTGGGCACGGTGACCGCCTCCGGCGTGGGTGCATGGTCGTTTACACCGCCAGCGCCGCTTGCAGCGGGTCCCCACACCGTGGAGGCCACCGCCACGGACGCCGCGGGCAATGCGTCGGCTGCGTCTGCAGTCGTCAATTTTTCCATTGCTGGGGTGGCCGCGGCGCCTGCGGCCGTTCCGTCGTTGGGGACGTGGGGTTTGCTGGGGCTCACATCCCTGATGGGGCTGTGGGGGCTTGGCGCGCTTCGGCGGAGGGATTGATGTTTTTTTGGGGAAAACTGCTCGCAGCCCCTGTTCTGTGGTCTTTCATCGCTATTGAAAAGATAGTTTTTGGCGCTTGCTGCTCCGTCTTTGCACGCCCATTTGGTGCGAATGGGTGAAAGCACGGGCTTCGGTGGGAAAATCAAGGGTTTTCCCCGGGGCGCCGCGCCCCGCCTTTTCAACTTTCGAGAACCGCCACACCATGAAGAAGATCGCCGCCGTTGCCCTGCTGTCGCTGGGTGCCCTGCTGGCCGCATGCTCCAAGCAGGAGAGCGCTCCCGCTGCCGCACCCGCGCCGGCACCTGCCGCCGCCACGAAGATCGTTGTCGGCCTGGACGACAACTTTCCGCCCATGGGTTTTCGCGACGACAAGAACCAGCTGGTCGGCTTTGACATCGACATGGCCAAGGAAGCCGCCAAACGCCTGGGCCTGGAAGTGGAATTCAAGCCGATCGACTGGAGCGCCAAGGAAGCCGAACTGTCGGGCAAGCGCGTGGATGCGCTGTGGAACGGCCTGACCATCACCGAAGAGCGCAAGCAGAACATCGCCTTCACCGCGCCCTACATGGAAAACCACCAGATCATCGTGGTGCCCGCCGGTTCGGCCATCAAGACCAAGGCCGATCTGGCCGGCAAGGTGGTGGGCGCGCAGGAAGGCTCCAGCGCCGTGGACGCCATCAAGAAGGAAGACGCCGTCTTCAAGTCGTTCAAGGAATTCAAGACCTTTGGCGACAACGTGACCGCCCTGATGGACCTGACCACCGGCCGCCTCGAAGCGGTGGTGGTGGACGAGGTGGTGGGCCGCTACTACGTGGCCAAGAAGCCTGACGCCTATGCCGTGCTGGGCGACAACTTCGGCACCGAAGAATATGGCGTGGGCCTGCGCAAGGACGATACCGAATTGCACGGCAAGCTTGAAAAAGCCCTGGCCGACATGAAGGCCGACGGCGCCGCCGCCAAGATTGCCGAGCAGTGGTTCGGCAAGAACATCATCAAGTAAATAGCGGCCGTCGCTGAGACGGCACGCCCCCGGCACCGGCTGCCCATGCGGGTTTGCCGGTGCTTTTTTGTGGCGGCCGCACAGGCCGCGACAATCAGGGGCCGGCGCCTGTGCCGGACGCCGAGGCAATACGCATGGACTACGTTTTTTCCCTTCTGGGGCCGCTGGCGCAGGGCGCCACCGTCACCCTGAAGCTGTTCGCGATCACGCTCGTGCTCGCCGTGCCGCTCGGCCTGGTGCTGGCGCTGGCGCGGCTGTCGCATTTCAAGCCGCTGTCGGCGGCCGTCAATGGCTACATCTGGCTCATGCGCGGCACGCCGCTCATGCTGCAGATGCTGTTCATCTATTTCGCTCTGCCCTTCGTGCCGGTGATCGGCGTGCGCCTGCCCGACTTTCCGGCCGCCGTGGTGGCGTTCGCGCTGAACTACGCGGCCTACTTCGCCGAGATCTTCCGCGCCGGCATCCAGTCGGTGGACCGCGGTCAGTACGAGGCCGCCAAGGTGCTGGGCATGAACTACGGCCAGACCATGCGCCGCATCGTGCTGCCGCAGATGGTGCGCAGCATCCTGCCTCCCATGAGCAATGAGACCATCACCCTGGTCAAGGACACCTCGCTGATCTACGTGCTGGCCCTGAACGATCTGCTGCGCGCCGCGCGCGGCATCGTGCAGCGCGACTTCACCACCACGCCCTTCATCGTGGCCGCGGCCTTCTACCTCATCATGACCCTGGTGCTCACCTGGGGCTTCCAGCGCCTGGAGAAACGCTATGCCAAATACGATGAATGACGGCGCCAGCGGCAGCGCGCCCATGATCGAGGCGCGGGGCGTGCACAAGGCCTTTGGCTCCACGCAGGTGCTGCGGGGCGTGTCGCTGCAGGTCGCACGCGGCGAGGTGGTGGCCATCATCGGCCCCTCGGGCTCGGGCAAAAGCACCTTCTTGCGCTGCCTGAACCACCTGGAAACCATCGACCGCGGCCACGTCGCCATCGAGGGCGAGACGCTGGCCACCACCGACGCGCAGGGCCGTTGCACCTACGTGCCCGACACCGAGGTGCGCCGCATCTGCGCCAAAACCGGCATGGTGTTCCAGCACTTCAACCTGTTTCCCCACCTCACGGTGCTGGAAAACCTGATCGAGGCGCCCCTGGTGGTGCGAGGCCTCGCGCGCGACGTGGCGGTGGCCCGGGCCGAGGCCCTGTTGGCCAAGGTGGGTCTGTCGGCCAAGCGCGACAACTACCCCTCGCGCCTGTCGGGTGGCCAAAAGCAGCGCGTCGCCATTGCACGGGCGTTGTGCATGGAGCCGGACATCATGCTGTTTGATGAACCCACTTCCGCTCTCGACCCCGAACTCACCGGCGAAGTGCTGCGCACCATGCGGGAACTGGCCGAGGAGCACATGACCATGCTGGTGGTCACGCACGAAATGGGTTTTGCACGCGAGGTGGCGAACACGGTGGCCTTCATGGACCAGGGCGAACTGGTGGCTGCCCGGCCAGCAGCAGAGTTCTTTGCCGACCCAGGCCATGAACGGGCGCGGGTGTTTTTGCAGCACATGCTGTGATTTGAATCCAAAGATGGCTGTGGCGCTTGTGCGGTAAGCACGTGTTGCTATTGTTTTTGATTAATGGGGCGCACTGGTGGAAGAGGGCCCGCCGGCAGCAAGGAAGCAGGCAGGAATCTGCTGCGTGCTGCGTGGGTGCCTGCGCTCGCCCGGCGGTGGCGGCCGCGGGGGCTGCGTCGGGGCGGACTGCGGGTTCCGCAGCGAGGGCACCAGCAATGCGCTGCGCGGCGAAACGCCCCGACAACCAACGTCGCCGTCCCGGGCGGAACTTGTCACGAGTTTCTTAGAACCGTCAAGCATAGCTGAGCGTCATATCCAAACCACAGGTTTTAATGATGGGCGCGGCATATCCAAGGGGTTTCCCCTATGATGCTGAGCCTGCCGTCAGGGCCCCGGCCCTTGGCGGCGTTTTTTGTCCTGCACCATGCCATCCACCGATTCCTTGCCTGCCCCAGCGCTGGCGGAACTGCGCAACGTCACCTTCGGGTACGGTGAGCGCGTGATCCTGCGCGACGTTTCGCTGAAGATCCCGCGCGGCAAGGTGACGGCGCTCATGGGCGCGTCGGGCGGGGGCAAGACCACGGTGCTGCGCCTGATTGGCGGCCAGTACCGGGCGCAACAGGGGGAAGTCCTGTTCGACCAGCAGGACGTGGGGCGCATGGATGCGGCGGGCCTCTATGCGGCGCGGCGGCGCATGGGCATGCTGTTCCAGTTCGGCGCCCTGTTCACGGACCTGAACGTGTTTGAGAACGTGGCGTTTCCGCTGCGCGAGCACACCGACCTTTCCGAAGCGCTGGTGCGCGACATCGTGCTCATGAAGCTCCATGCAGTGGGTTTGCGTGGCGCGCGGGATCTCATGCCCAGCCAGATATCTGGCGGCATGGCGCGGCGTGTGGCGCTGGCCCGCGCCATTGCACTGGACCCCGAACTCGTCATGTACGACGAACCCTTTGCCGGGCTCGACCCCATTTCGCTGGGAACCGCCGCGCAGCTCATCCGCCAACTGAATGATGCAATGGGCCTGACCACCATCCTGGTTTCGCACGACCTCGAGGCCACCTTTGCGCTGGCCGACCACGTGATCATTCTGGGCGCCGGTGTGGTGGCGGCCCAGGGCACACCCGATGAGGTGCGGTCCAGCCCCGACCCGCTGGTGCACCAGTTCGTGAACGCACTGCCCACAGGTCCCGTGCCTTTCCATTACCCAGGCCCGGGCGTGGACGCCGACTTCGGCCCGCTGGACGGGAGGTCCGCATGAGCTGGTGGCGACCTTCCGACGTGGGGCTGGCCGTGCGCCGCCAACTGGCCGACGTGGGGCAGGCGGCACGCCTGTTCGGGCAACTGGTGCGCCTGTTCCCTGCCGCCGTGCAGCGGCCGGGTCTGGTGCGTGACCAGGTGCATTTCCTGGGCAACTATTCGCTGGCCATCATTGCCGTGTCGGGCCTGTTTGTGGGCTTCGTGATGGCGCTGCAGGGCTACTACACCCTGCAGGATTTCGGCTCCACCGAGGCCCTGGGCCAGCTGGTGGCGCTGAGCCTGTTGCGCGAACTGGGGCCGGTGATCACGGCCCTGCTGTTTGCGGGGCGCGCCGGCACGTCGCTCACGGCAGAGATCGGCCTGATGCGCGCCGGTGAGCAACTGAGCGCCATGGAGATGATGGCCGTCGACCCGGTGCGGCGCATTCTGGTGCCGCGCTTCTGGGCGGGGGTGATCGCCATGCCCGTGCTGGCGACGGTGTTCAGCGCAGTGGGCGTGATGGGCGGATGGGTCGTCGCAGTGGTGATGATCGGCCTCGACGGAGGGGCGTTCTGGAGCCAGATGCAGGGCGGCGTGGATGTTTTCAGCGACCTGGGCAACAGCCTCATCAAGAGCCTGGTGTTCGGTTTCACCGTCACCTTCGTGGCCTTGCTGCAGGGCTATACGGCCAAACCCACGCCCGAAGGGGTTTCGCGTGCCACCACGCGCACCGTGGTGATGGCCTCGCTAGCGGTGCTGGCGCTGGACTTTGTCCTCACGGCCACCATGTTCAGTATCTGACGCCGGCGCAGCCGGCGGCACAAGGGAAAGCACGATGCAACAATCCAAAAACGATGTCTGGGTGGGCCTGTTTGTCATGCTGGGCGTCGCGGCGCTGGTGTTTCTGGCGCTGCAGTCGGCCAATCTGCTGCACCTGAATTTCCAGACGGGCTACCGCGTGACGGCGCGCTTTGACAACATTGGCGGGCTCAAGCCCAAGGCCGCGGTGCGCAGCGCCGGCGTGGTGGTCGGGCGCGTGGAATCGATCACATTTGACGACAAGACCTTTCAGGCCCGCGTGACGTTGGAGCTGGACAAGCGCTACGCTTTCCCCAAGGACAGCTCGCTCAAGATTTTGACCAGCGGGCTGCTGGGCGAGCAGTACATCGGCATCGAGGCGGGGGCCGACGAAAAGAACCTGGCAGCCGGCGACACCGTGTCGGCCACCCAGTCTGCCGTGGTGCTGGAAAACCTCATCGGGCAGTTTCTCTACAGCAAGGCCGAGGACGGCGGTAAAACCCCCGACGCAGGAAGAAAAAAATGACAACATCGATGACTGCGGGCCCGGCCCGCAACAAGGGGGCGTACGGGCCAGCCACGGCGGGCCTGCGCTGGTGCGCGCTGGTGCTGGGCGCGGTGTTGCTGGCAGGCTGTGCAAGCGGTCCCGGGGCCAATCCCAATGACCCCCTGGAGCCCTACAACCGCAGCATGACCCGTTTCAACGACGACGTGGACACCGCGCTGCTCAAGCCCGTGGCCACGGCCTACAAGGAGGTCGTCCCCTCTACGGTGCGCACGGGGGTGAACAACTTCTTTGGCAATCTCGGCGATGCTTGGTCGTTCGTGAACAGTGTCCTGCAATTGCGCGCAGAGGAGGCCTTGTCCAGCCTGGTGCGTTTCAATGTGAACACGGTGTTCGGGTTGGGCGGTGTGTTCGACGTGGCCTCCGAGATGGGTGTGGAGCGCAACCGGCAGGACTTCGGCCTCACGCTCGGGCGCTGGGGCGTGCCCACCGGCCCTTATCTGGTGCTGCCCCTGCTGGGGCCTTCCACGGTGCGCGACACGGCGGCGCTGCCGGTTGACATGCAGGGCAATCTGGTGCGCCAGGTGGATCCGGTGTCCACGCGCAATTCCCTCTATGCCCTGCGGGCGGTGGACACCCGTGCCAGCCTGCTGGGCGCGGGCGCCGTGCTCGAAGGCGCCGCGCTCGACAAATACAGCTTCACGCGCGACGTGTACCTGCGGGTGCGTGCCCAGCGCTCCGAGCGTCCGGGCGCGCACGACGCAAACGGTGACGACATGGGCGGCGTGCTTCCCCCCGAGCCAGACCGCTGAGTCGCGCGCGGAGCTTGCGCATCGTTGCAATGTTTGCCTGCGTGCAACGTGGCGATGCATGGCGTACACGGTGGCGCCCCACAATGCAAAGACAGGGTGACCCGTTCGCCCGATGGAGTGATTTTTATGATGAATCGACGTAACCTGGGCCGCATGGCGGCCATGCTGGCAGTGGCCGCGTCCGTGGCCATGCCCTGGGCGGCCCAAGCTGCCGATGAGGCGCCCGACGCGCTGATCAAGCGCCTGTCCACCGAAGTGATCGACAGCGTGCGGGGCGACAAGGCCATCCAGGCCGGAGACATCAGCAAGGTGATCTCGCTGGTGGACAAGATCGTCATGCCCAACGTCAACTTCCGGCGCATGACGGCCGCCGCCGTGGGGCCGGGCTGGCGCCAGGCCAGCCCCGAGCAGCAAAAGCGGCTGCAGGAAGAATTCAAGATCCTGCTGGTGCGCACTTACGCGGGCGCTTTGGCCCAGGTGAGCGACCAGACCATCCACATGAAACCCCTGCGCGCCGCCGCTGATGACAAGGACGTGCTGGTACGCACCGAGGTCACGGGCCGGGGCGACCCGATCCAGCTCGACTACCGCCTCGAGAAAACCCCGGGCGAAGGCGCCGGCTGGAAGATCTACAACCTTAACGTGCTGGGCGTGTGGCTGGTGGAAACCTACCGTGGCCAATTCGCGCCCGAGGTCAACGCCCGCGGGGTGGACGGCCTCATCCAGGCGCTGGTGGCGCGCAACAAGACCAATGCCGCCAAGGGCTGACGGCGAGAACCCGCGCATGCTGGTGCTTCCCTCCGAGCTCACCCACCGCCAGGCCAGTGGCTGCCTGCGCATGCTGGTGCAGGGCCTTAAAGTGCTCAAAGGGCCCGAGTTGGTGGTGGATGCCAGCGCCCTGGCGGTATTTGACACTTCGGCCCTGGCCGTCCTGCTGGAGTGCCGCCGCGAGGCGCTGGCGGAACGCAAGTCTTTTGCCGTCAAGGGCCTGCCTGCATCGCTTGCCGGCATGGCGGGGCTCTACGGCGTCGATACCCTGTTGCCGGTCGCCGGCTGACAACGCGCGCAGCGCCTGCAAAGTCCTTCGCCGACGCGGGGGGCGCAGCCACCCGGCGGGCAGCCGGTGGGCCGAGACCGTAAAATCACAGGCTCCCATGCCCGCAGTCTCATTCCAAGCCATCTCCAAGACCTTTGCCACGCCCAAAGGCCCTTTCCAGGCACTGAACCAGGTCAGCCTGGATATTGAGGAAGGCGAGTTCTTCGGGCTCCTCGGCCCCAACGGTGCCGGCAAAACCACCCTCATCAGCATCCTGGCCGGCCTGGCAAGGGCCACCAGCGGGCGTGTGCTGGTGCAGGGCAGCGACGTGCAGGCCAATTTTGCCGAGGCGCGGCGCAAGCTGGGCGTGGTGCCGCAGGAACTGGTGTTTGACCCGTTCTTCAACGTGCGCGAGGCGCTGCGCTTCCAGTCGGGCTATTTCGGCGTGAAGAACAACGATGCCTGGATCGATGAACTGCTGGCCAACCTGGGGCTGTCTGACAAGGCCAACGCCAACATGCGCCAGCTCTCGGGCGGCATGAAGCGCCGCGTGCTGGTGGCGCAGGCCCTGGTGCACAAGCCGCCCATCATCGTGCTGGACGAGCCCACGGCCGGCGTAGACGTGGAGCTGCGCCAGACGCTGTGGCACTTCATTGCCCGCCTGAACAAGGAAGGCCATACGGTGCTGCTCACCACGCATTACCTCGAAGAGGCCGAAGCCTTGTGCGGCCGCATCGCCATGCTCAAGGCCGGGCGGGTGGTGGCGCTCAACCGCACGTCCGAGCTGCTCAAGACGGCCTCGGGCAGCGTGCTGCAGTTCAAGACCGACGCCGCGCTGCCCCCGTCGCTGGACGCCATTGCACGGGTCACCGGCCGCATTGTCCAGTTGCCCGCGCACGATGCGGCAGACATCGAAAACCATCTGGCCGTCCTGCGCATTGCCGGGGTTGAGGTCCAGGACATGGAAATTCGCCGCCCGGACCTGGAAGACGTGTTCCTGCAGGTGATGTCGGGAACTTCTGCGTCGAACATCCCCATGTCGGAGGTGGCCCTGTGATCGGCTGGCAGACCCTGTTTTACAAAGAGGTGCTGCGCTTCTGGAAGGTGAGCTTCCAGACCGTGGCCGCGCCCGTGCTCACCGCCGTGCTCTACCTGCTGATCTTTGGCCATGTGCTCGAAGACCATGTGAAGGTCTACGACCGCATCAGCTACACGGCTTTCCTGGTGCCGGGCCTCGTGATGATGAGCGTGTTGCAGAACGCCTTTGCCAACAGCTCCTCGAGCCTGATCCAGAGCAAGATCATGGGCAGCCTGGTGTTCGTGCTGCTCACGCCGCTGTCGCACTGGGCGTGGTTTGTGGCCTACGTGGGCTCGTCTGTGGTGCGCGGGCTGGTTGTGGGGCTGGGGGTGTTCATCGTCACCCTGGTGTTTGCGCGGCCCGAGTTCGCTGCGCCGCTGTGGATTCTGGTGTTCGCGTTGCTGGGCGCCGCGCTGCTGGCCACGCTGGGGGTGATTGCCGGCCTGTGGGCCGACAAGTTCGACCAGATGGCGGCATTCCAGAACTTCGTCATCGTGCCCATGACCTTCCTGTCGGGCGTGTTCTATTCGATCCAGTCGCTGCCGCCTTTCTGGCAGACCGTGAGCCACCTGAACCCGTTTTTCTACATGATCGACGGCTTCCGCTATGGCTTCTTCGGGCAGAGCGACACCTCTCCCTGGCTCAGCCTGGGCATCGTGGCCATTGCATGGCTGGCCGTCAGCGCCCTGGCCGTGCACCTGCTGCGCACGGGCTACAAGATCAGGACATGAAATACCCTTCGAGCTGCCCCGCGCCTTGCTGCTTCAGCGGGGCCTTTGCCGCGCGCCGGCAAAGCCGGTTTTCCGCCGCCGGGCAGCCCGAGGGCGAGCGCCGGCTTCCTGCGCCCTGGGCGGCGCACAACGCATTGGATGACTGACATGACTGCCGACCAACTCAAAGACATCATCTCCGCCGGCATGGCCTGCGAATACATCACTCTCGAGGGTGACGGCCGCCACTGGTACGCCACCATCGTCTCGGCCGAGTTCGAGGGCAAGCGGGCCATCCAGCGCCACCAGCGGGTGTACGCCACGCTGGGCGCCAAACTGGCCAACGACGAGGTGCACGCCCTGTCGATGAAGACCTTCACCCCCGCCGAGTGGGCGGCGCAGGCGCAGTGATACTGCCCGCCGCTCTTGTTTTTATAGCTGCTTGCGCACGATTCATAAGCGCTAGAGGCACTTTTTATTCATATACCTGGTTTTCGAGATGGACAAACTCCTGATCCGCGGCGGGCGCGCCCTGCATGGCGAGGTGCTGGTTTCTGGCGCCAAGAACGCCGCATTGCCGGAGTTGTGTGCCGCGCTGCTCACGGCAGACCCGGTCACGCTGCTCAACGTGCCCCGGCTGCAGGACGTGAGCACCATGCTCAAGCTGATCCGCAACATGGGCGTGGCGGCCGAGCGCGCTGACGATGGCACGGTGCGCATCGATGCCAGCGCGCTGAGCACGCCCGAGGCGCCGTACGAGCTGGTCAAGACCATGCGCGCATCGGTGCTGGCCCTGGGCCCGCTGCTGGCCCGCTTTGGCGAGGCCACGGTGTCACTGCCCGGCGGCTGCGCCATCGGCTCGCGCCCGGTGGATCAGCACATCAAGGGCATGGCCGCCATGGGCGCCGAGATCGTGGTCGAGCACGGCTACATGATCGCCAAGCTGCCCACGGGCTGGACGCGTCTGAAGGGCGCGCGCATCACCACCGACATGGTCACCGTAACGGGCACCGAGAACTTCCTCATGGCCGCAGCCCTGGCCGAGGGCGAGACCGTGCTCGAAAACGCTGCGCAAGAGCCGGAGATTTCGGACCTGGCCGAAATGCTGATCGCCATGGGCGCGAAGATCGAAGGCCACGGCACCAGCCGCATCCGCATCCAGGGCGTCGAAAAGCTGCACGGCTGCACGCACCGCGTGGTGGCCGATCGCATCGAGGCGGGCACCTTCCTGTGTGCCGTGGCCGCCACCGGCGGTGACGTGGTGCTGCGCCATGGCCGTGCCGACCACCTCGACGCCGTGATCGACAAGCTGCGCGAGGCGGGCGCCGACGTGCAGGCCGTCGAAGGCGGCATCCGCGTGCAAAGCGCGGGCGGGGCCACGCTCAAGGCACAGGGCTTTCGCACCACCGAATACCCCGGTTTTCCCACCGACATGCAGGCGCAGTTCATGGCGCTCGACTGCGTTGCACAGGGCACGGCCACGGTGACCGAGACCATTTTTGAAAACCGCTTCATGCACGTCAACGAACTGCTGCGCCTGGGGGCCAAGATTCAGGTCGATGGCAAGGTGGCGGTGATCGAGGGCGTGGGCACGGCGGGCCGCCTGTCGGGCGCCACCGTCATGGCCACCGATCTGCGCGCTTCGGCCAGCTTGGTCATCGCCGGGCTGGTGGCCACTGGCGAGACCGTGGTCGACCGCATCTACCATCTCGACCGTGGCTACGACTGCATGGAAGCCAAGCTGCGCGGCATCGGCGCGGACATTGAAAGAATTCGATGAGCATGATCACCCTCGCCCTGTCCAAGGGCCGCATCTTTGAAGAAACCCTGCCGCTGCTGGCGGCCGCCGGCATCGAGGTGCTGGAAGACCCCGAAAAATCACGCAAGCTCATCCTGCCCACCAACCAGCCCGGCGTGCGCGTGGTGCTGGTGCGTGCCACCGACGTGCCCACCTATGTGGAATATGGCGGCGCCGACCTGGGCGTGACGGGCAAGGACACCCTCATCGAGCACGGCGGCCAGGGCCTGTACCAGCCGCTCGACCTGCGCATTGCCAAATGCCGCGTGAGCGTGGCCGTGCGCAACGATTTCGACTACGCCCAGGCCGTGAAGAAAGGTTCGCGCCTGAAGGTGGCCACCAAATACACCTCGATCGCACGCGATTTCTTTGCCAGCAAGGGGGTGCACGTCGACATGGTCAAGCTCTATGGCAGCATGGAACTCGCGCCCCTCACGGGCCTGGCCGATGCCATCGTGGACCTGGTGTCCACGGGCAACACGCTCAAGGCCAACCATCTGGTCGAGGTGGAGCGCATCATGGACATCAGCTCGCATCTGGTGGTCAACCAGGCGGCGCTCAAGCTCAAGCAGGCGCCGTTGCGCCGCATCATCGATGCGTTTGCGTCGGCCATTCCTGCACAGTCCTGAGCGGTCGTACGTGCCAAATCGTGCTTGCCCGTGCGCTGGGGCGGTTTCACAATCGCGCCCGCGCAGATGATGTATCTGCGCATAACAAAAAAGGCACGTATGTTGAAGAAGGCAGTTTTGCTGGGATTTTTGGTTCTGAGCGGCGTGTCCCATGCCGCAGACGCGGATTTCACACTGGTCAATCGGACGGGTTACGCATTGAACGAGGTCTACATATCACCCACTCAAAAGGACAATTGGGGCAAAGACCGACTCGGTAGCAATCAACTGCTCAATGGGCAGGCCCGAAAGTTCAAATTTGGTGACACCAAAAACTGCGTTCAGGACATCAAGGTCATATTTACAGACGATGGGTCGGAGGTCGAGTGGGAGGGGCTCAACCTCTGTGAACTTGACAAAATCACCCTGCGTTACAACCGCAAGACACGTGAAGTGTCTGCTGATACAGAGTAATCAGCGTAAGACAACATCGACGGAAATCCATGAAAGCCACGCCTGCACGTTTGCGCACCGACAGTGCCAATTTTGAGTCTGCCTTTCAGGCCCGCCTGCACTGGTCGGCCGACACCGACGCCGCCATCGAGCAACGCGTGGCCGACATCCTGGCCGACGTGCGCCAGCGCGGCGACGCGGCGGTGCTCGAGTACACCGCGCGCTTCGACGGGCTGCAGGCCGGCGCCATGGCTGCACTGGAGCTGACGCAGGCCGAGCTCAAGGCCGCCTTCGACACCCTTCCCGCTGCCCAGCGCGATGCGCTGCAGGCGGCGGCAACCCGTGTGCGCAAGTACCACGAGGCCCAGAAAAAAGCCTCCGGTGAGAGCTGGAGCTACCGTGACGAAGACGGCACGTTGCTCGGCCAGAAGGTCACGCCGCTCGACCGCGTGGGCATCTACGTGCCCGGCGGCAAGGCAGCCTACCCCAGCAGCGTGCTCATGAATGCCATCCCCGCGCACGTGGCGGGCGTGGGCGAGATCATCATGGTCGTGCCCACCCCGCAGGGCGCGAAGAACCTGCTGGTGCTGGCCGCCGCTTACGTGGCCGGCGTCACGCGCGCCTTCACCATCGGCGGCGCGCAGGCCGTGGGTGCCCTGGCCTACGGCACGCAGACCATCCCCAAGGTGGACAAGATCACCGGCCCCGGCAACGCCTATGTCGCCAGCGCCAAGAAGCATGTCTTTGGCACCGTGGGCATCGACATGATTGCCGGCCCGAGCGAAATCCTGGTGCTGGCCGACGGCAGCACGCCGCCCGACTGGGTGGCCATGGACCTCTTTTCGCAGGCCGAGCACGACGAGCTGGCGCAAAGTATCCTGCTGTGCCCCGATGCCGCCTACATCGACGCCGTGCAGGCGGCCATCGACCACCTGCTGCCCACCATGCCGCGTGCCGAGATCATCGCCAAAAGCCTCAGCGGCCGGGGCGCGCTGATCCTCACGAAAGACATGGAAGAGGCCTGCGCCATCAGCAACCGCATTGCGCCAGAGCACCTGGAAGTGAGCAGCAGCGAGCCGCACCGCTGGGAGCCGCTGCTGCGCCATGCGGGTGCGATCTTCCTGGGCGCTTACACCAGCGAGTCCCTGGGCGACTACTGCGCCGGCCCCAACCACGTGCTGCCCACCAGCGGCACGGCACGGTTTTCGTCCCCGCTGGGCGTGTACGACTTCCAGAAGCGCAGCAGCCTCATCGAGGTGAGCGAGGCCGGCGCCCAGACGCTGGGCGCCATCGCCAGCGTGCTGGCCCATGGCGAGGGCCTGCAGGCCCACGCCCAGGCGGCGGAGATGCGGTTGAAACGATAGAAGCCGCAGGAGTCAATGCTCCTAAAGAAAAATAGCTGCTCGCGCCGGATCATCAGGCGCAAGCAGCTATTTTTGTTGAGGGTGCCGGCTGCGGGTTGCTTATGTGGGCTGCCCGAGTTCCCAGCTGCTCCTCAGCGCCGACAGTGCCAACAGCGTGCATTGGCGCGTTCAAGCCTCCCGCCGCCAGCTGGCCATCGCAGCGAATGAGCGCAGGGTGCCCAGGGCAAGGGGCCGTGGGATGGTGAAGGGAGCGTGCCGCGCGTCTGTCGAAGAGTTGCAAAGCAGCCCCATTGCAGAGGGAGTGCCCCGACTGAACACGGCCCTTCAGCGTTCGCGCTCGCTGACGCAAGGCGGCGTCTCTTGGACCCCAATGGAGGGTTGTGGACGCTCTCGGCGCTTACGATTCCGGCCACTCCGGCTCAGGGTTTTGCGCATGCCCAGCGAAGCTGCGGTACACCTCCCTCGGCGCTCACGCGCAGCCGGACTGGGCCGGTGAACGACAGGCGCTGCCCGGGTTCGAGAAAATAATCTTCGAGCTGGCCATCGCAGGTCACCCACGCGCGGCCTTGTCTCACTTCGAGCAGGGCCGTCTCGTTTCGGCGGAAGTCCAGCACGTGCACGGCCTGGGGTGACGCCAGGGCCTGGGTGTGCCACGTGAGCGAGCACGCAGGTTGCTGCTGCCGCGGCAGTGCAGGTGGTGCCGGTGGGGTGGAAGGGAGGAGGGCAGGGGCGTAGTTCATGGGGTGTACTGTGAAAGCACGTGGCGCCGGCCGCCACCCACAGGCAGACACCATCTGGTGCAGTACAGACGACGGGTGCAAGGCATCTGTACTGCACGTACAGATGCGACTTTGTACTGCCCTCTCGCGGGCTTGCCAGTACAGAATGCACCCATGGCCACCAAAGATGACGCACCCCCTCTGTACCTTCGGATCGCCGAACAGCTGGCGCAGCTGATCCGCAATGGCACCCTGGCGCGCGGCGAGAAGCTGCCTTCGGTGCGCGAGCTGGCGCGCCAGCATGGCGTGGCGCAGACCACGGTGGTGCAGGCCTACCACTGGCTGGAGGATGCGCGGCTGATCACGGCGCGTCCGCGCTCGGGCTTCTTCGTGGCGGCGCGGCCCGTGAGCCTGCCCGAGCCCAGCACGCCCCGCCCCCTGCGCCGCCCGCGCGAGGTGTCGGTGGACTGGCTCGGCCAGCGCATCCTGGGCCGCAAGCAGCCCGAAGACATCATCTCCTTCAGCAGTGGCACGCCCGGCCCCGAACTGTTCAACCCCGACCGTGTGCGCCGTGCCGTGGTGCGCGCCGCGCAGCGCCACCGCACCTTGTTGTGCACCTACCCTTCGTCCTCGGGCCATGAGGATGCGCGCCGTGCCATTGCGCGCTACGCCGTGGGCCTGGGCTGCAGCCTGGACCCTGAAAACATCGTGATCACCGGCGGCTGCATGGACAGCATTGCGCTGTGCCTTCGGGCGGTGACTCAGCCGGGCGATGTGGTGGCGCTCGAGTCGCCCACGCATTTTTCGTTTCTGGAGGTGCTGCAGGGCCTGCACCTCAAGGCGCTCGAAATTCCTACGCACCCGCGCCATGGCCTGTCGCTCGATGCGCTGCAACTCGCGCTGGACACCCAGCCCGTCAAGGCCGTAATGGTGGTGCCCACGCTCAGCAACCCGCTGGGCAGCTGCATGCCGCAGGCTGAACGCCGGCGCCTGGCGCAGATGGCGGCGCGCCACGGCCTGGCGGTGATCGAGGATGCGATCTACAACGACCTCGCAGAAATAGACGAGGTGCGCCGCTCGGTCAAGTCCTACGACACCACGGGCCAGGTGATGCTCTGCGATTCATTTTCCAAGACGCTGGCGCCCGGGCTTCGCCTGGGGTGGTTGGAGCCGGGGCGCTGGGCCGACAAGCTGCGCTCCATCAAGGACCTGCAGGCGGGCGGGCAGTCGGCCGTTCTGGAACTGGCGCTGGCCGATCTCATCACCCAGGCGGGCCATGCGGCCGCGATGCGGCAGCTGCGTGCGGCCATCGCGGCGCGCATGGACGAAGTGCGCCGCGCCGTTGCCGCGCATTTTCCGCCGGGCACGCGGGTGAGCGATCCGCCCGGCGGACTGCTGCTGTGGCTGGAACTGCCGCGTGCGCTCGACGCGGTGCAGCTGCACGAAGTCTGCCTGGCGCAGAAGGTGCTAATTGCACCGGGCACCCTGTTCAGCGCCAGCGGGCGGTTTCGCAATTGCCTGCGCATCGGCGTGGGTGGCGACTGGTCGCCCGCGCACCTCGCCGCACTGTGCACCGTGGGCGATGTGGCATGTCGCATGCTGCGCCGGAGGGCACAACTCCGCGCTGCCTGACGCAGTGTAAAGAATCGCCACGAAGTTCGTGGTGCACGAAGTTCGTGTAATATGGCCCCCGTCATGAAGAACATCACGGTCACCATGGACGACGCCGTTGCCGAATGGGTGCGCGTCGAGGCCGCCCGGCGCGGCAGCAGCGTTTCGCGGCTGCTCGGTGAATGGCTGGCCGAGAAGATGCGCCAGGAAGATGCCTACGTCCAGGCCATGCGCGAGGCGCTGAGCTTCGAGACCTGGGGCACCTCCAGTGGCCCCTACGTGCCGCGCGAGACGCTGTTCCGACGCTGAGAACCAGGACGGATTGCATGGCGACGGCCCCGATCTTTGTGGATACCGAAATCCTGCTGGCCAGCGTGGACGAGCGCGATTCGGCGCGCCAGGCCCGCGCGCGCGAATGGATCAGCTTTTGCTGGCAGACGCGCAGCGGCCGCATCAGCTCGCAGGTGCTCAACGAGCTGTACAACCAGGCCATCCAGCGCTTTGATGGGCAACGCGTGGTGCAGCAGGTGCGCGCCCAGGTGCGCCGCCTGCGTGTGTGGCTGCCGCCGCACCTTGATGCATACACCGTGGACGGCGCCTGGGATCTGCAGGACCGCTACCACCTGAGCTACTGGGACGCGCTCATCCTGTCGTCCGCCCACCAGCAGGGCTGCCGCTACCTGCTGACCGAGGCCTTGCCCCACGGCGAGCCGCTGGACGCAGTGCGCCCCATCAACCCCTTTCTTGTTGCACCCTCCGAACTGGACACTGCCGAATGACCACTCCGTCGTCTCCCCTCCAAGCCCTGGCCCGCATCCGTCCCGACGTGCGCGCCATGCACGCGTATGGCGTGCAGCCCTCCGCCGGCATGCTCAAGATGGACGCCATGGAGAACCCCTTCGGCCTGCCCCCGCACCTGCAGGCCGCGCTGGGCCAGCGCCTGGGCATGGTGGCGCTCAACCGCTATCCGGGCGACCGCATTGCCGACCTGAAGGCCGCCCTGGCGCGCTACGCCGGCATGCCCGAGGGCTACGGCATCGTGCTGGGCAACGGGTCGGACGAGCTCATCACCCTGCTGGCCCTGGCCTGCGCACAACCTGGCACGGGCCAGCGTGCCACCATGCTCGCGCCCATGCCGGGCTTCGTGATGTACCCGCTGTCGGCACAGCTGCAGGGCCTCGATTTCGTGGGCGTGCCGCTCACGCCCGACTTTGAGCTGGACGAACCTGCCATGCTGGCCGCCATCGCCCAGCATCGGCCCGCCATCACCTACATCGCCTATCCCAACAACCCCACGGCCACGCTGTGGGACGAGGGCGCCGTGCAGCGCATCATCGACGCCGCGGGCGCGCAGGGCGGCATCGTGGTCATGGACGAGGCCTACCAGCCCTTTGCCAGCCGCACCTGGATCGACCGCATGCGTGCCGAGCCCGCCCGCAACGCCCATGTGCTGCTCATGCGCACGCTCAGCAAGTTTGGCCTGGCGGGTGTGCGCCTGGGCTACCTCATCGGTCCGGCGGCCTTCGTGGCAGAAATCGACAAGGTGCGCCCGCCCTACAACGTGAGCGTGCTCAACTGCGAAGCCGCCCTGTTTGCGCTGGAACACGCCGAGGTGTTTGCCGCCCAGGCCGCCGAACTGGTGGCCCAGCGCACCGTGCTGGTCAAGGCGCTGCGCCAGATGCCGGGTGTAGAAAAATGCTGGGACAGCGAGGCCAACATGGTGTTGATCCGCGTGGCGGATGCGGCCAAAGCCTACGAGGGCATGAAAACCCGCAAGGTTCTGGTCAAGAACGTTTCTACAATGCACCCATTGCTGGCCAACTGCCTGCGTCTCACGGTGGGCGCTGCCCCCGACAACGCGCAGATGCTGGCCGCCCTGCAAGCTTCCCTATGACTTCTTCCGCACTCGTCACCTCCTCACTGGCCGACCCGACGGCCGACCGCACCGCCGAGGTCAGCCGCAACACCGCCGAGACGCGCATCACCGTGCGCATCAACCTCGACGGCACCGGCCAGGCCAAGCTGCACACCGGCATCGGCTTTTTTGACCACATGCTCGACCAGATTGCCCGCCACGGCCTGATCGACCTGGAGATCGACTGCGACGGCGACTTGCACATCGACGGCCACCACTCGGTGGAAGACGTGGGCATCACGCTGGGGCAGGCGTTCGCGCGCGCCGTGGGTGACAAGAAAGGCATCCAGCGCTACGGCCACGCCTATGTGCCGCTCGACGAGGCGCTCTCGCGCGTGGTGGTGGATTTCTCGGGCCGCCCGGGGCTGCACATCGACGTGAAGTTCACGGCGGGCAGCATCGGCCAGCTCGATACGCAGCTGGTGTACGAGTTCTTCCAGGGGTTCGTGAACCACGCGGGTGTCACGCTGCACATCGACAACCTCAAGGGTGTCAACGCCCACCACCAGTGCGAAACCATCTTCAAGGCCTTCGGGCGCACGCTGCGCGCGGCGCTCACGCGCGATCCGCGCGCGGCGGGCGTGATTCCCTCCACCAAGGGTTCTTTGTGATTTTTTTGAAGCAAATCGGGCCCTAGCGCTTGATGGATAAGCGCCAGCAGCTATGAATATGAAAGCAAAAACAGTGGCGGTGGTTGATTACGGCATGGGCAACCTGCGCTCGGTGTCGCAGGCCGTGCAGGCCGCCGCCGTGGGCTCAGGCTGGACCGTGCTCGTCACCCAGCGCCCCGAGGACGTGCGCGCAGCAGAGCGCGTCGTGCTGCCGGGGCAGGGCGCCATGCCCGACTGCATGCGCGAACTGCGCGAATCGGGCCTGCAGGACTCGGTGCTTGAGGCCGCCGCCACCAAGCCGATGTTCGGCGTGTGCGTGGGCATGCAGATGCTGCTGGACCACAGCGCCGAGGGCAATACATCGGGGCTGGGCCTGATCCCTGGCGATGTGCTCAAGTTCGACCTGGCAGGCCGCACCCAGCCCGACGGTAGCCGCTACAAGGTGCCGCAAATGGGCTGGAACCAGGTGCGGCAGGTGCACCACGCCCACCATGCGGGCGGCGTGCACCCGGTATGGGCCGGGGTGCCCGACGACAGCTACTTCTACTTCGTGCACAGTTTCTACGCCGTGCCGCGCGATGCCGCCCACTGCGCCGGGCAAACAGACTACGGCGGTCTGTTTGCCGCGGCCATTGCACGCGATAATATTTTCGCCACCCAGTTTCACCCGGAAAAAAGCGCGGAGCACGGCTTGGCCCTGTACCGCAATTTTCTGCACTGGAACCCCTGATTTCCTCACATCCACCCGTTCGGGCCGAGCACTGACTCGCCCTTTATCCCCCGAACTTCACCACCATGCTGCTCATTCCCGCCATCGACCTCAAGGACGGCCACTGTGTACGCCTCAAGCAAGGCGACATGGACCAATCCACCACCTTTGGTGAAGACCCCGCCGCCATGGCGCGCAAGTGGGTCGATGCCGGCGCGCGCCGGCTGCACCTGGTGGACCTGAACGGTGCCTTCGCGGGGGTGCCCAAGAACCACGGCGCCATCAAATCCATTCTCAAGGCAGTGGGTGACGAGATTCCGGTGCAGCTCGGCGGTGGCATCCGCGACCTGGACACCATCGAAAAATACATTGACGGCGGCCTGCGCTACGTGATCATCGGCACCGCGGCCGTGAAGAACCCCGGCTTCCTCAAGGACGCCTGCAGCGCCTTCGGCGGCCACATCATCGTCGGCCTCGATGCCAAGGACGGCAAGGTGGCCACCGACGGCTGGAGCAAGCTCACCGGCCACGAGGTGGTGGACCTGGCCCGCAAGTTCGAGGACTGGGGCGTCGAATCCATCATCTACACCGACATCGGCCGCGACGGCATGCTGTCGGGCATCAACATCGACGCCACCGTCAAGCTGGCGCAGGCGCTGTCCATCCCCGTGATCGCCTCGGGCGGCCTGTCCAACATGGCCGACATCGAGCAGCTGTGCGCCGTGGAGAGCGAAGGCGTCGAAGGCGTGATCTGCGGCCGGGCCATCTACAGCGGCGACCTCGACTTCGCCGCCGCCCAGGCCCGGGCCGACGCGCTGGGCAATGCAGCCTGACTCCGCGGTGGCCGCGGGCCGCCTGGAGACGGTGCAGGGCCAGCCCTGCATTCGCCTGCAGGCCGCCAACGGCGACAGCGCGCTTGTGGCCTGCCATGGCGCCCAGGTGCTGTCGTGGGTGGCGGACGGGCGCGAGCGCCTCTACCTCAGCCCCCGTGCGGTTTTTTGACGGCCACACGGCCATCCGCGGCGGCATTCCGCTGTGTTTTCCCCAGTTCAATCAGCGCGGTCCGCTGCCCAAGCACGGGTTTGCGCGCAACCTGGCCTGGCGGTGCG
>NZ_ACQT01000003.1 GCF_000175235.1 Acidovorax delafieldii 2AN | reverse complement strand
CTGGAGGACCGCATGCAGCCCCTGCTGGGCCTGCTGATGCGCGAAGCGGGCAAGAGCGCCAGCAACGCCGTGGCCGAGGTGCGCGAGGCCGTGGACTTTCTGCGCTACTACGCGGCCCAGGTGCAAAGCACCTTCGACAACCCCACCCACCTCCCCCTCGGCCCGGTGGCTTGTATCAGCCCCTGGAACTTCCCGCTCGCCATCTTCATGGGCCAGGTGGCGGCTGCCCTGGTCGCAGGCAACCCCGTGCTGGCCAAGCCCGCCGAACAAACCCCGCTGATCGCCGCCGAGGCCGTGCGCCTGCTGTGGCAGGCCGGCGTGCCCCGCGAGGCGGTGCAGTTGCTGCCCGGCCAGGGCGAGACCGTGGGCGCGCGTTTGATTGGCGACGCCCGGGTGATGGGCGTGATGTTCACCGGCTCCACCGAAGTGGCGCGCATCCTGCAGCGCACCGTGGCCGGGCGCTTGGACACTGCAGGCCGCCCCATCCCGCTGATTGCCGAAACCGGTGGGCAGAACGCGATGATCGTGGACTCGTCCGCCTTGGTCGAGCAGGTGGTTGGCGACGCGGTGTCGTCCGCCTTTGACAGCGCAGGCCAGCGCTGCTCCGCCCTGCGCGTGTTGTGCGTTCAGGAAGAAGCCGCCGACCGCGTGGTGGAGATGCTGCAGGGCGCCATGGGCGAACTGCGCATGGGCAACCCCGGAGCGCTGCGTGTGGACGTGGGCCCCGTCATCGATGCCGAAGCACAAGCGGGCATCATCCGACACATCGAGAACTTCAAGGCCAAGGGCCATCGGGTGTTCCAGCACCCGAACCATGTGTCGGCCGCCGGCATACAAGGCACCTTCGTGCCTCCCACATTGATCGAACTGAACCACATCGGTGAGCTGGAGCGCGAAGTCTTCGGCCCCGTGCTGCACCTGGTGCGCTACGCGCGCGACGACCTGGATCGCCTGCTCGACCAGATCAACGCCACCGGCTACGGCCTGACGCAAGGTGTGCACACCCGCATCGACGAAACCATTGCCCGTGTGGTGAACCGGGCCCATGCTGGCAACGTGTACGTCAACCGCAACATGGTGGGCGCCGTGGTGGGCGTGCAGCCCTTTGGCGGCGAAGGCCTGTCGGGCACGGGGCCCAAGGCAGGTGGGCCGCTGTACCTGCTGCGCCTGCTGTCGCAGCGCCCAGGCAACGCGGTAGCACAGGCGTTTGAACACATCGACAACGTCAGCCCCCCGGACCGAACAGAACAGCAGCGTTTGCACACACGGCTGAGCGCTCTGGCGCGCTGGGCGCAAACGGCTGGCCGTGAAGCTCTCGCCGCCACCTGTCGCCGCTTTGGCGACGAAGCGCAAAGCGGCACAGCACGCCTACTCCCGGGCCCCACGGGAGAGCGCAATACCTACACCCTTCTCCCTCGCTCCAAAGTGCTGTGCCATGCCTCCCAGATGGGCGATGCCCTTACCCAGTTGGCGGCGGTGCTGGCCTGCGGAGGCACCGCAGTCTGGCCTGCGGCGCTTGCCAGCGCGGCCGCCACCCTGCCCCAGGAAGTGCAGGCGTCGATCGAACTTCAGACCGACCCGCTCGCGTCGGCCGATCCGGCTATTGCGGCCTGCCTGTACCACGGCGGGAGCGATGCCCTGCGAGCCCTTTGCCAGGCCATTGCGCAACGCCCTGGTGCCATCGTCAGCGTAACTGCCCTGCCTGAAGGCAGCGCAGAGGTTCCTCTGGAAAGGTTGGTAACGGAACGCGCGGTCAGCATCAATACCGCAGCGGCCGGCGGCAACGCCAGCCTCATGACTATCGGGTGATGAGCGAATTGCGCACGGAGGCAGAAGTGATCACTCCATGAGAAAGCCGCCCATGGCTCTGCAAAGGAACCATGGGCGGCTTGACGGTCGGCTCTGAAAATTCTGCGAACGGGCACCTTCCTCAACAAGGATCGGTGCGTGTGCGACTCAGCGCACCACCATCAGCGAGAAGGGCCAGACGTAAGCCTGCAAGGTGACATAAAGGCCCACCAGGCAAGCCAGTGCGATCGAGTGGAAGAACACGTAGCGCAGGATGTCGCCTTCGTGGTTGAACCAGCGCGTTGCCGTGGAAGCGACCACGATCGACTGGGCATCGATCATCTTGCCCATGACGCCCCCGGAACTGTTCGCCGCACCCATCAGGTTGGGCGACAGGCCCAATTGCTCGGCTGCCACCTTTTGCATGCCACCAAACAGCACGTTGGATGCCGTATCCGAGCCCGTCATGGCCACGCCGATCCAGCCCATCAAGGTGCCAAAGAAGGGATACAGGACACCGGTATTGGCAAACGCCAAGCCCAGTGTGGTGTCAGTGCCCGAATAACGCGTCAGGGTGCCCAGCGCCAGCATGAGAACAATGGTCATGAGCGAATAGCGCACCAGCCAGAACGTGCGCAGGTAATTGGCAACGATCTCGATCGGGTTGTACTTCATGACCAACGCACCCACCAAGGCCGAAGCCAGAATGCCCGTACCCGTGGCCGACAGCAGATTCAGCGTATAGACAGCGCCTTCCTTGGTGGGGCTGGGAACAACGGGCGGCATCTTCATGATCAGGTTGTGCAGTCCATCAATCGGGAAGGTGGGTGCAAACAAGCTGTTCAGGAAGGTCTTGAATTGCGGCAGACCCCAGATGAACACGAAGATGGTGAGAATCAGCCACGGCGTCCACGCCCGCATCAGGTCGGCACGCGAATGGCGCTGTACCGCTACAGCAGGCCCGACATTACCGCCATCGGTTTCATGGCCCTTCAGCGAGGTCGACGTCCACACCTTCTTGGGCTGCCACACGCGCAGGAACAAGATGAGAGCAATCATCGAGCAAATGGCGGCAATGATGTCGACCAGTTCGGGGCCGATGAAGTTGGACACCAGATACTGGGGAATGGCGAATGAAAGGCCCGTCACGAGTATCGCCGGCCAAATTTCCATCATCGCCTTGCGGCCTGCAAAGGCCCAGATCAGCCAGAAGGGCACCAGCAGCGAGAAAAATGGAAGCTGCCGCCCAATCATCGCGGTGACCTCCATGAGATCGTAACCGTGGACCTTGGCCAAGGTGATCACCGGGGTGCCCAGCGCACCAAAGGCCACCGGAGCCGTATTGGCGATCAGGCTAAGACCCGATGCGGCCAGCGGCGAAAAACCCAGGCCGATCAAAATACCCGCCGTGACAGCCACGGGCGTCCCGAAGCCGGCTGCTCCTTCAAAAAAGGCGCCAAAGCTGAAGGCGATCAACAAAAGCTGCAGGCGGCGGTCTTCGGTGATGCCGGAGAGGGAATCCTGCAGAATCTTGAAGCTGCCATTCTTCTCGGCAAGCTGCTGCAGAAAAATGATGTTCAGCACAATCCAGCCGATGGGTAGAAGGCCGGTGAAGCCCCCCAGCAAAGCAGCCTTGCCCGCCATGGGTGCGGGCATGCCGTAGGCCAGGACGGCCACCAGCAGTGCTGCCAACAAACCCAGCCCCGCCGCAATGTGCGCCTTGATATGAAAAATCCCCAATGCCGCCAGCATGACCACGACTGGTATGGCGGCCAGTAGCGTGGATATCACCATATTGCCGAACGGATCGTATATTTGCTGCCAAACCATGTGTTATGTCCCCTATTGTGTTGGTTGTTGATCAGCAATCCATCAAAGCCCCGAGCAGCAAGCTACCCACGACTTAAATAGTGATCGCGGCGCGAGTGTATGCAGGATGTCTCTCCAGCAGATTGAAGTTTATTGTTGTGCGCGTTGCAAAAACTTTGCGCTACTGCGAGAAAGGAGTGATCGCAAGGGCGCAATAACCACTTCCAAAACAAGGCCAACAGTAGCCACCAGGGGATTGGCATTACACGACCGGGCGCACCCAGCCCTTGATTTGCGCGAACTTTCGGCTGCCTACCACTATCGCAATGGCCACTGCGCCAGGATGCGATACGGACCTGGCGAACCGCGCAGGTTGTAGAGCAATTGGAATTCGCGCACCACCCAGCTCACCGGCGAGACGCCATGCTCTCCCACCGTCCCGTCGCTGTAGAGCAGGGTCATATGCGGCGTCATCGATGGGAGAGGACGATCCACCGTTGCACCGCCCGCGAATACGGAGTCCAGCGCCCGATACAACGAACGGTGCAACGCCCTGATCCCTTCCACGCCCGGCTCGTTACCGCACAGTACCAGTGGGTGTCTGGATCGCCGACCACGAAAACTCAGGCACCGATCCAGCTGCAACTCAAACGCAGGCACATTTACCTGCGCCGCTGCCAGACAGGCACGCTGACATTTGGTCTCTGAAAACACCGCATCCCATCCCAGCGACAGGATGGTGACATGCAGCCGCTCGGCGCGCACCATGCTGCCTTCCAGTTTGTGCAGCGCCTTTTCCGTCTCGCGCAACTGTACTGCTTGCTGCACACCCTGCGCACTGGCCAGCACGGCAAAGAAAAGATGGTGATTCATGCCCGGTGCTGGCGCTATCGCAGGCAATAGTTGCTGGTCGCGGGACATGCCGATGGGCCTCTTTGAAAGACCCGACACCCTAGCGCGGCTGTGCGCTACAGTCCAGGCCCCTAACGCCCCTGTCCTTTCAACCGCAATTTCTGAGCGCTGTTGCGCCCACGCCATCGCGGCATACGGATCACTCCCACTCGACAATTCACTCGCCCTCTGCACGCCTCTGTGCACTGGGGCGGAAGCGACTTCGAAGTCCTTTATACCGTCAAAGATACCGTCAAAACCCGTGGGCTTCGGTGATACGTCGTGGTGCAGCCATGTCGTTCAGACCTACGTCGAAGCTGCATCCCGCGCACCCATTCAGACCCACGCAACAAGATGATGCCATAGGGCCGCGCCATGTCATACCGTCGCGAGACCAGCCTCTGCTTCAACGCAGGAGTCCCCCGTCAGATCAGGTGCCCGACCTCTGGGTCAAGGCGGCTTCAGCGACGACTACAGTTCGACAGTACCGGCCTGAAGGGAAGACATCAGGGCTGCAGCGACCTGTACCTGCCCGTCCTTGTGCAAACGCGCCAGCAGATCGTCCGGCTGCGGGCGAGAGCTCAAATCGGTGCGAAAGTGACGGAATGCAGCGCTGAACGCCTGAGGATCGCCTTGGAACAGGGCCGCGAGAAACTCGTCCGGCTTGCGCAGCGCAATGCCCAGCTTTGCCAGCTCGCCTTTGCGAAAATCCTTGGTATTGCGAGTGACCAATGCAACGGCCTGGCCTCCCCCATACGCATTGGCCGCGATCAGATAGTGGGCACACGCCGCGACATGGGCGTCCTTGGCCGAGCGGACTGCGTGCGCCACACTGGCGAACTGGGCTTGTACGTCCCTCGTGGCCACCAGGGCGTGGGGTAGCGCATCCTGCATGCGCGCCTCATGCGCCTTGGCATCGTCAAGGGTCTTTTTCCGTCCAGCATCCACCAGTGCACGGGCCACCTCGTCAAGAATCATCGGCGACCAGTGCAGCCGGATCAGGCCACCGAAGTCCAGATAGATCAGCAGACCTCTCGTAGTCGCCGGAAACAACGTGTCGGCATCGGCAACGATCAGCAGGCTCACGAGGAGAAGATCTCCTCGTCCAGATCCCCTGCCAACCGCTTGAGCGATTGCGTCTGTCGCGAACGCTCGGCCTGCTGCCAGCGCAGCACGGCACTGCGCCGCACGCGACGCTGGTTTCCGACCTTCTGATGCAACGCGACAGCGCCGGTATCGATCAGCTTGGCCATGAAGGGACGGCTGACCCCGGCCCATTGCGCCGCCTGCTCCGTGGTGAGGATAGGGTCGTCATCCTCGGCGGGCAGTTGCCGTACGTCCATGTCCACGGCCGCATGTTCCAGCGCTTCGGCCAAATCGTGAGCGATGGCCTGCCGCGCCTTCTCACTGACCTTGACGTGCCGCTGGACAATCGACACGAGAGGTTCGACAGAAAACGACAGCCTGACCATCGGCAAGGCTGTTTCGGCTGCCGCCTTCGCCCGGGATGCCCCGGGTTGCAGCAACGGTCGCGCCCCGGCAGTGGCCTGACGGCCTCGAGGGATGGTTTGCTTCGCAGTCATGGTGAAGCCTCTGGTGTGTTTACGGCAAGGTCAAGTATAGCTAAAACTCGAAATAGTCGAAATACTCGAAAATCCCTTCGCTTTCTGCAGGTGCGAAGCGTAGCGCCCAGGGCATCGGCTTGGCATCGGGTTGTACCGCGCCAAGGCGCGCCCATGAAAGCCCATCTCGCCGCTGGTTCGGTGAAGCCGCCGTGCGCAATCTGCCAGGACGTCTGGCGTTTGCAGGGGCGGAGCCGCCGCGCCCTTGCCGGCATCCAGGGATCAACCACTCCGCCGCCATGAACACCCTCAACAGCATCAGACGCTCCGTCGCCAACCACAGCGACGACGTGTTCCTGCGCGGCGAGTTCAATCAGTTCGGCAGTGTGGCGCAGGTAGGCCGCGCTCTGCGCACGCTAATGATGGACGGCACGCTGGTGCGCCTGCGCCTGGGCCTGGGCCTGGGCGTCTATGCCAATGCCAATGCCAATGCCAATGCCAAGGCCAAGCCGAGTGTGCCGACCGGCAAGCCCATTCCGGTCAGACCGCTGGAGGTTCTGGCCCCACAGGCGCTGAACAAGCTGGGGGTGACCGTCATGCCCAGCCGCCTCACCCAGGAGTACAACGCCGGGCGCAGCGCCCAGGTGCCCGCGAGCATCGTCTTCAACGTCGGACGGCGCCGTATTGCCCGCAAGCTGGGCTTCAACGGCAAGGCGATCCAGTACGAACGCGCCTGAGGGCACTGGCACCTGATCGGCGGGAACTGATCGAGACGCTCGTCACGGAAGCAACACCAGGCGGTATCACGACAGGCCTGCTGGAAAAGGACGAGTACCCCATCGATGCGTTGCAAGGTCGACGCCGGGCTGCCAACGGAAGCAGCTTTGCTAGCCATGCACGACCTCCTGTACCTCGTCCAGCGCAGCCTCGATCACCCGTTCGGGTGTCGTCGCCAACAGATCCTGCGGACGATTGCCGCCCAGGAAACTGTTGACGGAATGGAACCAGTAGGCCATGCCCCAGCCATCTTTGTGCCCGGCGAAGGCGTCGATGACCCTGGCCAGAGTCTTGACCGGCCGGAAGCCTGTCTCGCGATCCAAGCCGTAGCCGGGGAAGTAATCGACGCCGCCATGATGGATCGTGAAGATCTGTCCTTGCCTCTTCCACTTGTTGGGCTGGGCGCTCGGATTGCGCGTACTCAGCCCCGCCAGTTGCGCGACCTCGGCGGACGTCAACCAGTCGCCGTTTGCCAGCACCGCCTTGCGTGCCTGTATCAGCATGGCCGCTTCTTTAAGCATCTTCGGCAGCATACTTCTGCGAGACGCTTCAGTGATTTCGGATGCTGGTGCTGCTGCAATCCATCCACCATGGAAGCCGCCAAGTTGGTGACGTTCTCGTCAGGTTCTCGAAAACCGCCGGCTCAATCTGCTCGAAGGCCAGCCCCAGCGCGCGGCCGGCATGCAATCGGCCAAGCTGGGCCTGCACTTCCTTGGGCGGTCCGATCAAGATGGAGACGCCCCGGTGGTCTGCGGCAGCGTTCATAGATAGAGGCCCACCGGGCAGTGGTGCGGATTTCATGCCCACAACGCCCGCCGATGCACAGACAACGATTCGGCCAGCTTCGCCACGTTGCGCCAGATCTGCCGCGGCGGCAGGTGCGCGCACGAAGCCGTTTCCTCCACGACCATCACGATGATGGGCACGGGCGCTTCGTCAAGCAAATGGGTCAGGTGCGGGGCGGATGGAGACGGCACTGCACCGAATAAGGGCATTCACCTCCGATTCATTGGCAATTGCCCTTCGGATTTGTTGCAAAATGTTTACCAAATCCGCTGATCAACCGGTTTCAGAGGGGAATCGATGGCAAGAAGGCGCAAGTCCAGCGCGGCCGAGGATCTCATGGACCTACTGGCCCTGCTACTCCGACGAACCTGGGCTGGCGCTTGCCAGCTACTGGGTGCTACATGTCGTTGCTACGTGCCCTTCGCCCGCGGCGCAGCCCGCTCAGTAGATCGGGCAGTTGACCACGACGGCCGTACCAGTCATGGGCTTGCTCGAGCTACGAGGCCGCCCGCTGCGGTTGGTTGTCGCGCGCTGACGCCGTGCCAGTTGCTCTCAAGAAGGAGCTAGCTCTGGCTCCGGTGACGAAGACGCCTGCAAGACGCAGCTCGGCGCCAAAGAAGGAGCGCGGGGTCAAGGTAGGCCTGGATCGCTTCGAAAAAATCCTCCGCCTCGCCCGTCGCCGCAACGGTGCGACGATGGAGGATCTGAAACACGAGCTGGAAGTCTCATTGGCCTCCGTCAAGCGAGACATCGAGTTCTTGCGAAATCGCATGGGCTGCCCCATCGACTGGGACCCCAAGAGGCACCGCTACTTCGTACGGGACCTGCCAGATGGCGGCCGCTTCGAACTTCCCGGGCTTTGGTTCGACGCGTCCGAGGTGTTCGCGCTGCTCATGATGATCCACTTGGTCGAAGGCGTTGAGCCGGGCCTCCTAGTAGAGCATCTACGCCCGATGAAAGATCGGCTTCGGTCAATCCTCGCCGCGGGCGGCAAGTCAGCTGGCGAGCTCGAGAGGAAAGTCAAGCTGATTCACTTCGCTCCGCGCAAGGTCGAACCGAAACACTTCCGAGTTATGGCCACGGCCCTGCTTGAAAGCAAGCGTCTGTCGCTTCGCTACTTGCGCCGGGATAAGCAAGAGCACACCGAACGCGTCATCTCGCCGCTGCAGCTGGTGCACTACCGCGAGAACTGGGTTCTGGATGCGTGGTGTCACCTGCGCAACGAGCTGCGCTCTTTTGCCTTGGAAGCCATCGAAGAAGTCAGCGTCGTCGATGAGCCCGCCAAGAAGGTCAGTCGCGAGGACATGCGGGCCCATTTCCAGAGCGGCTACGGCATCTTCGCCGGCAAGGCAATCCACCGCGCAATCCTGAAATTCACCCCCGAGCGCGCGCAGTGGGTGTCCTTGGAGACCTGGCATCCCGACCAGAGTGACCGATGGCTGCCGGACGGCAGCTATATCCTGGAGATTCCGTACTCCAATGACCAAGAACTCGTAATGGACCTGCTTCGCTTCGGCGCCGACGTCGAGGTGTTAGAGCCTCCCGAGCTACGCACGCGCGTCTACGACGCATTGTGCGTCGCCGCAAATCGCTACCGCTAGCTGCCGTCGAGGTGGCTCATTACTTGAGCTACCACCCCCTCGAGAATGCGTTCCCAAGGCTCGGCCAATGCCGGGCGAGGAGAACGCGATGCAGATCCATGTTGCCCATATCCGAGAGCGAGCGCAGTCCGGCGGCTGGCTGAGCTGCTGCGTCTTTGACGCGCGCTCGACCTCAGGTACCACGGCCGACAACTCCCACCTGCTCGCGCGCCTGACGGTCGCCGCCAAGACGGCAAACCTGCGGGTCGACCATGCCGCCCTGGCCTTCGTCAACGCCGGCCGGCTGCAGTTTTTTGGCAGTCACAGCCTCGTACAAGTCCTCTCCAAGAGGGGCCTGCCCTCCTGGACCCACACCTTGACCATCTGAAAGGAGCTCCCCCATGGCTAGAAATCCCCCCATCGGTGACGGCGCCCGCCGCGGAGCAGTCCGCGACCGGTCACAAGTGTTCAACCCGCAGAACCAGACCTGGACCAAGCGCGACACGGGCAACGGCCGCTTCATGGACCAGAAGAAGGACGGCGACCCCTTCAAGGGCGTGCGCAAGGAAAAGAAGGACTGAGGCCATGCTGGAAAACCTTACGGTGCTGCTATACCGCTTCCCGGCGTTCTTCCGGGAGCTGGGTGCCACCCTCTACAAGGTGAGTGGCTTCGGCCTCATCGCCGGGGCCTTCGCCCAAGTCGGGAAGCTGGCCGCATCTACCGCAACCGGCATAGCAGGCCAGCCGCCCCTAACCAACATCGCCCAGCTCCTGCCTGGCCTGTGGACCGGGTGGGTGCCGGAGTCGGCTTCCGGGGCGATGGCGTACGCCGCCCTTGGCGCCGTCGGTGTTGTCCTGGCCTTCGCAGCCAAGGACGTCCAGCGCCAACTGCGACTCTTGTGACTGCATGCCTGCTTGCCGGCCGGCGCCCCAAGTTATTCACGTTGGACTCGTTCTTTGGAAATTACGTCAAGCGCCTGCCAACGCAAGCCCTTCCGCACCACTGGTAGTGCGTAGGTTGGCTAACACCGCGGAGAGAGGAATGGAGTTTTTGAATTGGTTGATGGGCATAGGAACCCAACTGGTCACTTGGTGGGTTCGGCCCCGCAACATTGGACTAGGGATGATGCGCTGGTGCGGGATGGTGCTCGTTGCCGCGCTCTCCGGCGGACTCCTAGTGCAGCTTCAAGCGGGGGCCGAGTACAGGTTCATGTTCTCAACGGCGGAAGGCACTCCGGCGGTAATCCTCTATGCCGTTTCGGCCGTCGCCTTGCTCGGCTTCATCGTCGGGGCGGTGCTAGCAGGCCATGCGCACGTGCAAGACGCGAAGGTCACCCAGGTCAGCCGCGTGCTGGTCGCTGAACTCCGCGGTCTGGTGGATACGTCTGACCGGCCGCTTACCAAAGCCGTGCCCCCGACCCTGCGGGGCCGGATCGAGGACTGCCTTGTCGACGTTCGCGCGCAACTGTCCGGCGCGCCGGACGTACCTGCCGCCCTGGAAGAACTTGGTGCCTTGGCCAAGCAGGTGCGCAGAGCCCGCGGTGACACGGCGCGCGAACACGTTTCCGTGGTCGCCGGTGGCGTGCTGCAAGTTCCCCTTCTCTTCTACGCTGGTGTCGTTCTGGACGACGAAGGCAAGGTCCGATTGATGGACTGGGACCGCGTCGAGGGTCGCTGGAAGCAGCTCGACCAGCCGGACGATGGCTCGCGGTTCCGGATTTCTGGCCTGCAGGACGTGGCTGGCCCAGAGGTGGTCCTGGCGGTCTCTGCGTCCTACCTTGCAGACCTTGCCGGCATCGCGCAAACCTTCCCTGGGCTGCCACTGGTGCACTTGGCACGCCCCAATCCGAAGCCGAACACCCTGTGGTCCGAAGAGGGCCAAGCCGCATTGGCCTCACAGTTCCTGGACACCCTTGCCGACCTTCACAACCGAGGCGTGCAGACGGTGCACCTTGTGCTGGTGGCGTCATCGAGCCTAGCCCTGCGACTGGGCATGGTCTATGACTCCAAGAACCACCCCAGATTGCGTTGTTATGAATGGAAGCGCGACCAGTTGCCGGCGTACCCATGGAGCGTGCAGATGCCGACGGCTGTGCTGCCGGTGGCTTATGTGTCCACCCCTGCCCCGGCCCATTCGCCCGCCTCCGTCCCTGCCTAACTTGGAACACCTATATGGACCTGACGACCCAATCACCCCAACCGCGCAGGCGCCTGCGCCCCGTCCTGGAGTCGCTCGCCGCCCGCAACGAAAACCAGCAGTGGGAAGACTTCATCGCCCGGATGCTGCTCAAGCTGGAGCTCTCCCCGGAGAAACGCGCCGCGGCCGTCAAGCGCTATGAGGAGCTCGGCCGCCACGTTGCCCGCAACATGGGTATCGGCGAGACGGACGCACACGTCGTCGTGCAGGGCTCCATGCGCACGCAGACGACCATCGCAGGCGACGGCCGGGAGAAGTTCGATCTGGACATCGTCGTGAAGCTGTGCGGAGCGGAATTCGAGGGTCTGCGGCACTCCGAGGACTTCTTCCAGAACTTTGGTGCCGCGCTCCACGGCATTGAGGGCGCCGGCCCCCCAAAACCGAAGAATCGATGCTGGCGCCTGCAGTACCCGGGCGAGCCGTTCTATTTCGACGTCACGCCAGCCGTCCCGCTGTCTGAAGAAATCACCGGAGCCGATCTGCGGGTGCGCGACGAAAAGAAAGTCTGGAGCCCCTCGAACCCCGAGGAATTCGCTGACTGGTTCTGCACTATCGCCAACAAGCGCTTTACCTTCCAGGACCGCATGGTCAAGTCCGCCATCGCCGTGCTGGACGAAGCCAGGACGACCGTCGACCCACTGCCGCAGACCAAGGTCCCCCTGGACGACATCCTGCGCCGGCTGGTGCAGCTGATGAAGTTGCACCGGGACGGCTACTACAAGAACCTGCCGGAAGTTCGTGGCGACGCGCGGCCCATCTCGGTCATTCTCGTCACGCTGGCCGCGCACGCCTACAACGAGATGGTCTTGAAGGAGCGCGGCAACTACTCCTCCGCCATCGAGGTGGCGCTCGAAGTCATCGACCGTATGCCCAAGTTCATCAGGCGCGTCAACGAGCTTGCGTTCGTGGACAACCCCGCGCTGCCTGGCAATGCTGGCGAGAACTTCGCAGACCGCTGGAACACTGACGGCGGCCTGCGCGCCAGGGAATTCAGGACCTGGCACACCCAACTCGTGGAGGATCTCGAGGCGCTTTTCTCCGAGGAGTACAGCAAGCGCTCGGAGGGGCGAGTTCGCGCCATCTTCGGTGAGCCCGGCGTGAAGGCCTGGAAGGACAGCCAGCACAAGCCGGGCATCCTTGGCGGTCTGCTGGCGACTGCTCCCTCGCAACCCCGCACGCAGCCCCAGGCGCCGCGCAGCACCGGCTCGAGGGACACGCTTGCCTGAGCATGCTGTCGCCCTGACACCCTTTGAGCGTGCCGCGGCCGCCATTGAGGCCTGGCTGGACGGATCAGGCGCCGCTTTCGCGGTCCGTACCCGCCAGCCGGACCCGCGCCGCAAGGTCGCCTCATGGGACCTTGAGCTGCACCATGCAGTTCACGGGCGTCAGCGCGTCAGCATTTACATCACGAGGGACTTTCCTGCGACTCCGCCGCAGGTTCGCTTTGACAAGAGCTTGTGCCTGGTCCTACCCCACATTGAAGAAGATGGCCGGTTCTGCCACGGCGTTGAAGCGGACCCGCGGGACTACGACGAACCCGTTGAGGCCATGGTGGAGGTGCTCAAGCGGCTGGAGAAGTTCTGGTCGGATTCGACAGACCCTGCTTGGACAGCCGGCGAGTTCCAGCGTGAGAGCCTCTCGTACTGGCTGCGGTTTTGTCTGCAGTACAAGCCGGTACGTGGCGCTCCAGGCGCCTCAGACCTGCGGGTGGCGCTGCCGGACCTCGACGGCCCCACTAACGGCCGGCTTGCCGCCTACTTTAAGAAAGACCAGAAGGCGCGCAGCGACCTGATGGTCGCCACAGTGGGCGAGGCGGACCCGCATGGGTTGGCTGTACGTCACGGCTGGGCGGTCGGAACGCTGGTGCGTGGCAACGCGCTTTTTGTGCCCGTAAACGCCGCTCAAAGTTGGGCTCCGGCATCTTGGCCTAGGACACTACGGCAGCTGGAAGACCTGGTCGCTTCCGCCACCGACCAGACACTGTCTGTCGCAAGGTGGATTGAAGACAACAAGGAAGACGCGCATTGCTTCCTGGTGGTCCTTGTTCAAGGCCGGACCTGCTACGGCTACCTGGTGTACCCGGCTCCCGTGGCGCGGCTCACCTCTCCCAACATCGTCCCTGTACCGGTCGACCGCGTGGATGCTGACTGGGCACTTGCGCGTGACCACGGACTTGATGTGCTCCATCTGCGGCGCACGAAGCGCGTGCTCCTGGTGGGCTGCGGGTCGTTGGGTGCCCCGGTGGCGGAGCTCTTGGCCCGTGCGGGCGTCGGCGAGTTGCACCTGGTGGACAAGGAATTCTTTGGCTCGGAGAACTGCGCCCGGCATCTGCTCGGCGCCGGCGACATTGGCGACCTGAAATCGGGGGACCTCGCAACAAGGCTTCGCCGGCAGGTTCCCGGCATCGCGGTCAAGGCGTTCCACGCGCTTGCAACCGATTGGATTCGTCACCAATGCAAGCCAGGCACATACGACCTCGTTGTGGACTGCACTGGCGAGAGTGCTGTCCGGACGGTGCTCACGCGCTTACGCGAGCACTGCCTGGGCAAGTGCCTGGTCGCGCACGCGTGGATGGAGCCGTTTTGCGCGGCCGCCCACGTCGTGCTGCTGCAGCACCGCGATCTCTGGCCAGTTGACGATCCTCGAGGAAAGGTGAACGCCGCCGAGTGGCCGGAAGACACGCGTGTACATCTGCCGGCATGCAACGCCGGATTCCACCCGTACGGCGCTGCGGACGTCTGGCAAGCGGCCGGTTTCGCGGCGGAGCGGCTCCTGGCTGCACTTGATGGCAAGGTCACGACCTCGGTGGTTTGCAGCTGGGTGCGCTCCGCGGCCTTCTTCCAGACCCTTGGAGTTCCGGTACAGCCGGGCCCAAGGGTGCCGGCAATCGACTCCGGCATGGACGCCGTGCAGCTGACCAGAACCTACGAGGACGTGTTCGGAGATGGCTGAGAGCAGCCTGGTGTATCGCATCCCAGATGCATCGTGGGTACTGGAACTGCCGGGTGAAGGAGTCCGAACCCTGCTGTCACACGCCCAGCGCCGCTGGTGGTCCACAGAGGCTGCGGGGCAGCTGTATTCCGCTGCGCCTGGCAAGGACGCGGTTCGAGTGGATGCCGTTACCAAGCTGCCGGCTCGGGCAGCCAGCCGTACAGGCTTGCGACTCGACATTCCAGCCGTAGCCAAGGAACGCGAAGCCTTCTTCCGAGAGGGTCTGCACTGCTTGGGTTTCTGGCATACCCACCCGGAGCCTACGCCCTGCCCCTCCCCAGACGACATCGCGTTGGCAGCGGACCATGCGCGCGCAGGTAGGGCCGCCTTCACAGGCCTCGTCTTCGTGATTGTCGGCACGGCTGCGGCACCGGGGGGAATTGGGGTATGGGTGCATGACGGCACGACTTTGTGGCGCGCCTTGCCGCAGGCGGAAGCCGGCATTTCCCCGTCAATGGCGCTGCTATCCTGATCTGATGCGAGAACACTACATCTCAGTGGATGTCGAAACCTCCGGCCCCATCCCGGGTGAGTTCAGCATGCTCTCTCTTGGCGCTTCGGTCGTGGATGACGATGGCAAGACGTTCCACGTTCAGATCAAGCCCTTGAACCGCAATGCGGTGCCTGAAGCACTTGCGGTCACGGGTCTGTCGCTGGAGACCCTCGAGTGCCATGGCACCGAGCCTGCGATTGCGATGGAGAACTTCGCAAGCTGGCTCGAGGGGGTGCGGCCAAACGGAATCAAGCCAGTTTTCGTCGGCCTCAATGCGCCCTTTGACTGGAGCTTCGTCAACTACTACTTCGTTCGCTTCTGCGGGAGCAATCCCTTCGGATACACGGCCTTGGACATCAAGGCCATGTACATGGGTGCGACTGGATGCACCTGGAGCCAGACAACCTCTAGTCAGATGGCCAAGCGGCTGCTTCCGAAAAGGAAGGGAACGCACAACGCTCTGGATGACGCCCTGTACCAGGCTGAGTTGTTCCGTTTGGTCCGCGGACTGACGCGTCGGTAGTGCTACATCGCGGGGGGTATCGAATGAGAGCAGAGACGAACTCGGAGCAGACCTTGAACGGAGAAGCTACGGCGCTGCTGTCGATCCTCCTCGACGAAGCGCTTCAGCAGGGCGGAAGTACCGATGCTTCAACGTTCCGAGCACACCACTACGACAAGATCGATGCAATCGAATGGCTGGAAGCGCAAAACCATATCAAGCGCGTGAATGAACGATACATCGTCACGGCGAGTGCTATCGCGATCTTGGAAACGGCAACTGCTCGCCATCTGCTGGCGAATGCAGAGCGCATCTATAGCCGCGTGCGTGAGCACTACCAGGCGACGCAAGCGCAGAAGGTAGACGTGGAGGTACTTGCCCGGGAGGCGAATGTACCGCTCAACGAGGCTCGGACCGCTCTCTCTTTCATGCTCGATATGACATTGTGGTGCGGCGGGTGGAGCACGAATCTTGCGGATCCCGGCGCATACATCGTCCCAGCCGAAGGTGTTCTCAAGTACCCGACCTTCGTGGCCATCATTGACCAAGTGCGGGCGTGGCGATCTCCGCATCGCGCAACGGCCTCGATGGGCCTAGTAAACACCATCCTCGCAGCTCCAGAGGATATTGCAGCCGCAAGCGAGGCTCAACACGAGATCCCCCGACCGGACTGGCTCCCCTCGCTGCAGGAGCCCTTACGCGAAGTCATGGACGAGGTGTACCGCGGCGTCAACTTGGACCTGCGCGCCATCTCAGCCATGGGCATACGCGCAGTCATCGACATGGTCTTGGTGGATCTGGTTGGCGACGTGGGGGGTTTCGAGAAAAAACTAAACCAGATGGTTGCCAAAGGACTGCTGACTGAAATGAGCCGAACACATACGCTTGCGGCGATCGAAGCCGGGAACGCGGCGGCGCATCGAGGCCATATTCCCGACCGCGTTGATGTTCTCACGTTGCTAAAAATCTGCGAGAACTTGCTGTACGAGCGCTTGATCATGCCCGCTCAAGCTCGGCGCTTGCGATCGAACACGCCAGCTCGCACCAAACCCTGATGTGTATGGTGCGGCGGCTGGACCACGGTGTTCTTAAGTAGCCGAGAAGCTTCATGCAGCGTGTCTGCCGAGCATGGCCGAACCCGCATAGAGGGCTACTGTGATTTCTGGGCGGTACTCACCGATGGTGCCTTGGAATCGGCAGAACTGCGTCGCGCGGTCGAGGCCACGTTCCGCACGGCAGGAATTGGCGATGCCCAGCCCCCTCAGGTTTGGGCAATGCATTCATACAGAACGCGGTGAAACAAAGGGCAGTGGGCGGCCCTCCTGAAAAGGAACCGACTGGAAGCCTCGGGCCTGGCCGAGGTCGAGCACCTTGCGCAACGAATTCCCGAAGCCGAAGACCGCCTGAAACGCATTGGCTGATGCACCGAATGAGGTGCATACCCGCTGATTCGTTGGGAAGTACCTCTCGAATCTGTTGCAGAATGTTTATTCAATCTGCTAATCAGCGATTTCGGAGGGGAATCAATGGCGAGACGGCGCAAGTCCAGCGCGGCGGAGGACCTCATGGACCTGATAGCCTTGCTGCCCTGGTGGGCAGGCGTGGTATTGGCGCTCGCCAGCTATTGGGTGCTACATGCCGTTGCTACGCGTCCGCTGCCTGCAGCGCAGTCCGCCCAACAGATAGGCCAGTTGGCTACGACGGCCATCTGGCAGGGCCTCGCCACGGGCGGCCAGTACCTGCTGCCGATCATCTGTCTTTTTGGCGCCGTCATGTCGGCGGTGCGCCGGCGACAGCGGCGCGCCTTGTTCGATACCACCTCCGCGAGCAGCAGCGCCGATGCGCTGCACGTCATGTCCTGGCAGCAGTTTGAGCTGCTGGTCGGCGAAGGATTCCGGCGGCGCGGGTATGCAGTCAAGGAGATTGGCGGGGGTGGCGCCGATGGCGGTGTGGACCTGGTGCTCACCAAGGCCGGCGAGAAGACCTTCGTGCAATGCAAGCAGTGGAAGGCCTTCAAGGTCGGTGTCTCCACCGTGAGAGAACTGTATGGCGTGATGGCTGCGCATGGTGCTGCGGGCGGCTTCGTCGTGACCTCCGGGCGCTTCACGCAAGAGGCCGCGGCGTTCGCCAGCGGCCGCAACATCCAGCTCATCGATGGACCGGCACTCATGCAGCTCCTGCGCGAAGCGCGCGGTAGGGCCGAGGCAAGTCCATCAGCTTCCAATGCGGCTGTGTCGCATGGCACGGCAGCGTCCGCAAGGTCTGCTGAATCGGCTGGCATTGCTCAGGCGATGGAGCCGGCGGTGTCCACCGACCCATCGTGCCCCAAGTGTGGCAAACCGATGGTGCGGCGGGTGGCGAAGCGGGGCGCCGCGGCCGGCAAGGCATTCTGGGGGTGCTCGGAGTTTGCTGCGGGATGCCGGGGCACGCGCGAGATCCAGGGCACCTGATGGCGACGCCAATTACAAGAAGGAGAAGAAATGGGGCGAAGAAGCGGGTTTGAGGGATTCCTACGCGCCACGGCGCGGGCAGTGGCTGCTGCGGAGCGTGAACGTCAGCGTGACATCCGTGCGCAACTGACCCAGGCACGGCAGATCGAGCGTCATCAACGCATGGCGCTGGCACAACAGAACCGCGACGACCGTGCCGCGCAGAAACTCGCCAAGGCGCAGTACCTGGCTGACCGGCAGGGCGAAGCCGATGACCTGAACGCCGAACTGCAGGATCGGCTGGAAGAACTGCAAGGCATCCTGGCGCATACGCTGTCGCTGGATGACCGGATCGACTTCGACGCGCTGCGGCCGGCGGCGGATTTCGAAGCCTTCAAGCCGCCGCCGGAACTCGAACCGGGCCGCGCCCCACGCGCGCCACAGATCTCCCCACCCTCTGGCCTGCGCAAATTAATTCCGGGAGCTGCCAAGAAGCATGCTGCCGCGCTGGCCAGAGCAGCCAGCGACCATCAGTCGGACGTCGCGCGCTTCAACCAGGCCGAGGCCACCAAGCGCGAACAGTTTGCCAAGCTCAAGGCGGACTACGACCAGCGCAAGAGCCAGTTCGAGATGGAGGTCACGCGCCGCGACGCCGAGGTTGATGAGTTCCAGACGGCCTACCGCGCGAAGGAACCGGATGCTGTAGTGGCCTACAACGAGATGGTGCTGGCCCGGTCGGAGTACCCCACGGAAGGGTTCCCGCAGAAATTCCGCATTGCCTACAGCCCCGATTCGTCGGAACTGATCGTGGAATACGACCTGCCGGAAGTACAGACGATTCCCAAGGAGGCAGAGTACCGCTACGTCAAGACCAAGGACACCATTGAGTCCAAGGCCAGAAAGCCGGCGGAGATCAAGCAGCTCTACCAGGACATCGTCGCCTCAATCGCGCTGCGCACCTTGCACGAACTGTTCGAGGCCGATCAGGCTGATGCGCTCGCGCTGGTGACCTTCAATGGCATGGTGGACACCCATGATCCGGCCAGTGGGCGCGAGGTACGGGTGCCGGTCGTGTCGGTGCGGGCGCCGAAGACGGAATTCTTGGGCCTGCGGCTGGAGAAGGTCGACAAGGTGGCCTGCCTGCGAAATCTCGGTGCCCAGGTGTCCAACCGCCCGGACGAGTTGCAGGCGGTCAAGCCGATTGTCGAGTTCGACATGGTGGACAAGCGCTTCATCGAGCAAGGGGATGCCCTGTCGGGGCTCGAAACGCGCCCGAACCTGATGGACCTGACGCCGGCGGACTTCGAAGTGCTCGTCTCCAATCTCTTCAGCAAGATGGGGCTGGACACCAAGCTCACGCGCAGTTCACGGGATGGTGGCGTGGATGCGGTTGCCTTCGACACCCGCCCGGTGCTCGGTGGCAAGGTGGTGATCCAGGCCAAGCGGTATCGCGACACAGTGGGCGTGAGCGCCGTTCGGGATCTGTACGGGACCATGCTCAATGAAGGGGCCAATAAGGGCATCCTGGTCTGCACAAGTGGCTATGGGCCCGATGCGTACAACTTTTCCAAGGACAAGCCGATCGAGCTGATTGACGGCGGCGGGCTGCTGTATCTCTTGCGTGAGCATGCTGGGACTGCAGCGCGGATTGTCGTTTGATCGTTTAGTCCAACTAGATAGGCGAAAACCTCGTGCTGATGTCTGAGATATGCAGCAGCGGACTGGATTGCAACGGGAGCAGCAAATCGAGCGACGGTGTACGAAGATTGCTGCCAGCCTAGCGACCGCCTGGAGATTCCATGTTTCTGTCACAGCTCACGATCAAGAATTTCCGGCAATTCGGTGCTGCTGATCCACTGTTCTCAATCGAGTTTCGCGAAGGCGTCACAGCACTCGTCGGTGAAAACGATGCAGGCAAGACGGCCGTCATCGATGCGATCCGGCATGCGTTGACGACCCGTGACATGGAATTCATGCGCGTGCAACCCGAGGACTTCCACATCCGAACCGATGGGCAGCAGGCGACGGAGATCACGATCCGGGCCCGGTTGTCCGGGCTAACAGACGGCGAGAAAGGCGCGTTCGCCGAATACCTGACGTACGAGGGTGCGGAGGTTGCCCTCTATGTGCACTGGTTTGCACGCCGTTTGAGCGAGACACCCGGCAGCCGGCGATGGGTCGACATCACGGTGCGCAGCGGCCCTGCAGGCGAGGGCCCTCCCTTCGATGCGACGGTCCGGCAGCTGCTTGCGACTGCGTACCTGCGCCCCTTGCGCGATGCCGAACGCGAGATGTCGCCGGGACGCGGCTCCCGTCTGTCGCAGATCCTGAACAACTTCCCGGAGATCAAGAAGGGGCAGCCGTTCGACCCGACCTCGCCGCCGGCCGACGCGGCGCAGGCGGCCAACTTGAGTCTGTCCGGGTTGTCCGACTACTTGCGTCACTTGGTCGACCAGCATGAAGGCATCGGGGGTGCGCAGAAGGCCATCAATACCGATTACCTGGCCCACCTGTCCCTTGCCGGCGAGGCGCTGCACGGGCGCATCAGTTTCGCGGAAGGCGGCACCGACACAGCTCGGTTACGTCAGATCCTCGAACGCCTGGAGTTGGACTTGCTCGCGGGTCCGGATGGTCGGTCCCGCGGCACGTACGGCCTGGGTTCCAATAACCTGCTGTTCATGGCCTGCGAGCTGCTGTTGCTCGGCAAGGAACCTGACGGCCTCCCGCTGCTGCTGATCGAGGAGCCGGAAGCGCACCTGCATCCGCAGCGGCAGTTGCGTTTGATGGAGTTCCTGGAAGCCGCCGCCGAGCCCTTGGCGGAAGGCACTCGACGCCAGGTGCAAGTCATTGTCACCAGCCACAGCCCCAACCTGACGTCGAAGATCCCGTTGCAGAACTTGGTGCTGCTACATCGACGAGGCGCCTACTCGATGGCCGAAGGCCACACGCACCTGAGCAAGAGCGACTACAGGTTCCTACAGCGCTTCCTCGACGTGACCAAGGCCAACTTGTTCTTCGCGCGCGGCTTGATCGTGGTGGAGGGCGACGGCGAGGCCCTCTTGGTGCCTACGCTCGCTCGGCTGATCGGCCGTGACTTGACCCAGCACGGCGTGTCGATCGTGAATGTGGGTGGCACAGGTTTGCGACGCTATGCACGAATCCTTCAACGCCAGGATCCCGCCAAGGGCGTCTTTGCGATTCCGACGGCCTGCCTGGCCGACATGGATGTGATGCCGGACTGCGCACCCCGCATCCTGGAGTTGGTCACGGACGATGCGGACCCAAAGTGGACCAGTCCGCGTCGCAAATGGCGGATCAAGCGCGAGTTCGGCGCCACCCCTGCCGATCGGCAAGCCGGACTCCAGGCTAAGCGGGTCCGGCTCAGCGAAGGCGATGGGCAGAACGTCAGGACCTTCGTCGCCGATGAATGGACGCTGGAGTACGACCTGGCATTCGCCGGTCTCGCCGAAGAGGTCTACATCGCCGCCGTCCTCGCGGCCAACGACGACCCCTTGAACGACGACAAGAAGACGCATGCGGACGTCAAGGCGGCCGCGAAGCTGGACTACGCTGCGCTGGTGGTCCAGGCCGCCGGCGATCGCGAGGTGTTGTGCTCCCATGTCTATGAGATGTTCTCGAGCAAGCGGGCTTCCAAGTCCATTGCGGGGCAGCATCTGGCTGAACTGTTGAGCGAGCAAGCGAGGACAGGCGAGATCGATGGCGCCTGGCTGTCGGCACGCCTTCCGGCCTATATCAGAGAAGCCGTCGCCTTCGCCACCACCTCGCTGGCGCCTGCCGTAGTACCCCTGGCGCCAACGGCATGATTGCGCCGTCGGACCTGATCGGCCCCATCACCGATGACGACATCGAGTGGGCTCGCAGAGTGCTCAAGCTACAGGCCCTCGATGCGCCGCGGCGCGCGTTCCTGAAGTCGTTGACCACGCTGGACGTCTCGGCCTGTCCCGGCAGCGGCAAGACCACGCTCGTCGTGGCAAAGCTGGCGATTCTCGCGCGCAAGTGGAAAAGCACTACCCGCGGAATCTGCGTCCTTTCTCACACCAACGTGGCGCGCGAGGAGATCGCGCATCGCCTGGGCAACACGGATGTCGGCCAGCGCCTGCTTGGCTATCCGCACTTCATCGACACCATTCACGGATTCGTGAATCGTTTTCTGGCCACCCCATGGTTGCTGTCGGCGGGCTACCGGGTCGCCGCGATCGACAACGATCTGACGACAAGGGTGCGCCGTCGCCATCTCAGCCCAGGGGACTATTTCACCCTGAACGGTTACCTCGAGAAGAAATTCATCAGCTTCGACAGCCTGCGCCTCGGCAGCGCCAATTTTGCGACACCGTTAGTGAACACTAGTTTTCCCAGCGGTGCTCACACCAAGATGTACCAACTCGCGGCGTCCGCGCTGCAGCATGCGGCAGAACAGGGCTATTTCTGCTACGACGAGATCTTCCTTCTCGGTGAAGCCTTGCTGGCGCAGCAGCCCAGTCTTCCCTCTATTCTCCAGAACCGGTTCCCCTTCGTCCTGGTCGATGAGATGCAGGACACCTCCGAACAGCAGAACGCATTCCTGCGGCGGCTCTTCCCGCGTGACGTGCCTGCGGTCTGCATCCAGCGCGTCGGTGATCCGAACCAGGCCATTTTCGAGGGTGGGGTTAAGCCGGTCGCCGATGCATTTCCCGACAACATCCGGTGCGTCAACATCGCCGACTCCTTCCGCTTCGACGCGTCGATCGGGGCGCTTGCCACCCCCTTCGCCTACATCCCTGTTCAACCCAGCGGCTTGAAGGGTGTGCGGCCGACCGCGGTGGCAGGCCAGGGTCTGCCCCACACCATCTTTGTCTTTCCCGACAACGATACTTCCGGCGTTCTAGACGCCTTTGGTCATCATGTGCTCGCCACGTTGCCTGCTTCCCTGATCGCCTCGTCGGCGGTCACTGCGGTCGGCGCGGTTCACAAGCCTTTCCCCGACGTGGAACCCGGCCACAAGCAATACCCGAAGACCGCCGCGCACTACTGGGCGGGATATCAGCCAGGTGCCGACCGTCCGACCTATCGGCCGCGCACCCTCGCTGAGAACTTCCTCGCGGCACAGGTGCTTGCATCGAGTGGCGGCCCTCTCCACCAATGCGTGGACAGTGTCGCCTCGGCGATTGTTCACCTCGCCAACCTGCTGGCAGGAACGACGCAGATCAGGTCCAGCAGCCGGCAGCACGTGCAGGTCGAGAAGCGGCTCGCGAATGCCGATGAAGCACGGGCCGTGTATCGCGGCTTGCTCACCCGATTCGTGATCGGGCGGGAGCCACTTACCGAGGCGCTTTGGGCACAACTCTGCCCCGTGCTTCGGATGCTTGGGGCCGCCTTGGCCGGGGGTGATGCGAACGCGCCTACCGCCAACGACTTCATGGCTTGGCCAACTACCGAGCCTCCCGCACTGCCCGCCGATCTGAATCGAGCTCAGTCCGTGCCAGCGAATAGTTACCGCTACATCTACGGAAATACCAGCGTCGATATCCGACTTAGCTCCATCCACATGGCAAAGGGCCAGACCCATTCGGCTACGCTCGTCCTAGAGACTTTCAACCAAATGCACTTCCTGCATGGGCTGATGCCATGGCTCGTAGGCCAGCACCAGAACGGCGCAAAGTGCGCCAGCGACAAGGCGATGCAACGGCTACTGCAGGCTTATGTCGCGATGACCCGACCTACTCACCTGCTGTGCCTGGCTTTGCGAAGCAGTTCGCTTGGCACGAAGAAGGATATCGCGACGAATACGGAGAAGTTGATGGCTCGTGGTTGGCAGATCCAGCACCTCGCGCCGCGAGCGGCCGCGGATGAATCCGCAGATATTTCTGGTGGCAAGGAGGACTAACGAAGGGGCTCGAGGACGTTCTCATGATCGCGTTTCCGTCAGGTGCGGTTTCGGGTTTGGTGGTCGCTGCACTGTTTCGATACTTCATGGACATTCAGGTCAAGAAGGTCATCGCGAAGTATGAGGCGGCCTTGACAGACCGCACAGAGGTTCTGAAGACTGATCTGTCGATCCGCGCGCATGAGACGACGATCGGCTTGACTCGCTTGGAGGAGTTGCGCGCGAAGGCGATTCAGGAGATCTACACGCTGATCACCACGTGGCAGGAACTCTTCCTAGAGATCACGCAGCCGAACTTGCCGCAGCGTGCGAACGACGAGGGACAACTCACGCAGTTGGTGAATTGGTCGCAGAACTTAGTGAGGGAGAGCAAGAAGCTCTCAATCAAGGTACGCGACTCGGCGCTGTTCTTCGACGAGCAGAGCTACCAGGTGATCGCCAAGTACGGGAAGCTCACGATGGATCTGAGCATCGACTTCTACGACGCGACGTTCGGTGCATGGGACAAAAGCAAGCAGCCCAACTACCCGGCGCTGTTCAATTCGTTTGACACGGAGCGAATCAAGTTGCGTGAGAACGCCAAGGGCGAGTACGACAAGGCGCAGAGAACACTCGTCGTCGAGTTTCGAAAGCTCATGAAAGCCGAGAGGACGCAGAAAGTCGCAGACGGGCAGAAGTAATCCTGTTCAACATGCTCATTGGCATGTAAGGGTGGTTTGGCGCGATGACACCATGAAATCGGAGGGAGAAACACATGCAGGTCAAGTTGCCGGCTGTCCTCGGCGTCGATGTCAAATCGCGTCTAGGCCGGGTTCGCCAGATCGCCGCCCCGCCCACCATGATCGACTGCCGCGCGGTGAAGTACACGCTGGGTAAATCGGTCGGCCATGTGCTCCAAAACACCTCCGGCAAGAACCTGCTCTATCTTTTCCCGACGCATCCCAAGACAACGCCGTTGCCAAGCGACGCACCCGTGCTGGTTGCGAAGGATGTGTCCGTCGACGTGGACGAACTCGATCTGACCGAGGGTACCTGGGTGACGCATCCGGCCAAGGAAGCCGAACCGCCGCGGGCCGCGACGGTGGCTATCGCCGCCCGCAAATCATGGCCTCGCGCTTTCAACTTTGCTGAGGAGGATCCGGGCAACGCGGTGGTCGGTCTGCGCAAGCCGCAGACAGGCGCGTTGCACGCGATTCACGCGCACTGGTCGACGAGTAGCGAGAGTGCCACTGTGGTCATGCCTACCGGCACCGGTAAGACGGAAACGATGCTGGCTATCCTGACGTCAGCCTGTTGTGAACGGGTCCTGGTCGTCGTCCCAACCGATGCTTTGCGCTCGCAGATTGCGGAAAAATTCGAGACGCTTGGCCTACTGAAAGTGCCCGGCAACGCCGTGCTGGCCGAGCAGGCGCTGCGTCCGGTCGTGGGCACGCTCACCTCCAAGCCGAAGACCATCGAGGAGGTGGACAGCATCTTCCGCAGCTGCAACGTGGTGGTAACGACCAGCCATCTGGTGGGGTTGTGCGAGGCCGACGTCCAGGACCGCATGGCCGCGCTGTGCACGCATCTTTTCATCGACGAAGCCCACCATGCGGAAGCGCCGACGTGGAAAACATTCCGCGAGCGCTTCGGCGACAAGCTGGTCCTGCAGTTCACGGCGACGCCATTTCGTGAGGACGGCCAAGCAATGGACGGCAAGCTCGTCTACGTCTACCCACTCCGCAAGGCGCAGCAGGAAGGGTATTTCAGACCTATCCGCTTTCACGCGGTGCGAGAGTTCAACGCCACAAACGGGGACCGCAAGATCGCAATGGCCGCCCTGGACGAACTGGACGCCGACACCACTGGCAAGCACATCGTGATGGCTCGGGTCGGCGACACACACCGCGCATCGGCGATCCTTGCTCTGTACCAATCGTTCGCTCGTCATCGGGCGGTGGCGATTCACTCGGGCATGTCGCCACAGGAACAACAGGCCGCGAAGCGACAGCTGTTCGACGGGGCGGCACGGGTGGTGGTCTGCGTGGACATGCTCGGCGAGGGCTTCGACCTCCCGGAGCTGAAGATCGCGGCCTTCCACGACATTCGAAAGAGCCTTGCTGTCACGCTGCAATTGGCCGGACGCTTCACGCGCGCACGCCTCGACCTGGGCGACCCAGTCTTCATCGCGAACATCGCGCTCGTTGACGTTCGCGACGAGCTGCGCAAGTTGTACAGCCAGGACCCGGACTGGAATGTCTTGCTGCCCGAGCTAAGCGCGGCCGCAATTGAAGCCGAGCAGACCTCGCAGGAGTTCTTCCGAGGCTTCGGCGTGTTCCTGGACGAGGTACCGCTGAACGACCTTCGACCCGCAGCCAGTATGGTGGTCTACAAAACGAACTGCGCGAACTGGACACCGAAGCTTTTCAAGCGGGGCATGCGCGGTTTGACGTCTCGCGACAAGGTCTTCCACACGCTCAATGAAGTTCAGAACACGCTCGTGGTCCTGACCGCGACGGACCAGGGTGTGCGCTGGAGTGACGTCGAATCCATTCGCGAAACCGTCTGGGAGCTATTCATCGCCGTCTGGGATCGCGAACGCGCGCTTCTCTACCTGCACGGTTCAGGGCTGAACGGCGAGTACAAGGAGATCGCGAAAGCGCTGTGCGGCCAGGACGTGCAGCTGATCGTCGCGCCAGAGGTGTTTCGCTGCTTTCACGGGGTCAAGCGCCTGATCCTGAACAACGTCGGGTTGAACGAGCATCTGGGCCGCCAGGTCCAGTACACCGGACGGATGGGGTCCGACGTTGAATCGCGAATCGGTCAAGCGGCGCGGCGGGGTGCCAAGCGCGCCGTATTGGCGGGCGGCGGTTTCGAACACGGCGCGATGGTGTCCGTCGGCGCAGCCAAGCGCGGTCGCGTGTGGTCCAACCTGCGGCTACGCGTCGACACCTTTGCGGCGTGGGCGCGTGCCGTTGGCGCGAAGATCGCCGATGAGACCATCGATCCCAACACCGTGCTAGCGGGGACGCTGAAGCCGGAACCCGTGGGCAGGGTGCCGGCCATAACCGCTGTCGCGATCGATTGGTCCAAGGAGGTGCTCGAGCGTCCCGAGACGGGTTGCCGCTTCTCGGGACCCGGGATCACTGAGGAGCCCTCGACGAATGTCGACATCGAGATGTTGGCGCGCGAACCCGCTGATCCGCTGCTGATTCGCGTGTTCTCGGACAGATGGGAGAGTGTCCTGCGTCTCGAGCTCTTGCCGACCGACGACAGTTTCGACTTCCGGTTTGTGCATGTCCGAGGCGTCGTCCTCAACCTCAGCTTGGGCACCAAGGACGAGGCTCTCGCCGAGTTCTTCACCAACAATCCACCGATCATTTGGTTCGCCGATGGGTCATCGCTTGAAGGCTGCGAGTTCACTCGCCTCCCGACGGATGACCTGCAACCGTATGACGCCGACCGCCTCCAGGCCCTGGATTGGTCCGACGTCGACATCCGTGCCGAGTCACAGGGCGAAGCGCGGCGTGCTGGCACCATCCAGCACAACATCATCGAACGCTTGCAACGCAACCCTGCGTACGACGTGATCTTCGACGATGACGGATCGAACGAGGCGGCCGACGTTGTCGCCATCACGGTCGATCGGAGCACGCCGACAGTACCGCGCATTGAGGTCGAGCTCTACCACCTGAAGTACGCCGGTGGTGAACCAGGCAGACGGTTGGAGGACCTCTACGTCGTGTGCGGGCAAGCCCAGCGCAGCACCTCGTGGCTTGCCAATCATGGGCGACGGACCGATCTGTTTACTCACCTGCTCAGTCGAAATGACCAACGCGTGCAGCGTGGTGCTCCGACACGTTTCGAGCGGGGATCCGAGGAGTTGCTCTTGCAGATCCGGGAGATGAGCAGGCGGTCGGATGTGAAGCTCAAGGTCTACGTTGTGCAACCTGGTCTGTCGAAAGCGCAAGCCTCGCACGGGCAATTGATGCTCTTGGCGGTCACGGAACGATTTCTCTCCGACACGTACGAGATTCCCTTCATCGTCATGTGCAGCTCTTAACGAAGTTCGGCCTCAACACGCCGGTCTTGGCGGAAGTCGAACTCAGCACCCCCGGCAGATCCTATGGTTATGCTGGAGAGTTCTCCTCAACCGCCACCTCGTCACGTGGCCCGCGAGCAGCCCGGATAGCTATAACCACCGGGGATAGAGCAGGCGTGTACGATTCGCCGGCTGCCCATGCATTGACCATGTTCGCCCACTCCTGAAGCATGTGTCTGCGCGGTTCGGCATACTCCGCCTTGTTGTACACCGACCGCGACGAGCGTCCGCTTTCGTGCGCGAGGCACTTCTCGATCCAGTCGCCGTTGAAACCGGCTTCGTTGAGCAACGTGGAGCCCGTTCGCCTCAGATCATGGACGGTGAATGGTTCCAACGGTAGCCCTTCGACTCTCGCCCGTTCAGTGATGAGCTGTGTGACGCGATTCAGCGTGCCCTTTGACATGCATCGATCCGCGCCGTAGCGTGATGGCAAGACATACCTTGATCCGGCGGCGCATGTGCGCAGTGCGATCATGATGTCGAGCGCCTGGGAGGACAGGTACACGTTGTGCGCCCTCCTCCCTTTCATGCGGCTCTTCGGAATGGTCCATACCGCTGCCTCGAAATCGACTTCGTCCCAGGTCGCCTCGATCAGTTCGCTCTTGCGCACCAGGGTCAGCAGAATCAAGCGCAACGCGAGCCGGATCGCGGGATGAGTCGGAGCAAGATCCAGCTGCCGACACATCAACTGGATTTCCTCAGGAGATAGCGCTCGGTCTTTCGGCACGAATGTGGCAATGGATGCTGCACTGACGTCATCGGCCGGATTGCTCACCTTTTCTCCATGAAGGTTCGCGTAGTCATAGATCTGTTTGATGATGTCGCGAATGTGGACCGCCACCGTAGGAGCTCCTCGCCCCTTCACACGCAGGCATAGAGCACGGAGGTCCTCCGATTGAACCTCGCTCAGGAGGCGCTTTTTAAAGATCGGCAGGATGTCGCGATCCAGCACACTCTTGCGCATCGCCCGAGTGGAAGAAGCCATGGTAGCTCCATGAAGCCAGTGGACAGCATGATCACCGAAGGTCTTGATCTCAGGCCCACGGGCTTTTTCGCGCTGCTTCTGAATGGCCGGGGAAATTCCTTCGCGCACCAACCTCTTGGCGGCCGATAGCTTGTCCCGCGCAGCAGCGAGCGAGATGCCACCGAAACCATAGCGGCCAATGGTCAGTGTTTCGCGCCGGCCATTGATGCTGTAGTCATATCGAAAGGAGATGGACCCTGTCGGTGAGATGGCCACGTACATCCCATCACGATCAGCGACTTTGTAAAGGGTCGCGCGAGGCTTGAGGTTCCGAAGACTGAAGTCTGTAAGCATGTAGGCCATCCCGTTGATCCCGCACTAACCAGAATCAACGGCTCGAAGGCAATCCACGTCACTGCAGTCTGAGTTGGAGCGAAAGTGGAGGAACGGGGAGGCCCCCGGTCGCAACCGGGTGCTGCCATCGCGCCGGGTTGACGGGGCTTGGACGGGCTATCCAGGAAAGCGGATTGGCGCGGCGACGCCGCTCGCGCCGAGTTCAGTGCGGTGCAGGGCGGTCGCATCTATGACGCAAGGCGCACTGCCGGCATGAAGCCTCGGACAACGCATAGGACGGACGAAGATGCCCGTCTAGGATAGCTTTGTGGCGTCGTTTGAGGTTTAGCACTTCGTCCAGGCCGAGTAGGCGGACACGGTGTGATCGAAGCCGTCCGTCGGGCCGGAGCACCGAAACAAGGGCATAGGGCTCGACCGTCTGGCCCGTCTGGCGCTCGATCGCGAGCTTCTGTGCCGATAGCTGAATGACATCGCTGGGATAGGCGCGGTCACGCCACCGCGTCTTGAGCTCCACGAGCACCAGCGATCCTCCTGGGAGCCGGTACACCCGGTCCACCTTCGCAACAAGCCGAATGGGCTCTCGGATGCGGAAGAGCGTCTCCATGTAGACCAGCTCGGCATTGGCCAGCTCCCGCGGCCGGGACGCTCGCTCGCCGGATGGGCGCCGACGGATCCACAACCGCACCAGCCAAGGCGCTAGCACCAAGCCAGCGAGAACATAGGCGGCCGACCAGTTCACGGCAAGCTCCTGTTGCCCAGTACCTTCTCACACCGGGCAACCACAATGCGCAGCAGGCGGCACACCCCGACCACCGTCGCGGGCGATCGCTCCATGACGCGACAGCCCGTCGGGGCAACCCGGTAGTACGCTGCCACCAGGGCCCTCCCCCAACGCCGATGTAGGAGCACCGTATCTCGGTATGCGCGAAGCACCTGCGTCTCCCACGCCTCCGGGCCGAAGACGAAGGTGGCCACGAAGCACCGGCGATCCGATGTCGCGGCCAGTCCCTCCTCCAAGTACCGCTGATGAGCCTCCTGCCCTCGGGCCATGGCTTGGCGCTGCTCGGGCGTGACCTGTTCTCCATATATATAGGCAAGCTGCACCCTCTTCTCGCAGAAGCCCATCTCCGCGAGTTCCGTCGCACTCACCTCGTCCCCCAGTCCCTTTCTTAGCTTGGACATACGCACCTCACTCGGCCAGACTCGGCGCGAAGACGTCGTTGGTCATGGCCGCGCGCGCTGACGGGTCGCCGCCTATGGGGGGCGGCACCAGGCGAGCGCCCTCCACGGCAAACACCCCGTACTGCACCAGCAATCCGTCATAGGCCAGCACACGCAGCCGGTTCACGCGCTTGGCGCCTTGCGGAAACCGCACCAGTTCGTCGTACAGCCGCGGGTTGTCGGCCCGCGCGAGCTCGAACACCAGCCGCACCGGCTTGGGCTCGCTCTGGGGATGCGCGTTCATGCGGCCTCCCCTGCCCCGCGATCACGGCCCGGCGCCATGGTGCTGGCGGCGTAGTTCTGCCCCGCAAGCTGGAACCCCCGCACGTTGGCGAACATCGGCTCCTTGACCTCGTGGATCCGATGCTTCGGAAACGCCGCCTTCACGGCCTTCTTGAACAGGAAGGCCCCGCCGCCCACCAGGATGATGTTCTGCAGGCTTTCGGGTGTCTCGATCCACTGCCGCATGGTGGAAACGGCCTGTTGGGCTACGCTCTCGGCCAGTGGCAGGTGCCTCTTCATGTCGTAGGGCTTTTGGAAGATCACCGGCGCCTTGCCGGTGCGCAGCGCCAGGTCGATCGCGTCATAGTCTCGGTACGGCGTGCCGAGGTCCTTCGAGACCTCGGCCGCCAGCAGGCGCAACACGTCGGACATGCCGCGGTTGATCGAGTGCGACTGCTTCTGCACCAGGCGCATGCCGCGCGTGACCAGCCAGTCGAAGGTGCGCGAGCCCGGATCGATGACCAGGCTCTGCTCGGTGCCGATGCTCTCAATCTTCTGGTGCTCAGCCGCGTAGTGGACCAGCGCCCCCTGCGGCTGGGCCACGGCCATCGCCTTGGCGACCGTCACGGTCTTGCCACCGCCGACCTGGTGGCTGCCGACCATGGCTTTCTCGAGCGCCGCCTTCTTCAAGGTGAACAGCGCCACCGGCAGGCCGACGATCAAGAGGTCGATGTGGGGTACCTTCATCATGCTGAGCGCGCCGCGCAGCAAGGCCATGTACTCCGGCGACTCCGTGTATTCATCGTGCAGCTGCTTGGCGCGGAAGGTGTCGGCGGCCAGACCGACGTCTGGCCCGACCTCGTAGAACAGCGGGCCAACCGGGATGCAGAAGGTCTTGCGCCGTTCGCTGGCCGGCCACTGCGGCGTCTCGCCGCTGGACGGGTAGGCGACCGACGGGAAGCTGGCGCAGCGGATATCGGCGCCCGCGACGCCGGTGACGAGTTTGGTGTTGCCGGAGCCGACATCCACCGCTCTGACGATCAATTCCATGAGAGTGCTCCAAAGTGAGAAAACATAACGGTCAGCATCACCAAGGCGATGCGACCACGCCACGCGCAATCTGCACAAAATGACCCGGCTTTCGGGATCGGGCGTCACTGGCTGCCACTCCAAGGAGATTCGGACGTCAGCCCAGTGACACCGGCCGTGCGTCCACCCCGCGACGAACTGCTTGTGTGTCACCACGGTCTCACTGCTCTGGCACTCGTCAACCCCGCTGCACGTCGACCACGCACACGGTTCACGGGAGCTGCGCAAGCGCTTGAGCACACCGCTTGGGACCAGAGGCAGAGCTTTTGCCTGTCAAGGCCGCATGCAGCCTCGCTCTGCGGCGGCGCGGGACACTAAATCGCCCCTATCACCTCGTCGCGTGCCCGCAAGCGCCACCGGCAAGGCGGTGTCCATGCCGTCGCATGGCCATGCCGGCGTTGACCTGCAAGCCTCTTTCGTCATCCACTACAGGCTCCCGAGGGCCATCCTTGGCCCGCTCCTTCGCGGAGCAAAAGGCGTCGCAGTCGTTACCTGCCCTTCAAGCCCCGGCCCCGAGCCGGGGTGGCCGTCGCCCCCGAGGCGACCGCCCCGAGGTTTTCCTTCGTAGTGCATGTGCCTTCGACCATTGCCAGCCCCGCTGCTGAGCGCTCCATGAAGCACGTCAAGGCCGTCAATCTCCCGAGCCGGCACCGGATGCCGGCTCCCGATCCCGCCATCACCCGAGCACGCGTGTTTCACGCCGCTAGCGGTTGTGCTTGCCCTCATGGGCTCCCCGCTGGTCTCCGCTCAAACGCCCGACACCGCCCTGGACTTTCGGTCAGGGGTGGACCCATGCGCGCGGATGGCGCTGCTAACTCCAGGATTGATCCACCAGCAGGCGCGAGACCCGATCTCGCTGCCGACGCGGCTGCCCGCCCTTGAGGCGGTGGCGCGTCACGAACCTCCGTGGTTGCAGAAATGCACGGACGGAGCCGGATCACACGTTTTCATTTTTAAGACCGACCGAGCTGGCCCCTGCATACGCATGGGGTTGGTACAACCCCTGGGTCGGCAGCGCGTGCCGTGGTCGCGCGCTGTCGCGAATGCCTGACCACCCACTCCAGCGGATGACGGAATCCGTCGTTGGGGTTGGCCTTCCGGATTCCTGCTGGCATGCCGTTCGGGCGGCGCGCCGTCCCCTTTGTTTGGAGAGCACGATGACAACACCTTCACCCCGACCGACCGATCCCGTCAGCCCAGGGCGCATCCCTGGCATGGATCGACCGCGCCCCCAAGCCTGGGCGCGCAAGACACCCGAGGAAATCCTGGCCCGCCTACAGCCCGGCCGTGCTGATCCGCTGCGCGTGTTGGACACCCTGATCGATCTGTTCAACACCCGGCACACGGCGCGCGAGAAGACCGTCTCGCACAAGACCCGCGCCGAACGCGCCCGCTTCCTGCGGCGCTTCTTCGTCGACCTCCAACGCAAGGCAGGCTTTCACACCATGCCCGACCCACGCAACCTCGGGCAGAAGCATCTGCACGCGATGGTGCAGGTCTGGCAGCGCGAGAGGCTGACACCTGCGACGGTGCAGACCTACCTGAGCTTCCTACGCGGACTCGCGTCCTGGCTGGGCAAACCGGGCTTTGTGCGGCCGCCGGCACGCTACGGCCTGAGCCTGAAGGAATACGAGCGCCACGAATCCGCGCAGCGCGACAAGAGCTGGAGCGCGCATGGCGTCGATGTGGAAACGGTGCTTGCCCAGGTGGCGCAGTTCGACGCACGGATCGCGGCTTCAATGCGGTTGATGGACGCGCTGGCGCTGCGGCGCAAGGAGTCGGTGATGTTCCGGCCCTACGAGCACGTCGTCCCGTTCGAGCAGACCGGCCTGCCCCTCGAAAGCCGCAAGGCGGATGAGTATGTGTGGGTCAAGGGCAAGGGCGGGCGCGTGCGCTGGGTGCCGCTGGAGACGGACAGGCAGCGTGCGGCGGTGGCGCTGGCGCGCTCACTGATCAGGGGCCGCGATGCCCACATGGGCGATCCAGCGCTGACCCTCAAGCGCAACCTGCGACGGCTGGACTATGCGCTGGAGAAGTTCGGCATCACGAAGCGGCAGACCGGCGTGACGGGTCACGGGTTGCGGCACGGGAACCTGAACGATCTGTACGAAGGTGTCGCTGGCGTTCCATCGCCCGTGCGTGGCGGCGGCTCGGTGGTCGCCGACGTGGATCGTGCGGCGCGTCTCGCGGTCTCAGAGCGAGCCGGGCACGCAAGGATGAGAGCGGCTGGGGCTTACATCGGCTCGGGATTTCCGAAGCACAACGCAGGCAGCAGGCAGTCCGCCGACAGGCCAGAGGCGAAACCACCGGCCTGACGCATCAGGCAGCGCGCAGATCGGCCTCGGTCTTGCCGCTGGCCAGCGCCTCGGTAAACCACTTGGGCTTGGGGCCATAACCTGACCATGCGTGGCCCGCGTCGTCCTTGTACTTGATACGACCCGCGACGCGCCCAGCCTTTGGAGCCTTGGCCTCAGACGCCTTCTTGGCCCCCGCCTTGCGCGTGGTGACTCCCAGCCCCAGGTCGGCAGCGGTGATGCCATAGTAGGCAACGGCTTCCTTCATGCGGGCGACCACGCCAGCTTTTTCGGCCTCGCGGAGCTGCTCCCGCTCGTTCTGCAATCTGGCGATCTCTGCGTCGATTTCCTGGGCCGTGCGTTGGGAAGATTTGCGAGCCATGGCAGCCTTTGTCATTGAGATGCGTTGGGATGCGTGATCATGCGGGGCGAGTCACACACCCAGACCACAAGTCCGAGTCTATAGCAGGCCCTCTGTATCACTTCGCAGGCGACACGTCGAACTCCTCATCCGGGTAGATCGCAGCCCTGCATGGGCCAACGCAGCCCTGCGCAAACTCTTCTGCTTCGTCCTCGGACACTCCATACCTGGACAGCGCGGCACATCGCGCCAGCGTCTCATTGATCTCGGCCACCTGCCCGATGTGCGTGGCACTCCCACTGCGCATCACGCGCACATTCCATTGCTTCATGCTCATTGGGCTCACTCCTCGGCAATGGTCTCCAATTCCGACTGCTGACGCTCGACATCCTCGTGGCGGAAGCCAAACCGCGCCCAAGTGCGTGGATCGACCTCGATCGGGCCACTGCGCTTGGAATCCAGATTGACGACGACGCCGTGCGCGGACAGCCGCCCTTTGGAGAACAGTTCGTAGAGCAATTGAGCGGCGTAGCGCACCGCCACGTCGTTGACGAACAGCCCCTGGGAGGCCAGCGACATGCGTACCGAACAGGAGGGCTGGTTGTCCTCTGGCGCGGCCACATCCAGCAGTTCGGGGAATAGTTCGGTCACGCACGGCAATCTTGGGCCTTGCATGCCTCGTCCTGCCCCCATCCCGCCCCCAGGTTCGCCCAGCACCACCTGCGCGGTGGACTCGGTATTACCCAGGTCGAGCCAGTAGTCGTAGCGGTTCACGTCCCGCCATGCGAGGCGGTGCAACGTCTGCCTTGCCGAGCGACTGTCCACGCAACTGACCAGCAGGTCGGCGCTGGCTGCGTAGCGGTGACCGAAGACGAATTCCTCGTAGCGCATGGGATAGGCTTCCCAATCCAGCCCATAGAACTGGTTCAGGCGGTGGATGGTCACCAGCGCCTTGTGCCTGCCGATGTCGGCTGCGCTATAGAGCTGCCGCCCCACGTTGGCCTCGCTGACGCGGTCCGCGTCGAATGCCGTGACGTGCAGGCCCAGCGGATGGCCAAGGGCGCGCATCGCAATGTCCAGGCGGGCGAGGCAAGCGGCCATCTGCGCGCCGTTGCCGCCCACGCCTATCAGATGCACCGCCACGCGGCGCTCCAGCAGCTTCGGATGAATCAGGTGTTCCACCAGTGCCTCCAATCAAATGTCCTGCACTCAGTCTCTCGCGGGCGGGTCGGACTTCAACCCGGCAGATAGCGATCCCGCCAGCGCCACAGCACGCGACGCATCCAGCCTTCGCCGCGCTGTGCTGGAGCGCCCTGCTCCGGCCACTCGCCTTGCGCCCTTCCGTGGAGTTGTTGCCATGGATGCCTGTCGAGCGGCTGGTACAGGCCATTGATCACCAGCCGGAAACATGCCGAGGGCCGTGGCCGGTCGAGCAGGCCGAACACCCCCGCCACCTTGATGCCCTGGTCATCCCGGTCGTCCTCGCTCGACCAGAAGGCTGGTGCCCGGCCATGCGTGTGCAAGTCAACCGCTACCGTCTCGCCCTTGGCCATCGCAGGACGCCGGTAGCGGATGTGGACGGGCGAGGTCTGCTCGGGCTCGCACATCGCCAGCCGCAACTGCCCGGTGCGGCGCGAATAGATCAGCACCCCGGCGGCTTCATTGGGCAAACGCTCCCGGCCCGCCGCCACGAACGCCTCAATCAGGCGAATGGGCAGCACGCCGAAGCTGAACCGCAGGTGCTCCGCGACTTCGCCATAAGGTAGATGCATCAGCGGCTGGCCGTGGCCCAGGGCCACGATGCAATCGAGCCAGTCGAGCCGGGTCTGCACGAACCAGCCGTTGCGGGCGACGATGACGCGCTGGCCGTTGCCCATGTCCGGCAGCGCGCCGAAGCGCGGCGCGGCGATCACTGGACAAGCGGCGAGCAGGGCTTGGTCCCTCGAGTCCATCGTACCCATCATTTGGCTCCCGGCTCGCCCAGCAGTTGGCCCAGCGTCGTCTTGGCATCGACCAGCACCCGCTCGGGGAAGCGTGTGAAGCGCCCGTCGAGCATGTCGCACCAGAAAGCGTAGGCCCCGCCCCGGTAGCGCAGCAGCTTGCCCGCCACGTTGGGGTGCGTGAAGTAGGAGCGCAGAAAGGCGTCGTTCCAGGCGCTGATCTTCTCCACGGTCGTGCCGTTGGGCACCGGCACATTGCCCTGGCAGATGCAGCCCTGGCCGTCGACGTTGAAGTACGGGGCCTGGAACAGCGGCGTCTGCGGCGTCGGGCGGCTCTGGCCCTTGACGGCCCACACTCGCCATGTGTTGCTCGCTGCGGCGAAGACCAGCCCCGGCTGCGGCACCGTCTCGCCGCGCTCGCGCCCGCCAAATGCCTCGGCCTGCTCATTGCCGACCCGAAAAGTCAGATGCCTGCGTGCCGGTGGCACCCACCACACCAGCAGATCACCCTGGAGGTACAGCACCGTCTCGGGAAGGAAACCGCCGTGGGCCGCGCGCTGGAGCAAGGGCCCGGCCAGTTCCCGCGCCGCCTGGGCGGTCATGGCCCGGCCCGCGCCAATCACTGGGGCGCCGTCCACGGTGATGACCTCATGCACCGTGGCCAGCGCGCTGCCCGAGCGCCCGTGGTACAGCAGCACTGCCTGATCCAGTTCCAGCACGTTGTCCGTGGGCGTCTGGATGGAAAACTCCGCTTCGTTCATGGGGAACACCTCCTATCTATATAGAGTCAGTGTCCGTCGCACAGGGCGTGGATCAAGCGGTCGATCAGCGCGATGGCCTCGAAGCGCTGGCCCATGCGCAGGAACCATGCTTGCAGCGCGCCAGGGTCGTCCAGCGGAATCAGCACCTCGCCCATGCGGTCGCAGTATTCGGACTGGTGGGCCAGATTGAGCAGGTCGTCGTAGATGCGCGTGGTGACGTCGCCCTCCTCCCAGGACAGCACCGCGCCAAAGCCGATGTACTCGCCTTCGATGTCGGGGTGGAAGTCGTCGGTGAGGGACAGGCGCGACAGGGCCAGCGCGTCGGCGGCGATCTGGCGATGGTGGGGGTCGGTCAGCGTCTTGGTCGCCCGGCGCAGATTGCAGGGTCGCCATGCCGGGGGATGCTTGCGCCGTCTCCCGCTCTTGTCGGGCTGCAGCAGCCAGCGGCGTGCCCATTCGGGATAGGCGGCGTTGAGCATGTCGCGTGTGACCATTTCCTCGCGCATGGCCTCGCGGTCGGCGTCGTCGCTGTTGTCCTCGCACATCATGTCCAGCGCCGCTTCCTCATCCATTTCGCCCTGCCAGTACACATAGGAGGCCACGTCGTCGGCGATGTCCGGCGTGAACAGCGGGTAGACATAGCGGCCCTGCTGGCGCAGCACCTGCAGCACCGTGGCCCCCAGGTGGGGCATGGCTTCGTTCAACGCCTCCAGGCTGCGCCCCACCGGCCATTCGGCCTCGCGGTATTCGCACCAGTACACGTCGAGCTGGGCATAGGGGGCCTGCCGACCGTCCCGCGTACCCGGATGGTGGCCATGCTCGTCGAGGACGTTGATGGCGAAACGTGGTTCCAGGCAGTGCAGCGGGCCGATCTGGCGCTTGATCCAGGTGCCAATGGCGTGCTGGCAGGCCTTGAGCGGGTCGGCCTCGCCGTCCGGCAGGTCGTCCTCGCGCACCGCGCCTGCGTCGATCAGGAAGCGGCACAGCGCCGCATTCGCGCTGGCCTGGGTTGTCGATGCGACCGACAGCGGAATCCCGGGTTGCAGGCTGGGTAGCGGCAGCATGGGAGTTACAGACATGGCCGTGGCCCTCACGGCAGCGGGGCGAGCATGTCGCTGGTGACGCTCGCACGCGGGACGGCGGCACCGCTGCGATGCTGCTCCAACGTCCTGTGGGCAAACCGGCTCCATGCTGCGGAGCGATTCACCACGGCCCGCTGCGACAAGGCGCGGGAGAGTTTGGCCGTCGCGCTGGCCGGGCCGGGCTGCACGCTGGCCAGCAGCGCCGCAAGGCGAGGGCCAAGTGGCTCGGACTGGCCCGCCCCTTTGGTGCCAACGGCCTTGCGGAAGGTGAAATCCTGCCGTCCGTTGGCCACTTCGCCAGCCTCGACCTCGGCGCTGACCAGTTCGGGGTATTGGGCGCTGTAGAGGTCGCGCACCTCACGCGGCGAGAGGCCGGGTACATCGGGTAGTAGGATGCCGTTGTAGGTGAAGGTGCGGACAATGGGGGTGACTGCAATCGACATGGATGGGCTCCTTGGAGGATGAACGCGGCAACCGCCGTGGTTGCCATGCGTTCAGTCTCTCGCCGCAGGTGGCCGCATCAAGGGTGCCCAGCTCACTCACCCGAATAGGTCGAAGGATTCGCCGCCAGCGGCGGAGGCTGTGGCCGCTTCAGCCGTTGCGGTCTGCGCGGCAGCGTCTTCTTCTTCATCCGCCGCATCGCCTGAAACTGAGGCGGTTGTGGCTGGCGCAGGCTTGGCCGCTATGGTTTTTGATGCTCCCACCTTCACGGTGGCGTCGCTGGCCTTCTTGACCGACGCTGCCTTTGCGGCCTCGATCACTTCCTTGGTGGCCTCGACCTGCTGGGCAAGGCTCTGGCGTACCTCGCGGTAGCCGCGTAGGGCTTCGATGAAACCCGCATCGAACTCCTGTGGTGTAGCCGTGAGGCTCAAGGGCTGCGTCAGCGCGGCCTCGCCCGCGTCCTGCCGAGGCTTGGGAATCACATTGACCGTCAAACGGCCGGATTTCTCGTCGGCGCTCACCGTCATCGTGAGCGTAGCGCTGCAAGCCAGCGCGAACAGTTCCTCGAACATCGTCATCTCATGCTCCTTGGTGGAATGGGGGACGTGGCCCCATGCGGGGCCGTCCAGACCATGCTAGAACCCGGCTCTCCTGTGTCCAGGGGCTGGTTGCCGCATCAGGCCAGCGCGGGCTCGGCCTGCGGTTCCAATATGACCTCGGTGCTCTCTGCCTCATCCGCTCCATCGGCCTCGCCGCCCTGCCCGTCCCGCTCACCTTTGGCCAGGATCGGCTGGCGCGGATAGCACATCACCGCAGGCACCGTGCCCTGGTAGGCGAAGCCCGGCACCTTGAGCAGCGCCGCGATGAAATCGGGCTTCTTGCCGGAACGTGCCGCCTTGAAGCCCGAACCCATCGCCTTCTTGAGCCCGACCTCTGCGGCAAGGCTTTCCAGTTCGCTCATCGTGAACAGATCGAGGAACTCCTTGTTCCACTGAAAATACCGCCCTTCATCCACCTGGACATAGTTCAGCAGCAATTCGAGGTCGGTCACGTTGACGCCAAAGGCCGCCGAGGCGGTAACGGCTTGCAGCAGCCGCTCCAGTTGGGCGTCGGGCGCGGCGGCGGCCCGTTGCAGACCTCCCCGGATGCCGAACCCTGAGCCCTTGACCTGACCTGTGAGCCGCTCGAAGGCGTTGCGGAATGGCGCCTCCCGCAGATCGGCCCCGCGACCGGCCAACGCCAGCGCGATCAGCACCCGCTGGCTGTACTGCGGCTGCGCCATCAAGGCCTTGGCCAGCCAATTGCGCCATTCCATGACGCGGTGGCTGACGACGCGCTGCGGCGTCTGGTTCGTTGGCACAACGGGCTTGGACTTCTTGCCCGAGTGCTTGGCTGCACCCGCCTTCGCGGTGCCCTTTCCTGGTTTATCATCCAGCGCCGCCTGGGCATCCCGCTGCGCCTTGCGCCACAAGGCAACCTTCTGGCTGTTGCAGGCGGCGTCGAAGCACAGCGAGCGCGTAACGTCGCCGTAGCTGCCCGGCATTGCGGACACCGCGCAGCCAAAGGACTGGCAACCCTGGCAGGATGTGTACTGCGGCGCGCCGACGCCCAAGTCGCCAGCGGCGCTCACGGGCAGCGGCGTAAAGCCGTCGCTGATCTTGACGATGCGGATGACCGGGTATTCGTCGCGCAGTGCATCGGCGCGGGCTTCGACGGCCTGAAGGGTCAGTTCCTCGAAGTGGCTCGGGTGTTGGCAGTAGCCCTCGCCCAGGGATTCCGCGAACAGGCCCGACTGCCGCGCCGAGTTGTGTGGACAGCCGCCGCACTGCGCAGTGTCGAAGATCGCATCGGCCAGCCGCCGCGCATAGCGGCCCAGTTGTGCCTTGAGCACGGCCACCGGCACCTTCTGCGTCAGCACGCCCGCGAGCACGCTGTCCTGCTTGTCTGGGGGAATGCCCGAGAGCAGTTCGGCATGCCCGAGCTGGATAGTGCGGGTGGTGAGCGCCTTGAGCACGGCAGGTGTGCAGGCCAGCAGCGCCAGCCGCCGCTCCAGCACTTCGGGCGACCAGCCCATGAGGCGGGCGGCTTCCTCCTTGTCGCCACGCTGGCGCAGCAATTGGCGCTGGGCAGCGTGTGCCTCCTCGGCGGGCGACATGGCGGCGCGGTGGTAGTTCTCGATCACCGACATGGCCTCGGCGGTTTCATCGCTGGCGTCCTTGATGACCACGGGCATGTCGTAGTCGTCTCCGAAGACGTTCTTGGCGGCGCGCCAGCGGCGTTCACCGGCGATGATTTCGTAGAGGTCGGTGCCGGGGACGGGCCGCACGACGATCGGTTCGAGCACGCCGACGGCGCGGATGCCCTCCTCCAGTTCGGCCATCTCGGCGGGATCGAAGTATTCGCGGGGGTTCTTGCCCTGCACGATCTTGCGGATTGGCAGAGTGGGTTGATTCGGATGGGTCATGGTGCCTCCTGGCTGCATCGGATGAGATGCAGTCATGCTCTCGCCGCTCGGGCCACCTTCAAGAGGCCGCGCCCACTCCCCTTTCGGTGGTCGCCCGAACCAATGCTTCCCAGGTTTGCAGCACCAGCACCTGTTCCGCCCGCGCCGCCGCCTCGCGTGAGCCAAAGGTCACGTCGCCGGGGTCGTTCAACGCCTGCCTGCGGTCGTCACACACGATGCGCCATTTCCTGTCGGGGTAATTGCTGCTGACGCAACCGCAGGCGCCGCTGGGATAGCGAATGCCGCTCACGTACCAGCCGCCATGCCGCCACCGTGAGTAGTGCAGCGGCACCGAGGGATTCACCAGTTGCAACACCTGCTCGAATGCCTGGGTTGCAGTGCAATGGCTTTGTGCCTGGATCGCACTCGCCATGCCGTCGAACACTTCATCCGGACACGGCATGCAGGTCGCCGCATCGCTCAGGGCGTGCCTCACGATGGTGTCGATGTTGAGGTGGTCGATGGAGCGGCTTTTATCAACCTGCCGCTGGCAGGCATCGCGCACGGCCAGCGCCGCCGTCATGGTATGGAGTTTGATCGTCATCCATTGGCTCCTTCGGAATGGCTGGCGGCCGGGCCGCACAGGGATGGAGTCATCGTCCCGTGAAGCTGGCTGGCTTCAAGACGCATTCGCTCATTCACGATCTGAGCGAAGCAAAAAGTAATTGCCGGATACCCGCACAGAGGCCGCCATGTCCCCCGAGCGGGGACAATGACGCATCCCCCTCGCGCGACCGACCTCCACCATGCTCGTCCAGTACACCGTGCTCCTGCTGCTCAATGCCGCCCGTGGCTGTCTTGCGGAGATCGAACTGGCGCAGTCGGAAGTGCCTGCCAGCGGCTCACGTCAATGGCTCTGGATTGAAAGCAAAACGGTCACCTCCCTGCAGCTTGTCGATGGGGATCAGTCCTCGAAGCGGTTTTTTGATCGCGCTGTTCTGACATTCGATGGCGCGCAGGGGCAACTGGATTGGCCGGGCGGACGGTGCGACCGCTTGTCAGTCGATGCCACCCGCGCGCTGCGGCCTGAGTTCCAGCGACTGCTGCATCAGCATCTGAACTGAGGGGTTCACGTCGGCTGCATCTGGGCACGCTGCCGCATCAGTTCCGCGTACCGGGCGGCAACGGCATCGGCATCCAGACAGTCGGCTCCGATACCCAAGGCTTGCGCAACGCGCCGGCGCACCGAGGCAAGCGATCGCGCTTCAGCCGAGGTCGGCATGCACACAGGCCAGCCAGCCTGATAGAGCAAGTGGGTGGGGATTTCCGCTTCCGCCGTTTGGCGCAGTACTGCGCGCTCCTTCGCCTCTGCCAGTCTTGCCCGTAGCGCGGGCTCCAGTAGTCCGGGGGCTACATCCCCAAGCCACTTGCCCGACTGGAACGAGAAAGTACTGCGTACCTCCAGGTTGACCAGTTCGCGATAGACGGCAGCGTTGTCGTCGCAGGTTGCCGCCGCATGCAAGTCGCCTCGGGAAGCCAGCACGCAGAAGGCACAGGACACCCGGCTGCTGCCGTAGATGCGATAGGCCTCATGCAGCACGCCGCCGCACTGGCGGATGTAGTCCAGCACGTCCTGTCGCGGCCAATGGATGATCGCGTTCCAGTCCAACCCGATGCCCCGCGCGCGGCTGAGCGCCGCATCACGCTTCGCCACTGGCTGGCGCGCCCGTGCCGCGCTCTCCTCCCAGCGCAGCCCAATGGCGGAAACCACGACACCCGCTGGATGGCGAGCGCGGATCGCGCGCGCGATGACCTGGGTCTTGAGCTCGCTGGTGCAAAAACGCTGTGCCGCCGAACTCCACGGCATGATGAGCTTCACACACGACAGCATGCGGTAGCGCTCCACGTTCGCCGCCCAACGCGACAGCCAGCGGTCAACCATGTCACCGGCCTGCCGCCGCACGGTCACAAGTTCCCAGCCAATCCGCTCGGCGAGCCGCTCGCAAACGGGAGCCGAATCCCGCCATTCGATGCGTCCAAGGTCACTGTGGATCAGGGCGCGCACGCCAGCGTGCCCGATTTCGTCCAGATGGGCCTGGACGCGGTAGGCCAGCGCCTGGCTGTCCTTTCCGCCGCTCACGCCGACATACACCGGAGCATGGCCCGCCAGAGCCATGTCGATCAGTGGATCGCGAGCGACGTTGAAGCGCAGCAATGATGTTGAAATGATGGCCCGCAGAGCCTGGGGCTCTGCCAATGCCAGTCCGGGCAATTCGATCTGTTGCACGAAGGTGCCTCCTGAAAACCAGGATAGGCAGCGCTCCATGGAATCAAGGGCCCAAACGCCCCGGCCTCTGCTCCCGGACATGCAATGCCAATCAACGCATGTCGGTCAAGCGGGCAGCGCTTAAGGCCCTCTCGATAGAATTGCCTACTGCGCGATGTGCCCAGCGGCCGTGGCGCGAACCACTGCTTTCAAACACAACGAACGAGATCGAGACATGGCAACTGCGAAGAAAACCACCAAGCCGGCACCTGCAACAAAGGCCGCCAAGGCCAAGACTCCGGCCACGACGGTCATCCGCCCCATCAAGGACACCTTCACCAAGGGTGCCCTGACCAATCACCTGGCAGAACTGGCAGGCGTCGAACCCAAGGCCGTGAAGGCCGTTCTGGCCGCCCTGGAAACCACAGTGCTCGGAGCGGTCAACAAGAAGGGCGCGGGCGAGTTCACGCTGCCCGGCCTGCTCAAGATCGGCGTGCAGAAGGTGCCCGCCAAGCCCAAGCGCAAGGGCATCAACCCATTCACCAAAGAAGAACAGGTCTTTGCAGCAAAGCCGGCGACCGTGCGCATCAAGGCACGTGCGCTCAAGAAGCTCAAGGACGCCGCGCTCTGACCTCGCGTGGTGGCGGCTCGGTCATCCGTGCCGCCCTGCTGTCGTCGGCGGTTGCGCTTCAGGTTTCTCAACGCCACTTGCCCCGGGCGGATCCTCTGCAAGCAATCGGTGGCGCTCTTCCGGCCGGGTCAGAACCGGAAGCACGCGACTGGCGACCAGCCAGCAGACCCCGAACGCAGACAACGCCATGGCCTCGCCATAGAAGACGATGCGCGGTATGCGTGTTTCGATTTCCAGCGTCTCGCCCCACACGCCATTAACGAAGAGCGCGACCATGGCGACGACCATCGTCCAGAAGCAGGCCAAATAGATCTTGGCACGCCAGCCAGCCTGCCTGTGCCCTTTGCTTCTGGCATGTCGATAGAACTCAATGCAGAAGTAGGCCAGGACGGCAAACATGACTGCTGCGCTCGCATAGTGAACGTATGGAATGATTTCCTCGCCCCCGCGGCATTTACAAGGAAACATGGCCACGCCGAGACCCGCCAGCGCCGCCACGCGGGACAGCACCATGTGGGCTCTCGTCTGGCCGTTGTAGGACAGCAAGAATGCGGAAATGGCAAAAAGGAAGCCGACGAATATGTTGCGCGACCAGTCGCCCGCAAAGTAGGACTCGCTGATGGAGGTGAGCGGTCGATCAAGCGTGGACACGAAGCTGGTGACCGAAGCGATCACGACGGCAATGACGCCGACGATCAGCTTCATGGTGAGCTGGTTGATTTCCGCAGTCTTTGGCTTCTTGATGATCTGCATGGCAGTTCCTCCTTCCACAGCCTTGTACCGCATCTGGTGTAGCACAGCCAAGCTTGCCACGCGCGCAGTTTGTCATTGACTTGCCACGCAATGCAGCAACAATATGGCTTTGGCCAGGAGGGGATCGCGGCAGTGTCTTATAAAGTACCTGGCTGTTGATCGAGGAGGAGCCCAATGCACCGCACTCATGTGACGGCCTGTGCGGCGTTTGCTGCCGTGGCCGTGTCCCTTTCCACACCGGCTCAGGCCGAGACTCTGCGCATTGCGACATGGAACCTTGGCTGGCACGTCGCGAGCGACGAGGTGCCTGCCTGGATTGCCCAGTGCAACAAGTTCTACATCAAGAACCCAGCGACCAAGGCCTGGGATCTCGCAGCCGAAGGAGCTACCAGCGCCAAGCGCGGCTGGGAGATCACAGAATCGCGAGCCACCCTCGAAGGGGTGAACCTGTCGATCATGCCGCCATGCAGCGTGTACCAGACCTCCGGCCACAAGGGCATTGCCGTCACACCCAGCGCGTACGCCAAACGCGGTCAGCAACTCAGCCAAGTTCTCGCTCGCGACGTTCAGCCCGACGTGATCGCGTTCCAGGAGGTGTCGGGCACCAAGGCGGCGGTCGAAGCGCTCGGGGCGGCTGCCGGCGACTACAACGTCTGCTCGTTCGACGGAAAGTACAAGGTCCAACGCCTGGCCTTCGCCTGGCGCAAGAAGTTCGGTGAAGCGGTCGAAGCCTGCCGTGACATCCACGAAGTGTCGCTGCCCGAAGCACCGGCCAAAGATCAGGTGCGGCCGGCTTACACCGTCACGCTCAATCTGAATGGCAAGAAGGTACGATTCCTCACAGTCCACCTCAAGTCGAGCTGCGTCAGTCCTCTCGACAGGAACCCACGCCGACTCGACGATGCGTCCATTGAAGCCTGCGCGTTGCTGCAACAACAGGTACGCCCGCTGGAAGCCGCGTTCGAGACGCTCGGTCAGGGCGTGGATCACTTCGTGGTGCTGGGCGACTTCAACCGGAACCTGGCGCACGAGTTGAACCAGGTCGCGGGCGCCGAGCCGACCAGAAGCGACGGAGGTACCGATCTCGCAAAGCCGTTGGCAACTGGCGCGCGCACTCGCAACCTGCTGCTGGAGATCAATGACGGCCAGCCGGCATCATCGAAAGCCGCTCTGCTCCTGCCCAAGTGCCCGGGATCCGCTGCGCTCGAGGCCGCCTGCGAAGCTTCCAAGACGGGTGTCCCGACGGCTGAGCAGCAAACACTCCTGGGTGGAAAGACAGGTCTCGGATGCCGAAACCCCGTGGGTCTGGACCACATTCTCGTATCGCAGAGTCTGGCGGCCGCGGTGTCCAACACGATCAAGGTCAGCATTGGACCGTTCGGCGGCTCGCTGCTGCCTTCGGTCAATCGGCCCGATCCCCTGCTCGCCGTGTCGGACCACTGCCCGCTGGTTGCCGACGTTCAGTTCTAACCGAAGGACCTTGCAGACCGGAACAACGACGCCCTCTATAGACCCGCTCCCTGTGACCATCCATGTACTCACAAAGGCTGTCGCGCACGATCTCCAATTTGCCGGATCTACCTGGCCATAGCTATCCCTATCGCTTGTTCATGTGACCAGGGAATGCCTGATCGGTATCACCAGTTGGGAAAGCTGACCGGCGACTGCCTCAGGCTGCAGATGCGCTGGATCTCTTCCTCGTAGCAGGACCTGAATGCCGGTGTCGCCAACCATTGCGTCGCTTGCCCACGAAGTTCGTCCACGGTCGTCATCCTAAGGTCGGCTATCAGTTCGACGACGTCGATGATGAACCCGTAGAGGTCTTGGCAGCACGGCGCGGGCTCCTGCGCCAACTCGTAGAAGTCCTTGCCCTTGTGCACCAGCGCGTTCCTGATGTCCGTATAGAGTTCGTCGTAACGCACGAGGGCCGACCTGAATCGCTCCACCTTCCCATGCGAGACCAATGCTGCGACATAGGTGCGGTGCTTCCACCCCGTCCACGGCTTCTTAGGATGCACCAACCCATCGAGGGCGAACACGAGGTTGAGGAGTCGGGATTCGTCGCCAAGACTGTAGAACGACTGGTGGCAAGCGCGCAGAGCAGCCTTGACGCAGAGCGCAAGCTCGTCGGGCCGACCGCCCAGCATGGCCACCAGCAACTCACGCGCGCGGAAGTCGCAGTCGTCAATCTCCGGGCCGAGCCAGTTGTTCGATGCCGACATGGGCCGCGATATGCCTTTCAGATTGAGCGGCTTGAGATGCGTCCGGCCATGGGGAACGATCTCGACGACGTAGCTTCCATCATCGAGTTGCCCCGCAGGATTCGGCGTGAACTCTGGCCGATCAAAAGCGCTGAAGCGAAACCGAATGACATCCAGGGCGTGCTCCGCCAAGGCGAGACACTTGCAGATGACGACATCGTTGTAAGCGATCGCCCGATTGACCTTGAGCAGATCTCGGTACTTCAGTTCCGTATCAAACTGCAGATAGTCGCCATCCCAGTCCGCCAGCCTGTCTTGCGGCCTTTCGTCAAATTCTCTTCGGCAGACGAACCTGAAAGGCCCGAGCTCGAACGACTCCTCGAAAAACACCCGTTCGAGTGGGACGATCACTGTGCAGACAATCTCGGTTTCCTCTTCCACTTCGAATTCGGCCAACTCCAGGTTCGCATCCCCGGACTCTCCCATTGCCACGTCGAGCCAGGGAAACGCCGCTGCGAAGTCCGCTAGAACCTCCTGTCTCGATCTCCCTCCAGCCTTGTCGTTGAACGCGACACCGTCCCCTTCCGGAAAGGGGCTGGCCCAGTAGCCAAGCGCTATCATGGTCTTGACTGATTCGGCCAACAGCTCTTCATTTCCTAGCAGGTCGGCCTTCCTCCACAGCAAGTTTCCGCTGTAGTCGCCGTGGGGAAGGAGGAGCTTTGCCTTCATGGTTTCAGTAGACGGGGGCAAAGAAGGGGGCATGCGTGCGTCATCAGAATGGCCAATGCGAACCTTCTCGACCACCCGCAGGTTGGAGCAGCTGATTTTGCAATGCCTCCAGATCGTTCATCGCAAGTGCTGCTCCAATTCGTCGACAAACTGGGACGCGCGACCTACCGTGTGAATCAAGTGCACTTCAGACTTCGCTCGGGTAAAACCCACATAGAAAAGCCGTCGGGCCTCCGCGAGTTGCTGTCTACCGGCATCGTTGCGTGGCAGGCGCCCGGCATCCATGCCGAACAAGAACACGACGGCGAACTCCCGTCCTTTGGCACTGTGGAGGCTCGACAAGGTGAGGCGGTCCAGACCGCCTCCGTCACCTGCCATTTCTCCCAACAGCATGCCTGGACAGTCACCCTCCGGGGATGTCCTTGCGACAAATGCAGCCAGCGTCTCCAGCTCGTCGCGCAGGCTCACACATCCCAACCCCAATGGATCGATCAGTTGCTCCTTCAGGCGCACGAGCCAGGCATGCAGCGGCAGGCTCGGATCTCGGACATTCCAGAGTCCGTCGATCAAGCGGCGATGAAAGTCCCCCACCTGATCCTCGCCGCGGATCGACTCGGCGAAGAGCCGGCGCCCTTCGGCGACAAGCCGTGAGAACCGCGGGTCGCCTGCTCGCCATCCCCCGCAACACCACTGGGCGCAAAGCTCGAGCCACTGCATGAGCCGGCTCGCCCGCGGATACAGTGCATTCCCATCGGTGCGCACGACCGGGATGCCGGCTTGCCGCGCGGCATCCGCGACGGAATCGCCGATCCATGCAGCGGGATAGAGTACCGCGACATCTCTGTAGCGGAGCCCGGGCTTACCCGCCATGGCCCGCTGCAGGAGGTTGGCAATGAGGTGCCGTGCCTGCTGTGGATAGGCGCCCTGCACGGCGTGTACGAATACCGTTCCCAGCGGCGCCCCTTCGGCAGCCTCGTAGCCCCGCTCCTCGCCCAACGCTACACTGGATGCTGCGACGATTCGCGTGCCGCTTCGATAGTTGAGCCGCAAGCGCACGGTCTCGACATCCTCACGCTCAGACAGGCGCCGCAACAGTTCAGGCTGAGCCCCATTGAAGCCGTAGATCGATTGGTCGGCATCCCCCACGGCGAAGAGGCGCATGCCCGCGCTGAAGCACAGCCCCATGACCATACGGTGCAACGCCAATCCGAGGTCCTGGTACTCGTCGACGACAAGGACCGGGTACTTCGCCAGCAGCGCGCGTTGCAGCCACGGCTTCTCGCGCAGGGCGCGCACGGCGAGCAAGGGCATGTCGTCGAAATCGATCAGTCCGCGAAGCCGTAGTTCCGCCTCATAGGCCTCGACCAGGCCAGCCAGCTCTGGGTCGGTTTCTTGCCATTGCACGCTGTCCCGGTTCAAGATTGAACGGCGGTAGCTGGCTAGTCGAAACTCCCAGTCCTGCGGGTTGCCGGCGTAATCCATGGTGCGGAGCACGGCATTCGACAACGCAGCCTGGCGCTCGGCACGCGTTGCGACTCCGAAATCGTCCGGCAATCCCAATCCCGCCACCTTGGCATAGGGCAGGATGATCTGCGTCAGCGAGAACGAGTGCACGGTGCCGATGAACACCCGTCCATCAGGCTCCACGCCGAGGGCCGCAAGGCGCCCCTCGAGTTCTCGGGCACACTCATTGTTGAAGGTAATGCAAGCCACGCCGCGCGGCTCAGCGACATCCTCCGCGAGCAGGCGCGCCATCTTGGTCGTGAGAGTCTTGGTCTTGCCGCTGCCTGGCCCCGCCAGCACGATGCAGTGCCCGCGCGACTCATACGCCGCCCACTGCCCCGCGTTGCCCCGAAGCTGCGCGGCGGCGCGCAGATAGGCCGCTCTATCAGACACGGCCGACCACGTAGGCGATGGCGTTGGCGATATAGGCTGGCGGCGCTACACCCTCGACGCGCGAAGCCAAGCGCTGCGCAAACCGCCCCTTTCCGATCGCCTCGATCATCTTGAGATAGTTCTCGACGTTTAGCGTACTGGGATCGGCTTCCCACTCGTCCAGCCACGCCATACGTGGCGCCGCCCACGGCTGCTCCCTCAGCGCAGCGAGGATCGCTGTGGTGAAGTCGTCGTCTCGGAACAGATCAACCTCCAGCGTTTCCACGTTGGTGAAGACTCCATGCTCCTCGCAGCGTTCCGCGAACACATTCACATCCTCGATGGACTTTAGTTCTCGGATCAGACGCGTGGGCTCTTTTCCAGTTCGGGCCGACTCAATGGTCTGCACGAGCTTCCAGGAACGGTTGAAGCCCAACGCCTGGCGATCGATGCGCGGATCCCAATCCGTCACGATCGAAAACGGGATGCCGAGCGCCGTCAGGAACTTGGCATACGGCGTGAAGTTCGTCCCGGACACAGAACACACCGTGATGCCCAGGTGGTCGAGGTCATGCCCGAGCGAGGCCGCGAAGACCGGCAGAAGAAACTTCTCGGCGTCTCCTTCGACCAGGATGATCCCTCGGGCGAACAGCATCTCCGCCCGCGTGACATCCAGGTAACGAGCGAGGTCGTCCTCCTCGTCTTCGGTCAGTTCAATAGTCGCCGCCGAAGTCCCTACCGTGCTTTCGTCTTTGGATTCGCGCAGCAGTACCAGCGAGCGAAGCGGCGCGACACTCGCGATGTGGGGCGAGTGCGTCGTCAACAGCAACGACAGCTGCTCTCCCGCCGGTGCAGCGGCCAGATCTTCGAACAGGTGCCGATAGACGGACCGCTGCAGGTGCGGATGCAGGTGAGCCTCCGGCTCTTCGATAGCCAGCAGCGTGTGATCACGCCGGTTCTCACTCATGAGCTGGCGCAGTTCCAAAGCCTTGAGGGTCAGGAAGGCCACATTTGCGGAGCCGAGACTGGCCTCTCCGATGGTCCGCAGTCCTCCATCGATCAACAGCTTGAGGTTGCGAAAGAGCCGGGTGACGTCCGTTGTGCCAAACCCCAGGCTTGGCTCGATGTCCTGCTTCGGACCGCTCATCGAGGTGAACAGTGCCCGCAGGTCCTTCTCCAAGGTTTGGACGGCCGGGAACTCCGCCAGCTGCTCGGTAGCCGCGTGGACCGCGTCGCGCACGCCCCTGAGCTCCTCGCCCGACACTCCGGCGAATGCACGCTCGAGCAAGGGCCGCAGAGGCGAACGCCGCCAGGCGGCCAGATCTCCTTCCGCATCGCGCAACGCGGGCAGAAGGTCCATGGCGATGCGCCGGCGCACGTCGTGCCCGAACTTCTTGGTCTCAGCCTCTCCCCCGAAGCAGATGAACTCGTAGTCTTCGTCTGCCTGCGGAAACCCGTCGAGGCCCGGGATTGGGCGGAACTCATAGGTGAGGCGAACAGTGTTCGCAGCATCATCCAGCCGAAAGTCCGTGAGCAGGGCCAGCAGATCCAGGTCGTCCTCGAAGTCGGTCAGTTCCACGAACACCGTGATCTTCTCGCCTTCCAAGGGTTCGCCCAACCCATCGCAGAAGTCACCCTGGCCCAACTGGCGAGCACTGTCGGGCAGGCTGGGATCGAAGATCAACCGCAACGCATAGAGCAGGTTGCTCTTGCCGACGCGGTTCTCCCCCACGATGACGGCGCTCCCATCCAGCGCGACATCCAGCTCAAGGAAGTTGCGGAAGTTGTTGATGTAGATCCGCGTCAGCTTCATGGAACCCTCCTTGTTCTTTATTGCATGTACACCGGTCAATCGGCCTCGATGCCGGCGCGCAGCGCAGCCTGCAGCACGGCATCGCGCAGCGTGAAGTTCCTGGCCAGCGACCCGCCGATGCGCGAGCCGCTCAGCACACCACGCAGTCGGTCACCGAACAGCAGCAGCGCATGGTCACGATCCCGCTGGCGCGACATCCACAGCAGGCCATCCACGTCGGGAAACTGCCGGTGCAGCGCCTGAGCCCACAGGGCCGTGTCCGGGTAATCGCGAGCTGGAGAGGCGATCAACTCGTCCTTCGGCACCTTCAACCGGTGCAACCCCTCGCTCGTCAGGTCCACCAGTTTCAAGTCCCGGTTGGGGATCAGTTCGGCGTGGCCACGCTGCGCGAAGTCGTCCAGATCCACGAACTTGTCAGCCGCATCGATCGGCACGTCATGGAACACGGTCTCGAAGATCGCGCAGTCCAGCGTCGATCCACCGTACAGGTAGGGGACTACCTTGCCCTTGGCATCCCGGATCGGAGCGAAGCGGGTCGGCTTGCGCAGCCGCCCTGCTCCATCCACACCTGGGTTGAAGCTCTCGGGTGCGAACGCGGTGTCATGAATGACGTGGATCACCCGGCCCGCCGCCCAGGTATCGAACAAGGGATTGAGCGGAGGGACCGGTACGCGACACGTCAAGCCGCACTCCCCTCGGCGTCGCGCCGGGCCGCATCAATAACGGCCTGCGGATCGGTGATCAGCAGGTCAACCGGGCGGGCGCTGCCCGCCAGCCAGCCGTTGTTCGAGGTGAACCACAGCGCCAATTTCCAGGGCGCCTTGCGTCCGCCGAAGGCCTCCAGCACCTCCTGCACCGCCTTGACCGGCTTGCCGTTCTCGAACTGGAAGGCCGGATAGACGTCGCGCTCGCGCGCCGCCTTGTCCGGGTGGGGCACGGCGAACACCTGGCGGCGCTTGCGCCAGTTGTCGGCCAGAGCCGTGCGATTGCTGGCCTGGGAGCCGTTGGCATCGGCCAGTTGCTCTGCACTGAAGAAGCCGAACTCGTTGAGGATGCGGGCATGGCGCTGCGCGAGCCTCTGCGCCATCTCCAGTTCGACAACGCTGGGGGCAAGCATGCGCGCCGCCATGAAGTCGACCATTTCCTCCATGCGGCGCTCGCGCACCGCGGCGATCTTCTCTCCCAGCAGGCGGTCCAGCAGCGGCAGCGAAGCCAGCAAGGTGCTCGAGGCCGCCTCGTCTGCCACTTCGAGCACAAAGGCCCGGCCAGCGCGCGAGCCATGTCCTCGGTCGGCGCGGTAGGGCTGCACGGTGAACACGTCGCCCTGCAGCATGTGGGATGCGGTCTTCGCCATGGCATTGAACTCCGTTTGACCAGATTGATGAAATCATACATCAAAAGGTCAATTTGGTCGAACTGCCGACGATCGGCATCCCGGAGCCGAGTCGCTGTGCCACGCACTGCAGGAGCAGTCGCCACCGGCAATCGGCTGGAATCCCCCTGACCTTGCGGGCGCGAACGGGCTCCAGCGTCGCCCATGCTCGTACAGCTTCATGGGCATGGCTCGCCCCGGCCCGTGGCGCACTGCCCCCTACCGAACCGCGCTGCCAATGCCACCCGCAAATGCCTGGCTCCATGGGACTTTGCGGGGAGCGGAACTCGTGTCGCCGCCCCAGGCCATGTCCGCGGGCCCACACTCAAGGCTCCCCTGCTTCCGTCGAGGAAGCCATCCCGGCCACGCCGGGCGTCGCAGTCGTTACCTGCCGTGGCACGGGCTTGTTCCCGCTGCCGATTTCCCCCTGGGAGCACTGTCTCCCAGGGAGCAGTGTTCCCTCCCCACTTCCTGGCGAGAACACCATGCCCCCGTCTCATACCGATCAGGCCGGCCCGAAGCCGGCCCATGCCACCGTCGATCTCGAGTCTCTGCTCGGCGACAGCGATGCCGAACTCGTCTACGAAGGGCTCCACCGGCTGCGCGAACTCAAGGTCGAGGCCCTGCAGCTCGTGCAAACCGAAGGCGTTGCGCTCCCTGGCCGCAGCTTCGAGCCCTGGGACTTCGGCATCGCCCAGATCGACCGGCTGCTGGCCCGCCTCGGCGCCGGGCCGTCCGAAGAATCTGTCTCCACCCAGGAACACTGACATGGGACCGACGCCCTACCAGTACCTGCCCCTGTGGGCCAAGATAGCCATTGAGCGGCTGGATCGCGACGCCGAAATGCGCAGCGAGTCCATGCTCGACGAGGTGCTGGACAGCTACGCGATGACCTATGGCGAGGCGGTTGACGCCCAAACCCGCGACTCGGCCCGGCACATCTGCCGGCGCCGCTTCATCGGGTCGTACACGGAGCCGCCACGGCCCGAGCCCGTGCCGCCCGGCACCCTGCGCCTGGTGCGACTGTCGCGCGAAGGCGCACTGTGCCCCGGCGATCTGGTCGCAACGCAGCGGCTGGGCGAATGCGAGGTCACCCGCATCCACTCACCCCACTCCATCGAGGTGCGTGACCCGTCCACAGGGCGGCACTACCTGATCAGCGGCGTGGATTTCGGACCGGACGCGCGCGTCACCGAGACAGCAGTCCCGCCCCGCGCTGCGTAGCAACCCAGCGGACCGCCGCAAACCGGGGCTGGTGCCCCGGCAAGGCCAGCCCACCCAATTACCCCTGTTCCTTGCGGGACGCCGAACCCTTTGGTTCGACGCTCCCCATCTACGAAAGGAGAAAACCCATGCACCCCATGTCTGCAATCCCCATGCAGCATCTATTGCAGCACGCCGAGCCCCTGGCCGCGATCTCGATTGCGTACCTGCGTCCCGCTACTCGCCAACGCCTCGCCGACGACGAACTGTCGGTCCTCGCCTACCCCAACGACTACGGCGGGTTCGTCTACGTCGGCCCTGCTGGCGAAAACGCCCCGTCCGAGCCGGAACTGATTCCGCTCTTCACCGCAGCCCGGGCGGGCGGCATCGTCTGGCTCAAGTTCGATGCCGATGCCGAGACGGTCGAAGGCTTCGCCACCTTCCCGGATCAGGAGATGCCCTCATGAGCCGCCACATCCTTCACCTGATCCATGAGGGCCAAGCGGTCACCGTGGTGGCCGGCTATGACCGGCCACTGCGCGAGCTGTTCCTGCACGTGGTGCGCGACGATGGCGCGGCAGACCGGCAGGCCGAGGTGCTCCTCTACGACAGCCTGGCGGAACCCGGACTCGACTGGACGGACATCAACACGGTGGCCAACCAACTGGCGGCCCTGGGCATTGAGCCTCCTGCGAGCCTGATCGAGAGCATCTTCCTCGACCAGTGCTTCAACGCCGGCAACCGGGTGGTCGAGCACCACCTCAACCAGCCTCCGGTCGTCCTGCAGCCTTCGGGAGGGTCAACAGCATGAGCAAGCAAGTAACTACACAGGAGATCGCCGAAATCGTCACGCGCTTGTTGACCGACACATCGGCGACGGGGCAGTTGGAGGCCTATGAAGCCTTCCAGGGCTTCATGACCGACATCGCCCTGGTCATCTGCGACTACTGCGGCGGCGAGATCCATCATCCGGCCGAGCCTTTCGAGGATGTCTGGTACGTGGGGATACACGGCAACGATGCGCTGCCGGATCCGGCAGGCGGCATCTGGCAGCAGTACGACGAAGAAGGTGAGTTGTTCGACAACGAAGCGCTGTCCTGGCGCTCCGCCCCATCGGACTCTGACCGGAACGCCGGCCCACAGGGAGACAAGTCATGAGAGCCGCGACCCCGAGCCGCCCGCGCATGAAGGAGATCTACGCCCCAGGCACCTCATCCACCCATCGGGGCCCGCCCCTGCGGGTGCCGCGGCCCCTTTCTTCTCCAAGGAGCAACCACTATGGCATTCGCAGTTCTCATTCTTCCCGCCCAAGCTCGATTCGCCTCTGGGCAGGTGGTCATGACCATCGGCGTCGATGCGCTGATCGAGGAAGGCCGGCTCGACCCCGCGCCGTACCTGTACCGCCATCTCAGCGGTGACTGGGGCGATCTCGACGACAGCGACCGGCGTCTGAACGACGCTGCGCTGCAGTCCGGCGGGGATCGGCTGTTCTCGTCCTACCAGGTCACGCCCGATCTGAAGCTCTGGATCATCACCGAGTGGGATCGGAGCGTGACCACGCTGCTGCTGCCCGACGAGTATTGATCCCCACAGCGCCGCGCTCCGCGGCCCTGGCCGGATCACCCGTCGCTACAACGCACTCAGGAAGGCGTCAGCCTCTGCCACGCAGTGCTCGAAGCTCGGCCGGTAGTCCAGCGTGGCGATGGCACCGAACCCGGCCCGAAGGCTGGGATGCGGTGCCCGGATCTGCGCCAGGAAAGTGTCCCGGTGGCGCAGCATGAAGGGACGGGCCCGTTCAAGCTGCGCGGGCTCATTCTCGATCACGAGCGCCAGATTGAACAGATCGCGTGCCGTGATGCGTCAGGCCGCGTGAGTTTGCGCCCTACTACCGCAAGGTGGTGGGGCATTTTTATTGATGAGAGCTACTGCCGGTATCAGGACTCCACCCGCAAATGCCCGGTCTGACGGGTATTTTCGGCTGGCGCGCTCCGATGCGTCGACCGCAGGCCAGCGCGCAGACCATACTGCAAGGGCTTCCTGTGGGCATCGCGTCCACCAAGCCTTCCTCGCAGCCTTGGCTGCGCCGAAGTCCAGTCCTGCTGGCGTCGCAGTCGTTACCTGCCCTCGAGTTCCCAGGCCCCGGCCTGGGCGGTTGCTTCGGCAGCCGTGAGTTCCTGTCGGCCGTCAGGTCGACCTTCCCAACTGACGCGCGACTTCACGGTTGCGCGCCACCGAGCAAAGGCCCTTGCCGTAAGGCACTGGGCCTTCATCCCACGCCAGCCCGCAAGGCTGACGCCAAGCCGCCTCGCACCTGCGAGGTACACCCGAACGGGGACCCCCAGTCCCCGCCAGGGTTGGGCGTTCCCCTTTTTCACCAAAGGAGAACGCCATGTTCGCTGCCCTTGCAGCCAGAGAGTCGCGCCGCATTCCGGTGCTGTTGGGTGGATCAGGCCTCGCCCGCCCTGCCCCCTTGCCGCAGCGCAAGCTCGCGGTGCTGCTGCGTCCCCGGCCTTGCCTCGGCAAGTGCATGGGCCGCTCGTGCGCGGACTGCCGCGAAGCAGCTTGACCATGCAGGTCGATCTGTACCGCCGGCGCATCGCCGCCACTGTCGTCGAACTGGCCCGGGACGATCCGTTCCTGGTCAAGGAAGTCATCGCCCGTCTGCGCACGGCGGGCGAAATCGAAACCGACGATCTGGTCTACCTGGACCGGATCGCCGACCGCTGGATCGCGGTCGCCGAAGCCAACGCCCAGCGAGGCGCCTCAGCGCACGCGCGTCAAGCGCGCGGGTAGCGAGGCTCCCTTCGCTTCGGCCATGGCAGAGGCGATCTTGTCCAGCAGTTGCGGACGTTCCCCGGCCAGCGTGCCGGCCCATCGGGCCAGCGCCTGGTCGAGATCGTCCTGCGTTCGCGTCCCACCGACATCAAGTCCGACTCTACGGAGTTCCTCGATCTCGGTGGGCGTGAACCGGAGTGAGTGGCCTGCACGGAGCATGTGTGGGCCTTTCAAGGCGTGTGGGATGCCAGCTTAGCAAGGCTGCACACCGCCACAACCCCGGGAGACTGACGCCTCCCGAATGGGTCTGGGCGCGTGCTTCCCACAAGCAAGGAGATAGGACCATGAACCTGACCGCAGCGCGACCCCGCCCCAAGCGCGGCGCCATCGGCATGGAAGAGGAACGTGCCTGGGTGTCCTTCTACCGGCGCGCCGGCAAGGATCCGGTGATCGCCGCCGAAGTGCTGGCGCAGTTGGACAGCGACCCCGAGATGAAGCGCGAGCACCTGGCGCTGTACCTGTGCTGCCGCGAATCGCTGCGCCTGCACCAGGCGCGCGAGGCACGCAACCAACGCTTTGGCCGCTTCGTGCGCTGGCTGCTCGGCGGCTTGTTCGTCCGGTTTCCGGCGAATGCACGGCGCGCGCTGGGACACGGAGGCGACCTCGCCGCGGCCTGCCTGCCCGACGAGATTGCCGAGCCCGCGACGGCGCAGATCCAGCGCCTGGCCAAAAGCCCGAAGGTACGTGCCGCCCGCGCGGCATTCAAGGCGCCCGCCACCGCGGAGACACCTGCCGCCCCGCAGGCGCAGTCCGAAACGGTGGATTCTGCGCCCCGAGCGGCTCAAGCCGCTGGCTGAGCCATACATCTCGTTCCCCTGGCCACCCGGCCGGGGGAATGCGGTGCTTCCCCCAAGCCCTACCCACCCTGCTGACAGGCTCACGCGGCCAGGCAACGCGCCACTTCCTGGTCGATCATCCAGTGAAGGAACTGCGTGTCGCGGGAAACGCCCCAATAGTGCGCCTTGCACTTCGCCACATACGCATCGAGATCCGCGTGCGTGCGGATACCGACCGGCTCGATGTCGGTCAGCCAACGGAAATACTCGATTTCCTTCTGCGTCAAACGGATCTGGGAGCCCAGGCGGATCATGGTGAAACCCTTCGATGGCCACCATACTGACGCAAAAGAACCTGTCTGAGACCGATTTATCGGGACTTGATCAAAAGATTTCTCGAATGACACTGAAGTGACTTTCGAGTGTCACGAGATTGCATGCCACGCGCATCGAGCCTCTTCTGCGTTGACAATTGGCGACACCGCTGTGCAATTTCCCTCCGAATCCGAGGATGAATTACACGTCATTGACATCGGTTTCCTGCCCGCGCAGGTTTTCCCCCTTGTGACACGGCGAAGTCAGGGCCACACTGCCAGAGTCCACTTTTCTCCTGACGTCGTTCGCCTATCGGGTATCAATGCTCCAAAAGATGTCACGGCGCGCACATGCCGAAAACACACAGCGAGCCGTGATCCGCTTTCGGCTCCGCGTATGGGAATTCCGGTGGGCTTGCAGAACTGCGACATGGTGTCCGCGAAGTCCACAAGGCATCCCGGAGACCAAGCCGGCAGCGCCACACAAGGAGTAAACCATGCACGCTCATTGCATCGAGCGGCTATGCGAATTGGCTGAACCGCTGGCGGCGCTTTCGCTGACCCACCTGACGCTAGCCACGCGGCAGAAGCTGCGAGAAGACGATCTGTCCGTCAACGCCTATCCAACCGACTTCGGAGGCTTTGTATTCGTGGGCTCGCCGCGCTACCGCTTACCGACGGAGCCCGATCTGGCTGCTATTTTCGAGCTCGCCGAGCAAGCCGGTATCGCCTGGCTCAAATTCGACAGCGAAGCACCCATCATCGAGGGACTTCCGACCTTCGGCTCCCAAGCCCCCGTCTTGTGAGACCACCCATGCACTGAAACTCTACGCCATGTTCTGCCCCACCTTCATCACCATCACGCCAAGGAAACCGGATCGGCGTCAGTCCGCAGTGCCTCCAGATCGATCACTACATCGGCCATGCCCGCCAGTTCGGGCGTCTGCGAAACAAAGAACTCGCGCCGGTAGCCGCCCAGCCGCAACACCTCACGCTTCATCGCTCCGAACATGCGCTTGCGCTCGGGATCCAGCGCACCGTCGGCCTCATCCGAGAACAGGGTCTCGTAATGCCGCTCACTGGTCTGCTCCAGATACAGCGCCACGGCCCGTACCAGGCATTCGTTGATCCAGACCCGCTCCCCTCCACTCATCAGCCGCACACTCTTGCTTTCCCCCGATTCGGCGTCATGCACCAGGATGTCGAAGTCTTCCCGCTTCTCGCCCTTGGCCGTCTCGACCTGCGTGAGGATGCATACGGTGAAACGTAGGCCATAGCAGGCCAGCAGCAATTCGTTCGCCAGACCCGACAGAGCCGGCCCCGCATCGTCGATCGCCAGCGCGATCAAGCCGTCATAGCTCATGCACCGCGCCAGCAGGGTCCAGTCGCCCATCGCGCCTCCGATGCGCTGGGCACGTCGGTGCGCCGCGGCCTGGCGCTCGGCCAATGCGTTCTGCTGCTGACGCAGCGACGTCAGGCTTTCCAGTTGCTTCAGAGCGTCCATGTGCTCCCGCTGCGCGCCCTCGTGCGCGGCGACAGCGCGATCGCGCGCCGCCTCGGCGGCGTCAAGCCTCTGGGGGTCAAAGGGTTCCGGCAATGCCTGCAGTACCGTGTCCAGCCGCGCCAGCGCCTGCCGCAGCCGATCGGATTGCTGCGTCCGCTGTGCATCAATGACCTGCAGCGCGGCGGCGATGGAATCACGCTCCTCCCGTTCGGCACCCGCTTCAGCCGAGGCATCTTCTCGCCCAGGATCACCGAGACCAGTCAATTCATCCTGAACGTCGGCCAGGCGCTGCCGCACGACCCGCATGTCGTCCGCCTTCGCCGCCAGCAAAGCAAGCCGTGACGCACGATGGCGAGCGCGCTCCAGGTACCGCTCGGCCGTCTCCAATTGATCGCCGGCCGGCGCCAAGGCCTGGATCCGTGCCTTGACGGCACGTCCGTCCCGCTCGACCTCTGCCTTCTCGTCGGCCAGACGCCGCAGCACCGCATCGGCGCTCGGGATCAGCGCCTGAGCCTCCCGGGCATCGGCCAGCAACTGGCAAGCCCCCTGCAGCGGCAGGCCCGCGCACGGCACCTCCGCGGTCAACCCAAAACGGCGCCGGAGCGACTGCGCCTGCAGGGCGGCCTGCCCTGCTTCGCGCTCAATGCCCTGAACCCGCTGCTTCAAGATGCGCAACTGGCTTTGCGCCTGCTCCCGCTCTGCCACCCGGTCTCGACCCTGGCATGCACGCTCATCGCGCAGCGCCAGCAAGCGCTCGGCCTGCGGCAAGCGCCGTACCGCGTTGCGCACGAGGTGTTCCCGAGCCAACAAAGTGCGGCATTGGGTCTGTGCGTCCTCCAAGCGTTCTCGACGCTGCCCGGCCTGAGCTTGCCGCTGTGCAACGCGGCGCGTGAGCCGGTCCAACCGCTGGCGCTCAGCTTGTTCGCGGTCCGCTAGTTCCTGCATCGCCGCTCGGTCCGCTGCTTGCGTAGCTTCCCGCTCCTGCTGCAACTGGGCACGCCGCGCGTCGGTCTCGCGGGCCTGCTCGCGCTGCACCGTGACCTGGACATAGGCTTGTCGCGCCCTCTCCAGCGCCAAGGCGGCTGCCGTCACGGCTGCCTGGGCTCGATCGGCACGGGCCGGCGCATCGTCTACATCGGCCTGCGCTTGTACCAGCCGCGCGGCCTCGGAGTCCATGGCCGCGGCTTCCTGGCGCACCGCCACGAGCCCCGCCTTCAACAGCTTGGCCGTCTCCCCCGCCTTGCGCCCCAGTTCGCGGATTTGCTCCTGCCCCAGCAGGTCGGCCAGCAGCGTCTTGACCTCCGCGTTGCGGTAGTCGCTGAGCTGGCGCTTGCCCTGGGCTCCGAAGACTGAGGTGAAGAAGGTATCGGCGCTGCCGCACAGGTGCTCCACGCAGCGCGTATAGGTTTCGATCTTGCCATCCGACACCGTGCCGTCCTCGAGCGTGACCGGGTGCCATGCCCCTGTATCGGAGAGTACGAACAGGAAGGCCTCCGTCCGGCGTCGGCCGTTGAGCCGGATCACGACCTGGGAGCGGTAGCAGCGCCCCTCCAGGGCCCAGACCAGATCCTTTTCGTTCTCGGGGAGAAACACATGGTCGTAGTAGCTGAAGCCGCCAGCGCCTGCGGCGGACGCGCGCGAGGGCATGGTGAGGTACGGATGCATGTTGTCGAGCACCGTGGACTTGCCACGCCCATTGGCGCCTGCGATGGCCACCAGCTCGGCCCCATCGCACAGGGCCTCGAAGTCCAGGGTCAAGACATCCAGGCCCAAGCCGTCGCGAATCCCACGAAAGCCTTTCAGGGTCAGGGAAAGTAGTTGCATGGCAGTGATCTCCAGGGGTTGATGAATCCCAGTTTCCTGCGAGTGCGGGAGAGATCAAGCTCCTGCGAGCTGCAGCCAGCCCGCGGAACGCTTTCACCATCAGATGATCGGGTTTCGTTCGGAAATCCCATTTCCAGTCAGCAAGTTACGGGAATTTTCAGGAAAGGTAAAATCATCCTCCAAGGATCACCGCCTCCACCACCATGAACACACTCAACCGCATCAGACGCTCCGTCGCCAACCGCAGCGACGATGTGCTGCTGCGCGGCGAATTCGACCAGTTCGGCAGTGCCGCACAGGTGGGCCGTGCACTGCGCGAGCTGGTGCTGGACGGCACGCTGGTGCGCCTGGGCCTGGGCGTTTACGCCAAGGCCAAGCCGAGTGTGCTGACCGGCAAGCCAATTCCGGTACGGCCGCTGGAAGTTCTGGCTCCGCAGGCACTGAACAAGCTGGGCGTGACCGTCATGGCCAGCCGCCTGACCCGGGAATACAACGCCGGGCAAAGCACCCAGGTGCCAGCAGGCATCACCCTCAACGTCGGCCGCCGTCGCATCGCCCGCAAGCTGGGCTTCAACGGCAAGGCGATCCAGTACGAACACGCATGAGGGTGCTGGCGCCAGAGCGGCGGGAACTGATCGAAGCGCTGGTCGCGGAAGCCGAGTCAGGCGCGATCACGGCGGGCCTGCTGGAAAAGGACGAGCACCTGACCGATGCGTTGCGGGCCCTGTTCGCCTTGAAGCCGGAAGGGGTGCAACTGGTGTTCTGCGGCGGCACCAGCCTGTCCAAGGCCTACGGACTGATCGAACGCATGTCCGAGGATGCGGACCTGAAGGTGGTGCTCCCGGATGCGGGCCAGGCATCCCGCGCCGATATCCGCCGCCGGCTTTCCGCGCTAAAAGCCCAGGTGACCAAAACCCTGGCCGGCATCGGTCTGGTCGAAAACAAGGCCAAAGGGCTGGCTTTCAACGAGAACCGGTACTTCTGCAGCGAATGGACCTACGAGCGGCACTATGCCTCTGCCGCCGGGCTTCGCCCTCACCTGCAGATCGAATTGACGGCACGCGCGCCGGTTCTGCCTTCGCAGATCTGCCGCATCACCACGCTGGCCGACCAACTCGCCGGCCGCAGCGACCAGGCCTTTGAAGTTCCTGTGGTGGCCGTGGCCGAGACCGTCGCGGAAAAAATCCTCTCGTTCCTGCGCCGCTACGCCCAGCACCGCGCCGGCCTGATGCGCCAGGCCTGGGATACGGCCCTGGTCCGGCACCTGTATGACGTGCACCGCATTCACCAGCGCCAGCCCGAAGCATTGGCCGACGCCCGGCGGGCCTTCCCCGCGCTGGTCGCGGGCGACCAGAAGGAGTTCGGCGCCCAGTTCCCGGACTTTGCCGCAGCGCCTCTTGAAGTGCTGAACGGCGCGCTGCGGCAAGCCCGCGCCGATACCAAGATCCAGGCGGAATTCACCGGCAACCTGCTGCCCCTGGTCTATGGCGGCGAGACACCGGCATTCGAGCAGGCTTTCAGTGACTTCAACACGGTCGCCGAAGCGCTCCTCGAAGCGCTGCCATAGCCCGTCCGTCGACCGCGTCAGGCCACCAGCCGCATTGGCTCAGCTGGCGGAGGTTCTGCTCCCTGGTCGCCCAGCAGGCCAGCGGCAATGTCCTCGGGGGCTGCTTCCCCCAGCGCTGCCAGGCACGCCAGCAGCGGTTCCGGGTTGACGTCGGACACCTGCGCCCAGGCGCGCAGCTTGTCCTCCATCCGGGCCATGCGCGAGATGCCGGCCGTGCGCGCGCGCAGCACGGGAACGATGCGGCCCTCCAGCTTGGTTTCAGCCGCGCCGGCAAGCACCCGCTGGATGGCCTCGCGATCCACGGCGCCTCGGTCTTCCTCCGCCACGGTCCAGCGCACGCGCACGCTGGCGCCCGTGATGTCCTGCCGCGTGACCGCCTCGCGCAAGGTGTCGAGATCCGGGCGACCCTCGAACACGATGTCCATGGTTCGGCGCGCCGGGGTGGGTTCCAAGGTGCAGCGGGCCCACTCTGCGCCAACCTCCCACAGCAGAAATCCCTTCTCCCCCTCCTCGCCATAGTGAAATCGGCCGATGGAGCCTGCATAGGCGATCAGTTGCTCGCCCGCCAGCCCTTGCTGCATCCAGGACTGGTGCCGGTGGATATGGCCCAGCATGCAAGCCTGGGCCTCGGCGGCAAACAGCGCGCCGGTGGTGAACTCATGGTCGAAGCCCGCCATCGGAACCCCGTGTTCGCTGAGGCAGCCGAACACCGTGCCGTGCGATACCCCGATCGTCGGCAAGCCCAGGCTGCGTGCGCGCCGGTTCAGCGGGGCGAATCCAGCAAGCAATCGCCCCAGTTGCTCGCCCACCGACTGCGCCGCATCCACCGCCCCGGTGGCGGCGGCCACCACAGCCTTGTTCACCGTGGGCAGACAGAAAACCAGCATCTCGGCATCCGGCGGCAAGACCTCGAAGCACCAGGCCGCCGACGCCACCCAGCCGCGCCGGGTCAGCGCCACCTGCTGGATGCAGTCGGCAACATGGATGGGATGACGCCCGCCCACCGAACGGAACACCGCCAGCGTGCCGGGGGGCTCGTGCGAGTAGGTGCCCTGCAGAATGAGGACCGGACAGTGATCGGCGAGGCGGCGAACCTGCGCCACCAGCCGGATCACGGCGGGCGCATGCAGGTCGAGTGCATGGTCGGTCGCGTCGCCCGAGATCACGGCGGCCTTCACGCCCAGGGCCACGGCGCGGTCGATGGCGGCGCCGAAGCAGCGGTCGGCCTCCGCCAGGGTCTTCGTGCCGTAGTGAAGATCCGAAAATTGTGCAATACGCATGGTGCCTCCCCGGTTCATGCCATTTGATTCAGCTCGGTGTCGATCTTGTCGAGATAGCCCACCGGATCGTTGTAGTACCTCAGCAGCTCATCCCAGGCACGGCCACGGCCATGCGGGTTGACCCGCCAGCCCCGGCCCCAGCGTCGATCCGCGTATGCCGCGTAGCGTTCGCGCGGCACGCCCATCGCCTGCGCCTTGTCCAGCAGCTGTTCGAGCGTCGGGCGACCGGGGCGCTGCGCGGCCTCGCCGATTTCGGCCGGTGCATCCACTACGTCTGTAGGCATGTGGGAGTTTTCAACCACCTGCGTGACCAGCCGTGCTTGCTGGATGGAGGCCTCCTCATCCTCGTGGTCTCGCAGCAGCGCGGTCACGTCCACGGGCGCTTCGAGCTCGATGATCCACTGGGGCACGCGCACCGCCCGCCCCTGTTCGTCGATGTGCGGCACCTCCTTGAGCACTTTGGTCAGGAAGAAGGTCGTGCGGTCGCGCCCCAGAAACCCAGAGATACGTCCACCGCGCATCTGGGCGATGGCCTGGAAGCGCTGGATGGCCGCGCTCATCGCATAGAAGCTCGTGGTGGGCAGCTCCAGCGCGCTGATCGAACGAATGCCGGGAATGAAAAACAGGAAGCGGCCCGTGAGATTGCACTGGCGGGCCTGGTACTCGGGGCAGGATTCGGGGTTGCAGATGCCACCGTTCTCTTCTCGGGGCACGGTCTTGCGCCCGCCGAAGATGCGGATCGTGCGCCGCCCGGTGTCGTCCACCGGCACCGGTGCATGGCGCATGCAGTGGCGCACCTGTCCGTCGGGCGAATACTGCGACCAGAAGCGCTTTTCGTGCGTACTCCATGCCGCCAGCTCGTGCGGCATCACGGTCTGCCAGTGGTCGGATGGGAAAACGACCGGGATGCGGTACAGCCGGTGACCCTGCCCCCGATCCTCGCCATAGATGTCGAGGATCTCGCGGGCGATTTCGGGGTTGGGGAAATCCGAGCCGCGCACCGTGAACCACGGTACGTTGCGAGGCACCAATGGGGATCTGAGCTGGGGCAGCGCCTGCGCCAGCGCCTTCTCGATCGCCTCGAACGATCGGCCTTCGGCCACGCCCTGGGTATAAATGGCCTTGGCCTCGGGCTGCTCGGCCGCCTTGCGCGTGAGCACCATGATGCCGGGGCGGATCTTGCCGCCTGTGGGGATGCGTGCAGGTGCTTGGCCCAGCAGCGTCGGCAGCGCGTCCGATCCGCCCTGCACCGTGATGATGGCTTGTGCCATGGAGTGCTCCTTGATGAACGTCGGGGAATTCCGATGGTTCATGCTCTCGCCGATAGGGCCGCCATCAACCCCTGACTTCGTCCTCCAAGGCATCGAATATGCAAGGCAGTACAGCCACGACATTCCCGAGTTGATTCTTCGGAATTGCCTGACGCGTAGTCTGTTCGGACAAGGCGCACACTTGGCTGATGCCGAAACCCCCTGCATTTCGCGGCGGTTTCGGCTGGCGCGCAGCCAGGCCATTGTTCAGCATGGACCTATGGACCAGACTGCAGCAACAAGGAGCGATAGCGTGCAAGCGGAGGAACCCATCGAACCCACAGAAGGGGCGCGGCAAGGCTCCTGGGCGCTCGCGATCGAGATGCTGCGCAGCATTCTCGAAGGAGGCACCTACGATGCCGTCGCGGCCCAGCACGGCATCACGCGGACGGCCGTCGAGCGGCGCATCAAGGCTGTCGCCGCCCATGTCGCCTCGACCGCCGGCATCGCAGGACTGAATGTGGAGGGCGCCGCCTTCGTGCGCCGACTCCGGATGCATCGCGAAGCCATCCACGCAGCCCTGGACGAATTGGGTACTACGCCACCGTCCCACGCACGGCACATCCGCGTCCTCACCGAGGAGGAGATCACTGCGGGTGCATTGCGCATTCGGGGCCGCAGTCAACAGCCCCACAAGGACCTGGCCCTCTACTACATCCTTTTCGCCACGGGTGCCCGGCCGTTGGAGATCGCTCGCCTTGAAGTCCGCGACTATCTCCATGTCGACGGCAGTGTGCGCCGAGGCTCCTGCGTCCGGCCGGATGTCGCCATCACCGGGCGAGAGCGTCCGCTTTTCTTCTGCAGCGCACGACTTGAGGAAGCGTTGAATGCCTACCTCGCCGAACGCGTTTCGGACCGGCAGGGGTTGGGAGTTGATGGCGAGTACCGAGGACTCGATCCGGCCAGCCGGCTCCTTCTGTCGGCGAGTGGCCAGGGCTTCGAGATCAAGCCCTACGGGGCGGAGGGCCAGAAGCGGTTCCGCTGCCGCGCCATCCAGGAGACCTATCGGAAGCTTTTCCGCTACGCGGAGCTCAAGCAGGTGACCGCGCTCACGGTGCGCCATACCGTGGCCGACCGCCTCTATGCCAGGGGTGCGGAAGAGTCCCAGGTCGGCTTGCTGCTGGGCATCGCCGATCGCAGTGCGGTGCGCGAGCAGTTTCCTCGCCGACTGCCATCGCTGGATACCTTGACCACCGATCTGGTGTAGCGGCCATGGGCGGTGCCACAACCGATCTCTCGCCGGATGTGCAGCGGTTCGCCATCCGCGGCCGGATCTGGCAGGTCACCGACCCGGGCCTGCAGGACGCGCTCGCCCAGATTCACGACTCGGCGGAGCGCCCGCGCTGCCTGTGCACGCCCGACGGGATCGAGATGTATGTGGCGCGGCACCGCCAGTACCTCGTGAAGCGCATGCCGGATACCGGCAAGTCCCATCATCCACTGTGCCCGTCCTATGAGCCCGACAACGCCTATTCGGGGCTGGGTGACCTGATGGGCGATGCCGTTCTCGAAACGCATCCCGGCCACATCGAGCTTCGCGTCGATTTTCCGTGGACGCGCATCCACGGACGCGCCGTGGCGCGTGGCGAGCCGGATGAACCGGGGGAGGTTTCCGTGCCGCGCAAGCGCATGACGCTCAGAGCCGTCATGCACTTTCTGTTCGAGCAAGCCGGCTTCAACCGGTGGACACCGGCCATGGCCGGCAAGCGGAACCAGGGCGTGCTATGCAAGTACCTGCTCGAGGCTGCGGCGGACATCGAGGTCAAGGGCAAATCCCTGGCCGAAAGACTCTACGTCCCCGAGCCTTTCAGCGAACCCGCGAAAGCGGACATCGCGCAACGCCGACGCGCCAAGCTGGCAGTGCTGCAACCCCATGGCGGCCAGGCCCCGCTGGCACTGGTGATCGGCGAATTTAAGGCCTGCGAACGCAGTGAGCGTGGCTGCCGCATCTGGATCCGCCACATGCCGGACGCTCCGCTCCTGATGGATACGCGTGCCTGGGATCGTTTGGCCCGCACCTATGCAGCGATGTTGGAGGCCCGCGATGCCGACACCGGACACCCCGCTCGGCTCATCATGGCGGCACTGATCCATGCCCGGCGGGAGTTCACCTACGAGATCGACGCCGCCAGCCTGATGCTGGTCAGTGAACAATGGATTCCCGTGGACGGGGTCCACGAGTTGCCGCTCATCGACGGCCTGATCGCCCAGAAACGGCGCTTTCTGAAACCGCTGCGCTATGACGCCAAGGCTGCGGCGGCCTTTCCAAATGCCCTGCTGCTGGACTGCGGTGCCGCGCCCATCCCTCTGCATCTGACCAGCGAGTTCATGAGTCCCAAGGACCGAGTCCTCAAGGAAAAGGCGATTCACACCAACGGCAATGCAACCGTCTGGCACTGGCACACTGCCCTACCGATACCGCCATTGCCCCCCAAAACATTGGGCCAGCCACTTTGACCTCCACCCGAGATTCCAGCTGCCTGCGTACGCTCTAGCAACCGGAATCTGCCAGACATTCAATTCTGCTCAGCAATCCAACGCCTAACATCCTCTGCGCGCCACACCGTGATCCCCCTCGACAGGCGGATCGGAGCTGGGAACCCGCCGGCATTAACGCGCCGCCAGAGCGTGGATTTGGAGAACGGAATGAAGCGCAGCAGCAACTTCTGGCGGACGAAGCCCGTCTCGGGCAATGCGGGCCGCTCCGCCTGATGGGTAGGTTGAGCGGGAGAGATAGTCGAGATAACTTGCATGATCATTCCTTGTCTTGGCAATCGCCAAAGGTGCAGGGGTATGACCAGCTCTGTCGCAGCGAAGGTGGTCTGGAAAAGCTTTCGCTGCCGAGGAACGCGAGACTCCTACCGCTGTGCAGGCGTTCCGGTCAGGCACAGGGCAATGGGTATGGATGGGTTTGAATCGCCAGATCACGAACACCGCCCGCCCGCGAAGCGCAGAGCAGAACGGGGCGAAGGGTAGTGTTCGATACGTGGGGCCGAGTGGGAACGCGGCCTGAAGGCAGGTGACGACTGCGACGCACCTGGCCTACCAGGTGGTGCGGGGCGACGATGCAATCACACACCCCTGTCCACTACTTTATCCTCGCGGGCTCATTGCGTACCAGCTACGTTCAACGCGGAGCGGGCAATCGCACCTGTCCTCGGCCAGTTTCCCGTGGAGACAGCGCGATGCTACGCCGCCCCCGCCGGGGCGGCGTCGGTTACCGGGGACGAGGATGGCAGGATGTCTTCGGCGACCGCCATGTCCTGCCCGGCATCGGCTTCCGATGGGATGCTGGCTGCGGCCTCGCCTGTTGGCTGCCGTTCGTCGGCATTCTGGCTCTCGGCATCGGCTGAACTTCCACCGTCGCCCGCTGGGCGGCGCACGTCCAGCGCATTCATCTCCCGCCGCAGTCGGGTCGCCAGATTGCGCGCCCCGTTCGCGACATCCCGCACCTTGCGCTTGAGCGCCGCCCTTTCGACGTCGACTGCCTGCTGGGTGATGACCTCGTGGATCTCGAGCGTCTGCAGCAACGGCATCAGCTGATCGAGCTTTCCCAAAACCTCCAGATACCGGCGGCTGCTCGACGACAGCACCCCGACCTCCAGATCCAAGGGCACGGTGTCATAGGTCGCGGTGCTGGTGATGCCATTGGCATGGAACAGCGCCTCGGCACCGTCGATCGCCTTGTTCAGTTCCTCGGCGACCTTGTCCATCTGCGACCGGATCAGCGTCTCGACTTTATTGACGTCGTCGTGGTTCAGCCGGGTTCGCGAGATCACCGAGATGAAGTGGATGCCCAGCTGGAAGGTATTGAAGTAGCGGATGAACAGGCGCTTGCCTTCGGCGCTGGAGAAGCTCGCCTTGATTTTCAACGACGCCGCTTCGACGCGGCGGAAGTCGGCCTTGGTTTCCTTCGCGAGGATGCGGGCGTTGACGCCCCCTTGGTCATGCTTGACGAAATCGATATCGGCCATGGTCGAGTCCTCCGGCGGCAGCGCTGTTCGGAGAAATGATCGGCCAAGCGCCCAAGCATCGCCACGCGAAACGGCCACCAACTCAGGCTGCTTTCGGCATTGGCAGGCATTGCGGGCTTGTCGGGCATTGACGCGTAAGGAGCGGCCCTCTACCGTGCGAAGCATGCAGTAGCTGGCCCTGCACCCTTGGCAAGCCCTGGAGTTTCCATCGACACGGCCTGAGCGCGAAGCACAGGACCGCTGTCTCGACGTAGCGCTTCCCGCCGGCGGCTTTCGAGGCCGGCCCCGAGGGCGACCACTCCCTCGCCTGGCGCCGAAAGCTTCCCCCGCCGGTTGCTGGCACACCGGCCCCGCAGCGCATCCCGCTGCCATCCAAGCCAGCCCCGAAGTCTTCGATCCCCATACCGGATCTGTCCACCCATCCACCCCTTGGGGCTAATCGCCCCTAGATCGGTGCGTTGGCTCCCGCTTTCACGCCAAGGAGCCAACCATGCTGCACCACAGCTTTGCACCCGAGATTTTTTCCGTTCCCCCCGTCTGCGCCCCTCTCGGGGATCCGCCGCTTTCGCCGCCATTCATGGGTGCGCTGCTCCACCGGCTGCAAGCCGGTGACGCGCCACCTGCCCCGTCCCTGAGCACCCTCGCGTCGCTCGACGCGGATGAAGGCCAGCCCATTGAATGGAGCGAGGAAGACGTCGTGCTGCTGCACTGGCGGCTGCTCAAAGAGATCGGCCGCCTGGCCGATCCCGAGACGCCGCTGGAAGAGAAGTTCGACACGCTGCGCTGGGTCTTCACCGAGCGCGACAAGGATCTGAGGCCGTTCAGCTTCGTGTCCTGCCTACGCGTGGTGGCCTGCAGCCCGCTGTCGCCACTGCCGTACTGCGGCCTGGTCGACGCCGAGGAGGTGCGGGACTTCATTCGTCTCGCGATCCCCCAGTGGCTTCATCAGACGCTGCTGCGCTATCCCGTGTGGGTGCGCGAAGCCATCGTGGACCACCCCGACTGGGTAGAGGCGCGATTAGCCCGCAACCCGCAGTGGATCAACGAAGAAGTCAGGCGCGTCTCCCTCGAGGGCGATCTCTTTGCCTGCCCCTCTCCGTAGGAGCGCTCCGCGCTCCCACCTTCAACTTCGAAAGGAGTCCGCCATGACCTCGTGGAAGGATGTTCTCTGCCTGCTGGCGATCTTCGTGGCCTACGGCCTCGCCGGCCACCTGGACTACCAGGATGCCGTCGCGATGGAAGAAGCCATGCGCGATGACCCGCGGCTGCCCTGCTCAGCGCCGCCTTGCGCGGCGCCGGAGGGTGCCGCACGATCACAGCCCGACGCGCTGCCCGCGCGCCTTGGTGCCGTGGCGGCCTGTTCCCCATCCGTCTGCCAGCCAGACGATCAATGAGGAGCCACGTCATGCACCACACCACGGCACATCGCGCAGCCCGCGCCAGCACCTGGCTCCCGGTTAACGCGCTGGGCGACATCGAATACCTCGTGAAGGAAAGCGAGGTGCTGACCGGCCAGGCCGGCCGTCGCTTCGTCATCGCCGGCGCCGACCGCCTGCCCTATCGGGTGCACTGGCACCCACTGGGTTTCAAGGTCGAGCGCCTGGATGCCGGCGGCAAGGTGCTGGACTACCGGCACCTGCTGCCCTGGGAGTTCGAGCGCCACAGCCTGGCCCAGGCCCTGGCCTACGGCCAGTTGTTCACCGCCTCGGTGCCCCGCGATAGGAGCGGCCGCACCTAATTTTCACCACCCACCAGCGGGCTCGCCCGCGATGCGGGCGGTGCGCTGGCATCTCGGGAGATTTCCATGAAGATCCAAGTCCGCATCAACGAAGAAGGCGTGCTGCGTAACCAGCGCTTCGCCTTCACCGACCGGTTCACGCTGGTCACCGAGCTTCTGCAGAATGCCCGTCGCGCAGGCGCGCGCCATATCGCCGTCGACCACCTGGCCGAGGAGCGGGTGCTGCGCATCCGCGACGATGGGCGGGGCATTGAGGACTTCCAGAAGCTGCTGAGTTTCCATGAGTCCGGCTGGGACGACGGCATGGTGGCCCAGGAGCACCCCTTCGGCATCGGCTTCACCAAATGCCTCTACGCGGTCGATCGCATCGTGGTCGCCTCGGGCCGGCAGCGCGCGGATATCGACACCGCTGCGGCCCTGCGGCGCGAAACCTTCGAAGTGCTGGACAGCGAGCAGGCCGAGACCGGCACGCTCATCGAACTGCACGGCGCGGACGTCGACGGTCTCGAGCAGCGCATAGAAACGCTCTGCCAGGGCTTCCCGGTCGATGTGGTGTTCAACGGCAAAACGCTGGAGCGCCGCTACGCCGAGGATCACCTGCCCCTGACTTCCACGCCGATCGGCGCGGTGCATGTCTCGGGCAACCACAGCGGCAAGGCGACCCGGCAAACCCTGATTTTCCTGCAGGGCTTCTGTGTGCATCGGCCCATGTACTTCAACGCCGGCGAGGCGAATGTCGTCCATCTCGACCCGCGGCAATTCATGGCGCGTCTTCCCGACAGGGACATGCTGATCGACGCCGATCAGCAGCTCAAGCGCGTGGAGACCCAGCTCAAGCAGTCCTGGCGCGCCATCCTCGTGGTGGCGAAGTCGCAGCTCGAGGCACGGCAGTTCGTTTCGACCTACTTCGAGGCCATGCGCCAGTGGGGCCATCTGGACCTGCTCAACGACATGGACGAGTTGCCTGCTGCGCTGTTCGAGAGCATCACGGGCTATCCTGTCCAGACGGTTTATGGTCAGCGCGACTATGTCGAGACGGTGGCCGAGCCCCCCACGCGGCAGGACATCGAGTCCGGCCGGGTTACGCTGGTTTCCCTGGGCTGGCCCACCAGCGAGAACGCAGGGCACTGGATGCTCGCCCGCAGCAAGCAATGGCTCGTCGCCCTGGCCTACCAGTTGGACAGAGACCACTGGATCCACCCCCATGTCCGCTACATCGAGCTGCAATCGGCCGAGATCGAAGCGCAGGCGGAAGCCGCGCGCACCAAGCTGGAAGGCCGCTGGGTCTGGCCCCTGGTCATTCTCTGCGACACCGTCCGCGTGCGTGTGGGCGACCACGAGGCGATCATCGCGGACGAAGCAGTGTGCCAGGAGGACGTCATCCTCGTTCCCGCGGGCGAAACCTCGGGTGAGGCGGTGCGCCAGCTGTCGGACTTCCGCGATGAGCACGACCACGTGCGCGACGACGACATGGAGGCTGACTGCAATGTGCTGGCCGATCTGATCCGGCGTCTGCGGTCGACCGACCCGGTCAGCACGCTCAGTTCTCTGCTGTCCGAGCTGACATTGGGCCGGTACCCGCTGCTGCACGGCAGGCGGTTCGAAATCACGGTGGGCACCGGCTCCTCGCCCGGATGCCTGGTGGAGCTATCGGCCAGTGGAGACGGCCATGCAGAACGCTGAATACGCCGCCCGCGTGGAGGCCGTCAAGCAGCGTGCGCACGGACGCTGGACCGAAGTGCTCGGCGCCCTGGGCCTGGACGAACGCATGCTCAAGCGTAAGCCCATGCCCTGCCCGCTCTGCAAGGACGGTGTGGACCGGTTCCAGTACACCGACAAGTACGGCGAAGGGAACTACCACTGCCGCAAATGTGGCCCGGGCGGTGGCTTCAAGCTGCTGCAGGCCTGCAAGGGCATGGACTTCCATGCGGCGCTGTGCGCGGTCGAGAAAGTGCTGGGCATGCTGCCGCCGGCCGCGCCGGTGGACAGCGCGGCGCCGGAGCGGATGAAGAAGCTGGTGCAGCGCATCTGGAACGAGGCGCTGCCCGTAACCCTCGGCGACGAGGTGGACCGCTACCTGCGCGGCCGCGGGCTGGCCCTGACCAGCTACCCGCCGTCGCTGCGCTTCCATCCCGCACTGGGCTACTACCAGAAGGAAAGAGCGGCCAAGGCCCGCAAGGTGGCCGAGTACCCCGCGATGCTGGCCAGCGTGCGCGATGCCCAGGGCGCCGTGACGCTGCACCGCACCTACCTGAGCGCGGGCCGCAAGCTCGATGCACCCGATGCGAAGAAGGTGCTCTGCAGCGGCTTCTCGGGCGCGGCCGTGCGGCTGGCCGAGGCGACCGATGAACTGGCCGTCTGCGAAGGCATCGAGACCGGCATCGCCGTGTTCCTGGCGACCGGCAAGCCGGTCTGGTGCGCGCTGAGCGCGGGCAACCTCGAGAAGCTCTGGGTGCCCGACACCGTGCGCAGCGTGTGCATCTACGGCGACAACGATGCCGACGGCGATTACACGGGCCAGGCCAGCGCCTACACCGTGGCACGCCGGCTCAAGCGCGAGGAAGCGCAGAGCGGCCCCCGCACGGTGCGCGTCTTCCTGCCCCGGCAGGCGGGCTCGGACTGGGCCGACGTGTGGCGGCAGCGGCAGGAAGCCAGCCTGCTGCGCGCCGCGTGACGTTCGTCGGGGGTGGGTTCGCCCACTCCCGGCTTTTTCAGCGCAGGTTCCGGATCTGAGCCTGCACCGAAAAGGTTTCTCCGCTGGTCGCTGCCAGACCAGGCCGCATGACACACGTCATGCGGCGAAGGCAGCCCTGGAGTTCTTCGCGCAACCACGGTTGCGCCATCGTGGACCGGCTCTCGCCGGTCCTTCATCAGCCCATGCGGGGATGTGCATCCCCGCCGGGGCTCTGCCGTCCCCGCTTTTTTCCTCACCGAAGGAGATTGTCATGAGAAGCGGACGTACCCTCTTGAACCTGGCCCAGGAGCTGGAGCGCCAGCTCAACACCAAGAAGGATCTGGTGGTGTCCTCGCCGCTGGTGCGCCACAGCACCAGCGAAGGCGGCGGAACGACCCTCGTGGTCGAAGAAGCCAGCGGGCCCGCGACGTATGGCGTGACGCCGCTCGCGCGGCGCCAGCTCGCCGACAAGCTGAACATCCCGTATGCCTATTTCGAGCGCATGCGCGAGAACCAGCCGGCGCTGCTGGACCGCAACGTCAACACCTGGCTGCAAAGCGAGCCCGACCGGCGCCTGCTGCGCACCCTCGACGGGCAGGTGCGTGCCGTGCTGTCCGACCGCTACCGGCGCCTGGACAACTACGACCTGGCCGTGCATGTCCTGCCCATCCTCAAGGGCCTGCCCGAGCTGCGGTTCGAGTCGGTGGAGCTGACCGAGACGCGCATGTACATCAAGTGCGTCACGCCGCAGCTGAAGTTCGAGATGGCGCCCGGCGACATCGTGCAGGCTGGCATCGCGATCTCGAACTCCGAGGTCGGCCAGGGCACGCTGTCGGTGCAGCCATTGCTGTTCCGGCTGGTGTGCCGCAACGGCCTGATCGTCGCGGACCGCGCCCTGCGCAAGACCCACGTCGGGCGTTCGCTCAGCCAGGAGGACGAAGGCGTGACGGTCTACCAGGACGACACCCTGCAGGCCGACGACAAGGCCTTCTTCCTCAAGGTCCGCGACGTCGTGCAGGCGGCGGTGTCCGAGGTGACGTTCCGCCAGGCCGCGGCGAAGATGCAAAAAACCATGGGCATCCAGCTGGCGGGCGATCCGGTGCACAGCGTCGAGGTGCTGGCGCAGCGCTACACGCTCAACGAGGCCGAGCGCTCCGGCGTGCTGCGCCATCTGGTGGCGGGAGGCGACCTGTCGGGCTACGGCCTGGTCAACGCCGTCACCCACTTCAGCCAGGAAGTCGAGGACTACGACCGGGCCACCGAGTTCGAAGCCCTGGGCGGCAAGCTGATCGAGTTGACGGCCGCCGAATGGAAACCGCTGGCCGAGGCCGCGTAGTCGGCATGTAGCTGAAGCGTGGCGGAAGGGGATGAACCCCTTTCGCCCGTTTCCGCGCATCCGTGCCTATCGGCCTCCGAACACCTTCACGCTGATGGCGCTGCGCACCTTGCCGAGGATCTTGACGCGGCGCCTTGCGGCCGCCGTTGCGCTCGTCCACTCGTAGTCCTGGTAGGCCTTGTTGTCGCACTTGAGCACGATGCTCCGGTCGATGCGCCGTTCGACCCGCCGGATGAGCAGACTGCCATTGCAGGTGAACGCATAGATTCCATTGCCAGCCAGTTCGGTCACGGTCGAATCGACGAAGACAAGATCGCCCGCCTTCAGGTGGGGCGCCATCTCGTCGCCGGGCACTTGCACTGGTGTGCCCAGTTGGCCGCGATGGGCGAGCGAATCGGCAATGGCCTGGATGCAATTGGCCACCTGGATGAGTTGCGTGCAGTGGGCTTGATCTTCGGCCTGCGGGCGCAATGCGCCGATGATCTCGTCCGCACTGCAACCCAGGCCCGCGCACAGCCGGGCGAACGACTCGAGATCCGGCAAGCCGGGCTCGGGGGCGTCGAACCATCGACGCACGCTCTGGGAGGCACGATGCGTGATCCCAGCCACGTGCGAAACCGTCTTGTCGGCGGGAACGCCCATGGCGGCCAGCCTGGCTTGCAGACGGTCACGCACACCGGGAACCAGATCGAGATCACCCGGCGGGGATGCCGACGCAGAACGGCCAGCGCGATTCACGGCACGGGCGCCTTCCAACCGTCCTCGCCGATCCGCAGGCGAGCGTGGTACTGCAGATCCCAACGACATTGTCTTGGCAGTCACATCTTCTCCTGCGCAAAGAAGTCAAAGGCGGGTGTTCTACCGCTACTTCTGTTACTGAATGTGGCCGGTTTCGAAATCGACCGCCAATCCTTGTCCTTTCCGGTGGCGCTTTCAGCGCGTCGTCGCGAAAGGAGCAAATGATGTGCACATCTTCACAGGTCACAGCATATGCTGACTCAAACCTGACCACCAATCCATCTGAATCGAGTACCCGTGAAACATTGTTGACACTCCCCTCAGAGGGGCATCGAGGAAACGATCATGTGCCACCTGCTTCTATCCGATGTGCAATCCACCAACCTGCAATTGCTCCATGCCATCCTTGTCGGCGCGGAACGCGACATGGTGGAGACCTGCCGCAAGTTCAGCCTGCATGCGGCCCAGGCCGAGCGCCTGCGCACGATGAGTCCCGCCGAAGTCTGGAGCCTGGTACACGCGGTCGGCCAGACGTCCTTGTTCGTGCCGCGGGCCGACCTTGTCGCGCTGATCGACGCCCCGCCGCCACTTGTGGGCACCCTCGCCGCCGCGCGTTCGCCACTCCCTGCGCCGTCCATGCACATTCAGGTGTCCCGATAGATGCCGGGCACCAAGATCAGCCAGCGCATACGGACGCTAAAGCTGGCCCGTGACTGTGCAGCGCTGGGGGCGCGCATCCGGACGATCCACCACCTCACTGGACTGCGTCCGCGCGAGTTGCTGTATCTGCTGTTCAATGCGCACGCCCAACCACCCTGCGGCAGGGCGCCGAATTCCCGCGAGTGGTACCACAACGCCAACCTCCTGCAACGGATCGAAGCGTCCGTCGTCATCGCCAACTTCCGGCGCATGCGCTTTCTGGGATTTCCGGCGCCTGAAGCCCTGGTCGGTGCGTACCGCTACTACCAGTCGATGCACAGGCCCCCGCCTCGCATCAGCTTCGACCGGGCTTTCGACCTCGCGGCCCACACCGAGGGTTTGTGGATCGCCAAGGTCCCGAGCTTCCGCCTGGCATCCTGCGCCCGCTGCGGTAGCGAATTCCTGGATGCGCTGGGGGGCACCGACACGACGGCACGGCCCTGCCCCTTCTGCCAGTTGGTCGACCGACACGCCCGCGATCCGCGCCTCACCGCATCCTTCGCCGAGCAACCGCCGGTTTCGGAGGATCTGATCGCCCATCTGATGCCTGTTCCGGGCTCGCACACGGAAGCCAATGGCGAAACCCCCTCCACTTCGCCCTCATTGCCAGCAGCCGAAACCTAGCCATCTCTGAACAATGAATGTCCATGCGCCCCGCACAGGCGCGGAGATTCTTCGATGGCTCCCGGCACCTCCTCCAGCGCCGCCGTACAACCCTTCGCATCCTCGGATCCCGGCTTCGAGGCCGTGCCCTTGGACGCGGTCATCGCGGCACAGCAAGCGCTCCTGGCCCGGATCAAGCTGTGCTTCGGCGCTGATCGAGTCACCTTCGAACGCGAGCTGATGCCGCTGGTTCACGGGTACGCAGGTTTCGTGCACTTGCTGCCCGCCACCGCCGACAACTACTTCCACACGCCAGGCGGCCTGCTGCAGCTCGGGCTGGAGACAGCCTTCTTCAGCCTTCAGGGTACGGACGCGCACATCTTCTCGGGACGCGCGACGATTTCCGAGCGCCGCGAGCTGGAGCCGCGCTGGCGCATCGCGACCTTCATCGGTGGCCTGTGCTGCGAACTGCACCGGACCCTGACCCACCTGATCGTGACCACCGCCGACGGCGAGGAATGGCCCGCCTTCCTGGGCGGCCTGGCGCCGTGGCTGGAACGGCAAGGCGCCGAGCGCTACTTCGTACGCTGGCGCGCCAATGCGCGCGAGTCTCGCGGCACGGGCCTGTTCGCCCTGCCCCATGTCGTTCCGGCCGAAGTGCTGCAGATGCTGGGCGACGGCAATTCCATCGTGGTGTCGCAGCTCCTGGCCAGCATCGCAGGCGTTCCCCAGTACCGTGAGCACAACGTCCTGGACGAACTCGTGCGCCGGTCGATGGCACTGGTCATCGACCGCAACCTGCTGGCCAACGCCGACCGCTACGGCAAGCCCCAGTACGGGTCTCACCTCGAGCGCTATCTCGTGGACGCGCTGCGCCGCCTCGCCGCTGGCCATTCCGCGTGGATTGCAAACCGTGACAAGAGCCGCGTCTGGCTCGGGCCCGAGGGGTTGTTCCTGGTCTGGCCCGGAGCGGCCGAGGACGTGCTGTCGCTGCTGGAGAGCGACCAGTTGGCCGGCATCCCGAAGTCACCCCACACCTTGCTGGACCTGTTGCTCGAGGCCGAGGTCTTGGTGGCCGTCGGCACAGGCCGGGAAACCTGGGCCATACAACCACCGGGCGCCAAGACGCCGATCGAAGCGGTGAAGCTCGCCAACGCGGCGATCCTGCTGACAGGCCTTGATCCCCAGCCCGCCGCCCTGACGACTCACCTTCTCGCTCCGCCACCATCCCCAGCGAAGCCACAGGCCCAGGTACCGAACGCGAAGCCAGTGGCAGCCGGAGACTCACGAGCCGCCACGGCCACCACGCCCTCGCCTCCAGCGACTGCCCTGCCCGAAGCAACCACGGCAGCCGCGCCGGAAGAACAGCTGTCGTTGCTGGATGCCACCGGCAATACCGATGCGCCCTTGGCTGCGCGGCAAGAGGTCGTCCCCTTGGATGAAGCGCCCGCTGCATTACTTTCGGGGCCGGAGCCACTCGCCATCCGCCTGCGGGCTCCGATGCGACTGAACCCTGCCGTGCGCAATGTCCTGGCCGAGATCGTGGCGACCCTCAATGACAGCGCCGCCAACTCGGACGTCTGCACCGTGGCCGAGGGGATCTTCGTGCCGCTGGCCGATTTCGAGCGACGCGGCATACAGCCCAGCATCGCGATCCGCGCCCTGGACGACATCAGGATGATCCGCCGTGCACAGCCAGGTGGCCCGCCAACGGTCTCGCGCCAGATTCGTGACGACACCGTTGTGGGCGTGATCCTGGCGCCAGTGCATCTCGAAGGCCTAGATCCGAAGGCCTTTGCTTGCGCCGCCGAGGGGAAAGTAGTCGCACCTTCCGGCTCAGCCGCCACACCGCACCGAGGCCTCTGACATGCTGGTGCGCCGCTACGAGATGCCCTGGCGGCGCGCCTTCGAGGCCCATGCGGGCCTGGTGTGGCTGGCTGCCGCGCTGTACTTCGCGGTCATCGCACTGACGGGCCCAGTGCCCGTTCTTCCTGCGCTGGCGCTCGCTGCCGTCTGCCTGCTGATGGCGTGTCGACGGACAGCCCAGGCGGTGCGCATCCTGCGGCTGCGCGGATCGCTCGGCGGGCGCCGCATCCAGGTGCTGAGCTCGCAGGAGTTGGGCCGCCTGTGCACGGATCCAGCACAGGTCTTCCTGGGTTTCGGCTTCGAGTGGCGGCCTGTGCATGCGCAGCGCCTGTACGAGCTCGCCAAGGTGGACTACCGCGAGTTCAACGTGCCCCCATGGTTGCAGCACGCCATGGGGCAAGGCAGCGCGGCCCAGCCCGATGCCGAGATCGGCCTGCCCTACATCCATGGGGTGGAGCCGACCGAACACCCGCTGCACCGGCCCTTGCAGAACTTCGAGGGCGGCACGCTGCTGGTGGGCACCACGCAGTCGGGCAAGGGCGTGGCGCTGGCCAACCTGATCACCCAGGCCGTGTGCCGCGGCGACGTCGTGATCGTGATCGACCCCAAGAACAGCCGCCGCCTCAAGCGGGTGGTCGAGCGCGCCTGCGAGGACTACCGCGAGGCGGACACCTTCATGGAGTTCCACCCCGCCTTTCCGGAGCGCGGTGTCCGCCTGGACTTCACCTTCAACTGGCAAAAGCCCACCGAGATCGCATCGCGCATCCAGTCCATCATGCCGCCCGACACGGCTGGGGCGTTCACGGCCTTCGGCTGGGACGCGGTCAACGTCGTGGTGCAAGGCCTGGTCGAGCTCGAAGAACGGCCGAACCTCATCAAGCTCACCAAGTACATCGAGGGCGGCATCGAACCGGTGCTGGAAGCCTCGCTGCGGCGCTTCTACGAGCAGCTGCTGGGCCATGGCTGGCGCGACCAGCCCGAGATGCGCAAGCTGCTGCACGATGCGCACCGGGGCAACATGCGCCGACCCTCCGAGGCAGCCAGCGCCGACCTGATGGGATTCGTCGCCTACTACGAGCACCACGTCGCGCAGAATCAGCGCAGCAAGGTGCTCGACGCCCAGGTCCGCACGTTCCGCCACAACCGGGAGCACTACCAGAAGATCACGGCGAACCTGCTGCCGATCCTCTCGATGCTGACCTCGGGCGACCTGGGCCGCAGCCTTTCACCGGATCCATTCGACGCTGACGATCCGCGCCCGATCATGAACTTCGAGAAGATCGAGCGCGGCGGCCATGTGCTATACATGTGCCTGGACTCGCTGCCCGATCCGTCGGTCGCTTCGGCCATCGGCGCCCTGGCCCTGGCCGACCAGGCCGCCCGCGCCGGCATGCGCTACAACCTCGGCACCTATCGACGCATCTCGCTGTTCGTGGACGAGGTCAGCAACGTCATCAACCAGCCGCTGATCGAGATCCTGAACAAGGGCGCCGAGGGCGGCATCTTCGCCACCTGCGCCATGCAGACCCTGGCCGACCTGGCGCGGCGCCTGGGCAGCGAGGATGCGGCGCGCATGGCGCTGGGCAACCTGAACAACCTGATCGCACTGCGCACCAAGGACCGGCCCACGCAGGACTTCGTGGTCGAGACCTTCGGCAAGACCGCGATCCACACGGTGCGCGTCGGCCTGAGCCACGGGGCCGACACCCACATCGGGGATTTCTCGTCGAGCTACTCGACCCAGCTCACCGAAAGCTTTGAAGAGGTGGTGCCAGCGGACATCCTGGGCAAGCTGCCGAACCTGCAGTACTTCGCCTCGGTATCGGGCGGCCGCATCATCAAGGGCCGGTTCCCGATCATCAACTCGGATGCGGACGTGCAGCCGCGAGGAGCGGCCGCGTGATCCGGGCCGTCGCCGTCATCTCCCTCGTGCTGCTGCTCATCCTGGTGCTGTACGTGCCTGCCGTGCATCCGCCCGAACGCTTCCTGGAGCAGCTGCGCAGCGAGCACCAGGTGGCGGTCGACTTCTGGGGCGCAGAGCCCGCCTACCGGATGCTGGATCGCGCCATCAAAATGCAGTCCCATGCCGCCGAGGCCAGTCCCCTCCCGGCGCTGAGGGACATGCCCAAGCCCCAGGGCGTCAACCGCGCCGTCGCTGCCGAGATGGGCTCGGTCAACCAGCGCCTGTTCAACAACACTTACTTCCGCTCGGTCGATGCGCTGCTGATGCTCGCCAGCTACCGCCTTTCCAGTCTGCTGGAATGGCTGCCCTGGCTGATCCCACTGGCGCTGGCCGCGGGCATCGACGGCCTCCTGCTTCGTGTGGTCCGATCCAAGGAGTTCCTGCTGCATGACCCGGAGATGTTCGCCGTGTGGTGCTCTCTGTTGATCATCACAGGCTGCGCGACGGTCGTCGCATTCGTGCTGCCCATCCGAGTGCACCCAGCGATGCTGGCCGGGTCGCCCATCGCAATGATGGTGCTGCTAGGCCGTGCCCTCACGCATTTTCATCGGCGGGCGTGACTGCGCTCTTGGACCTTGGCTCTTGACCGCTACAACTCGGCTTCGGCCATCAATTCGGTCACGGTCATCTCCATCGCTCTTGCAATACGAGTGACGGAGACGATCCCGGGATTCTGGCCGCCGCGTTCGATGCTGCTCATGTAGGAACGGTCGATGGCACTGCGGTGTGCAAGTTCTTCTTGAGAGATGCCTCGCGCGAGTCGGCTACGGCGAATGGCAGCGCCCAGTGCGATGAGCACCGGGTCGTTGGCGTGCCGAGGCGAGGTAATGGGCATCCCCGCATGGTGGGGATATGATGCCAATCACACCACGGACGATCTTCCACATCACCGACGGATGGAAGAGCCTGTGATCGGAATTGCATTGACGTACCGCCTTTGCCGAGGGCACGACCATGACCACAGCCTGCATCGACCGCCTCCGGGAATTGGCGGAGTCGATCACCGTACTTTCACTGTCCCATCTGCAGCCGGCCACACGCGCCGGTCTGCAAGAGAACGACCTGTCGGTGAACGCCTATCCCACCGAGTTCGGCGGACTGGTGTATGTCGGATCGCCACCACACCGCACTCCCATCGAGACTGATCTCTCACTCATCTGGGACATCTCGACACGCGCCGGCATTGAGTGGCTCTTCTTCGACGCCGAGGGACCGGTCATTGACGGACTTCCCATATTCGATGCCCAGGCTCTCACGCCATGAGGTCAGTGATGAGTGGACTCACTGAATCTCAACGCATTTCCGTGACTCGCGTTCTATCAGATCGGACACCCTGAGACGCTGATCGCGAAACACCCCTGAGTTCAGCTTCATTCCCGGGCGACATGCATGAAGCCCCCTCCTATTCTCTGTCCATGCGCCGATGCGCGCGTTCATGGAACGCCAGGACACGAGGACCCATGCCATGCTGATTGCCATGCCGAACACCGGCCCCACGGGGCATGCCTGCGAAGGCGCCACCGACTCCAGCGACGTGGTCGAGACGCGCCTATGGCTGGAGGAGCACAACTGGCTCTATGCCCTGCTGCGCAGCGAGAGCAACGTCGCTCCCACGTTCCGCATCCCGGATCTGCTCAGTGCCTGCGTGGCCCTCGTCTTCAACAGCGACGACGCCGCGGAACGCATCTTCGGCTTCCTCGGAACCGCGCTGGTCATGCGCTCGCCCACCACGCCGCGCCGGCGCGAGTCGCTGTGGCGTCCCCAGTTCGAGCTGCTGCACGACCTGCAGTGCTCGCCCGCCAACCGGCATCCCAACCCCAAGTTCCAGCTCGACCAGCTCACCACGGCCTGCGTGGCGCTGTGCCAGCAAGAGGATGCCTCCGGCGCTGCCGTGCTGGTCCAGGCGCGCCGCAACATGGTGGAGCGCCACCTGACCCAGCTCGCGCCGCGACACCGGCGATGACCTCGCGGCTTGGTGCCGCTCACCCGCTTTGACCTCCCGGGCTCCCGCCCCGCTCACCCGCCAATACCCTGACCGGCACGCCGGTCCTCACCCCGTGCCCGCACCGCAGCGGGCTTGTCCTGAACCATTGGGGGGTGTCGGATGCGCTGGGTTGTCGTTTTCATGGTAGCGCTGTTGCCGGCCGCGCCGGCCCTGGCCATGTGCTGGGACGCGGCCGCGCAACGCTACGGCATTGCGCCGGAGCTGCTCTATGCCGTCGCACGCACCGAGTCGAGCCTGAACCCGCGCGCGGTGAACCGCGCGCATGAGAAGCGCACGGGCAGCTACGACATCGGTCTCATGCAGATCAACAGCCGGCACCTGCCCCGGCTGGCCGGCTTCGGCATCCGCGAGGCCGATCTGTACGACCCCTGCGTGAACCTGCAGGTGGGGGCCTGGCTGATGGCCGACAGCTTCGCTCGCCACGGCGTCAGTTGGAACGCCGTGGGCGCCTACAACGCCGCGTGCACCCAGCTCAAAGGCGACGCCTGCACGCAGGCCAGAGCCACCTATGCCTGGAAGGTGTACCGGCATCTGCCATCCGCGCGTACCGCGGATGCGAGTCCCCGGCAGAAGGCTGCCGTCGTCGCCGCGCAAAGCCCGGGCCTGCGCGTGAGGGTCGCGCCATGAAGCACGCGACACCCGACGCATTGGGCCGCCGGTGCGCG